>JBHHUB010000219.1:0-5582 GCA_046753625.1 Phycisphaerae bacterium | reverse complement strand
AACGGCTGCGCGGGCGTCACACCCGCGGCTGGGGGCGGTGCTGAATCGATGGACTTGCGGAATCGTACCCAAAAACGTGCTCGTGCGTCAGTTCACCAACGGCGACAGCCGGGATGTGGGCCACACCACGCGCGTGGGAAACCCCTGCTGAGGTAGCCGTGCAACCCCGCGCGAAACCGACAGCATATTCGAAATAAGGCGAACCAGGACGTGGATGTCATAAGGCTTGGATAGGAAAAAATCGCCACCGACGAAATCCACCATTTGCGCCAGGTAACCAAAGGTCATGTCGTCCCGCGCCTCAGCCGTGATGATAATCGGGACATCCGACGTCGCCGGTGCGTCGCGCAATTCGCGACAGGCGTCGTACCCCTCCATGTCGTCGAGCTTGGCGTCGATCACCAGAACATCGGGCAACTCAAACTCGCATTGCAAAAAAACATCGCTGCCTCGGGCCGCCGGCACAACCACGTACCCGGCATCCTCAAGGTGAAGCGACAACTCTCTTCGAGTCGCCCCATTGGCATCGGCCACCAGAACCCGGAACGGTCCAGTCTGCATCGCACTTCCCCCTCCCCAGGGCGGTCACGTTTCCGGGGGTCCGCCGGCCGTTCCAGCACTCCGATCCCCGTCCACGACATGTTTGCGTATGAAAGTGTAGTATATGTACCCGACCCAGTCGCGACTCAATTCGATGCATCCGCCGTTCGATAATCCAAACCGACCCAACCACCGGAGGATCGAGCGCACTGCCGATTTCGGACCTGTATCGGGGGACGTGATACCATCGGTGGCGGGCCTGCTTCATACCGCCGGGCGCAAGCCCTGTGACATACCACCATCGGATGGTCCGCAGACCGACGCCAGTGATTGCGAATCAGAGCACAGGGCGCAAGCCCTGTGACTTCCGTCACTTTGGAGCGCAAGGGGCCACGATTCGCGGCGGAATGGTTCGCAGACCCGCGCCCGCGGTTGCGAATCAGCACACAGGGCGCAAGCCCTGTGACAATCCACCATCGGATGGTGCGCAGACCCGCACCGGCGGCTCTGAGTCGGCATAGGCATGCACCGGAACAGGACACGCGCCCGGTGCGTTCGCGGGCTGAACCGATGCAATCCAGCCGCCACCAATCACCGTATCCCCATCGTAGAAGACCACGGGTTGACCGGGCGTGATGGCCCGCTGAGGCGTGTCGAAAACAATCCGAACGCAGCCGCCATCCAGCGGGTGTACCGTAGCCGGCGCCGCCCGATGCAGATAGCGAATCTGGACATCGGCCGGAAACGGGCTGCTCCGATCAAGGAGATAGGACGTTCTGTTAGCCACCAGGGAACGGCCAAGCAGGTCGGCGTCATTGCCCATCGTCACCGTATTGGCGTCCGGATCGAGCAAGGAAACATAGATCGGCCGCGTAGCGGCAATCCCCAAGCCGCGTCGCTGCCCGATCGTGTAGTGGCCGATCCCCCGATGCCGGCCGATAACCCGACCGGCCGTATCGAGCACCTTACCAGGGCGAAATGCATCCGGGCGGCGCTGCCGGACCACTCGGGCGTAATCCCGGTTCGGTGCGAAGCAAATCTCGACGGAATCGGGCTTGTCGCGATTCGGCAGCTCGTACCGGGCGGCGAGTTCTCGGACCTGCGTCTTCTCCATGTCGCCGATGGGAAAGAGCAACCGAGCAAGCAGCTCCCGCTCAAGCCCGAACAGGACGTAGGACTGATCCTTCTTCCGGTCGACAGCCCGCATCAAGGTCGGCCGGCCCGCGAGATCGCCGATTCGCGCGTAATGTCCGGTGGCGATGTACTTTGCGCCGATCGCGTCCGCGTATTCGACGATTTTCCCGAATTTGATCTGGTTGTTGCAGACTACGCACGGGTTGGGCGTACGTCCGCGGGCATATTCATCCGCAAAGTAATCGATCAACGAATCGAAATCCGCAGCAAAATTCAGCGCATAGAACGGAACGTCGAGCTTTCCCGCAACGAATCGAGCATCGGCAGCATCCGAAGCGCTGCAGCAGCCCTGGCGGGTCCGCTGGGACGCGGCATCCGGCCCCGAGCAGGCCCGCTCCGGTGGGGGTGTAACCCCGGTTCGCATGAAGAGCCCCACCACCTCATACCCCTGCTCCACAAGCAGACAGGCGGCGACACTCGAATCCACACCGCCGCTCATGGCCACAACGACTTTTTCCCGCGAATGTACCATAACCTCATTGTAGCCGCGTGGCAGCAAGGGGCCAACCGCCGCGCACCGTAGCGATGGCCGTTGGCCGGGCGGGCCGGGCGGGCTATATTGTCTGCCTGATCGAAGTGCAACCGCAAACGAATCGGCCGAGGAATCACGTTGGCAGAAACCATAGCCCCATTTGATAAGTCAGCGGCATCCGACCCCTCGTCGCCGCCCAGCCCACGGGCGGCGCCGCACACTCCGGCGATGCGCCAGTACGTGGAGCAAAAGGCCCGAGTCGGTGATGCGATTCTCCTTTTCCGCATGGGCGATTTTTACGAAACGTTCTACGAAGACGCCGAACTGTGTGCGCGCGTGCTGGGCATTGCCCTGACCGCCCGAAGCAAAGGCAGCCACCCGATTCCGCTGGCGGGCATCCCCTTTCACGCGCTCGACGGCTAGCTGAAGAAACTTGTCGACGCCGGCTACAAGGTGGCGATTTCCGAGCAACTCGAAGACCCCAAACTCGCCAAAGGCGTCGTCAAGCGCGACGTGGTGCGCATCGTCACGGCCGGAACGCTTACCGACGCGTCGCTGCTCGATGACGGCGATGACAACCTCCTGGCGTCAATCGTGATCGACTCGGATCACGCCGGCCTAGCGCTCGTGGAACTGGTCAGCGGTTTGTTCGAGGTGGTCGATCTGGCGCCGGGCTCGCTGCTCGACGAGTTGGTTCGCGCCAAACCGGCCGAAGTGTTGATTGAGGATCGGCGATCGGGCCCCGGCGAGTCTACGGCCGGGGCGTTGGAACAACTCTGTGCCACGACCGTGACGCGCCGCCCCGCGCACGAATACACTGCCTATCAGGCGGAGCAAACGCTGCTCGCGCATTTCAAGGTGGCCACGCTGGCCGGATTCGGTTTCGATGCCATGACGCCGGCCCTCTGCGCAGCCGGGGCGCTGATCGGCTATTTGAACGAAACGCAAAAGACTTCGCTGGCACACCTCGGTTCTCTCACGCGGCGCGGCGGCGACGATTTCCTCTTGATCGACCACAGCACGTGGCGGTCGCTGGAGATCGAACAAACGCTGCGCGCCGGTTCACGCGAGGGCACCCTGCTTTGGGCGATCGATCGGACCGTCCACCCCATCGGGCGACGGCGGCTGCGCACCTGGTTGCGCCGCCCCCTGATCGACCGGCCACGGATCATCGCGCGGCAAGACGCCGTGAGCTATTTTCTTGAAAATGCGCCCGCGCGCGACGGCATGCGGACTCATCTGCGCGGCATGGCCGACATGGAGCGGATCGCCGGCCGGGTCGCGCTACGGCGAAGCGGGCCGCGAGACCTGCGCGCGCTCGGTGACGCAATCACAGCGCTTCCCGACATGGTCGGCCTGCTTCGCGCGTCGCGCATCGGCATACTCGATGAACTGGCCGCGCGCCTTGAAGGGCTCGACGCGCTCGGTGAGCTGCTTCAACGTGCGGTTGCCCCGGAAGCACCGGCGCACACCCGCGATGGCGGATATATTGCCGATGGTTTCGACGCGCGACTCGACGAACTGCGCGGGCTCAAGAGCAACGCCCTAACCTGGCTCAGCGCGTATCAGATTCGCGAGATCGAACGGACGGGGATCGCCAACCTGAAGGTGGGGTACAACCGCGTGTTCGGCTATTACCTCGAAGTCCCGCATGCGAGCCGATCCAAGGTGCCGCCCGATTTCGTGCGGCGCCAAACGCTCAAGAACGCCGAGCGTTACATCACGGAAGAGCTCAAGCGGCATGAGACGGAAGTGCTTTCTGCGGAGGACAAGGCCAAGAATCTCGAGGCGACGCTGCTCGAAGGCGTGTTGGACAAGGCGGTCGAGCGCGTGCCCGATCTGCTCGCCGCCGCGGATGCACTGGGGCGGGTGGATTGCCTCGCCGGCTTCGCCCAGCTCGCCGCCGAGCGGCGCTACACGCGACCGACGTTCGTCGATGAAATCAGCCTCTTGATCGAAGAGGGACGGCACCCTGTGCTCGATCAGACGCTGCAGGATGCGTTCGTCCCCAATGACACAATCATGGCGCCTGACCGGGAGCGGCTGTTCGTCATCACCGGCCCCAACATGGCCGGAAAAAGCACGTACATCCGGCAAGTGGCGCTCTTGGCGATCATGGCGCAGGTCGGTTGCTTCGTCCCCGCCCGGCGCATGTCGCTGTCCGTCGTGGATCGGGCGTACGCCCGAATCGGAGCCTCCGACGAAATCACGCGGGGGCAATCCACGTTTATGGTCGAGATGATCGAAGCCGCTCGAATCCTGCACGGCGCAACGGACCACTCGTTGGTCGTCCTGGACGAGATCGGCCGCGGCACGTCCACGTTTGACGGGCTGTCTCTCGCCTGGGCGATTGCCGAACATCTCGCCTCCAAGATTCAATGCCGCTGCCTTGTCGCCACGCACTACCACGAAATGACCGAGCTGGCGGAGTTGTTCCGCGAGGTGCGCAACCTCAATGTGGCGGTACGTGAGGTAGCCCACGAAGAAAGCCAGGAGGAGCGTATCGTGTTCCTTCATAGAATCGCCGAAGGGGCCGCCGACAAGAGCTACGGCATCCACGTCGCCCGATTGGCCGGCTTGCCCCAGCCGGTGATCGCTCGAAGCCGCGAAGTCCTCCGCGAGCTGGAGCAAAGCTTTGCCCGCGAGGCCAAGAGCCGAAGCCTGGCCAAAAACAAGAGCCGCAACGACGCCCAACTGTCACTTTTTGCGCCCGCGGATGACGCGTTGCTCCAAGCCTTGCGGGCGGTGGATCCGGATGCCATCGCGCCGATCGCCGCCTTAAGACTCCTGGCGGATTGGAAGGACCGGTTCGCTTCGTGAGCCGGACCGCTTCGCCACGTCCAGCGGCGCCCTCCGCCCAGCAGCCCCCCCCTCCCCCGCCGGGCACCTCCGCCGCGCTGCGATTCGCTGATACGCTGTGCGTGCTCGCGGCGTACGCCTACGTGGCCTTTGCGGTTTGGGGTGACGACGACGCCCCGGTCACCAACGCATTCGGTATGCTTGTCTGGTACGCTGCCTTCTTATCGCGAACCTTCGTCTTCCACGCGGGTATCGGGCTGGCCATCGTGGCCGCCCTCGCAGTGCTGCGCCGGCGATTCAAGACGGCCGCTGCCATGGCGCCCGCCTTGGCGTACTTGTTCTGGCCGGCCGCGCAAAGTTGGGCCCCCCGCGCCGCGCCCCCGGACGCCGTCGCCTTTCGCGTGATGACCATCAATCTCTTCTTTCAACCCCAGCGCGTTGCTCCGCTGCTCGCAGAGATCGACACACGCGACCCCGACGTGCTTGTGATGCTGGAATACACCCCGCAGTGGCACGAGGGCTTCCAGCGCACGATCGGCAACCGCTATCCGCACCGTGTGCTCGACATTCGCGATGA
>JBHHUB010000218.1:0-5617 GCA_046753625.1 Phycisphaerae bacterium | reverse complement strand
TAGTTGATGCTCACACCGGCGCGCAGGAAGATGTTGCGGTTGATGAAGTCTTCGATGCGCGTGCCGATCGTCTCGGGCACCCAAAGAATGTCGCCGGCGGCCAAGAGGATGTTTGGATCGGCCCCATTGCGCAGCGCGTTCAATTCGATCTTGACGTGGACGTCGCGACCATCCGGCAACCGGCGGACCAACGTCGCCTCCGTCGGCCAGACATCGGTCCGAAGTCCACCGGCCGCGGCGATCGCCTGCAAGATGTTGAGATGCACTCCCGGAGAGTACTCCAGCGGTCTTGGGGCGTTTACCAGGCCGCCTATGAACACAACATTTGGAAACGCCGCGTCCACTTTGATGATGTCCCCCGTTTCAAGTGGATCCAGGGCGAGGGCGGCCTGAAGCTCAAGCGGATCCGTTAGGTCCAGCGTGACCTTTTCGTTCGGGCGACGCACGCGTAGTAGCGTCACCTTGCCCGAAGCCGTCGCGGCGGCCCCGCCGGCGCCCACCACGGCATACAACAGGTTACGCTCCGTCCGCCTGAGCGGCACCAAACCGGGATCGGTAACGGCGCCACGAACGAAGACGTTGGTGTAATACGGGACCGTCGTTTCAACGTGCGCGACCGCGTCCTTGTACACGGCCGGGACGAAAGCCTGGCGTACCGCGTCCTCGGCCTCCTCGAGGGTCTTGCCTCCGACCGAAACAGCCCCCACCAGCGGGAAGACGATTTCGCCGGCTTGATCGACGCGAACCGTAATGGGTTGGTGTGGCGATGGAATCTCGCCGTTCGTGATGGTTACGGTCAGGATGTCCGACGGGCCGATATTGTAGGGGCCGAGCCGACGATCAATCAAGGTTTTGAGGGCATCGAGCTGCGCTGGCGAGAGCGTGGTCGCTTGGGCCTCGCGGGTTTCTTGCTCCAGACGCAGAAACTCGGTGAAACTAATGCGGTAGTCCGAGGCACAGCCCGACGCGCCGCACAGCGCGACTGCCGCCCACCGAACCGCTGCCCGAACCGCACCCCGCCACCGCCTTTGCCGCCGTAGAGCCGAATCCATCCTTGTCGATCCCTGTTCTCGGCCAACCGTCTCGCACAAGACTCATGCCACTCCCCCATATCCGAGCGGACTCGCGCCCGGGCGGTTGGCATTGTTGCTATCGGCAGCTTGGGCCGCGATGCTTGCGTCGGAACGGACCAACCACGTATGCGGGACGCTCCACCTACCCCCAAAGGTCAGAATGGTGGCAACGAGAATCTTGAGATCCAGCCAGACCGACTGATGTAGGACGTAGATGCGATCGTAGAAGATCCACTGATGAAAGTCCCCGCCGCTGCGGACTTTGCGACAGATCTGCCACATGCCGGTTATTCCGGGCGCCACCGAGAGTCTGGCTCGGCGCCACGGGATGCAAATCTGGTTCTCTCGAAACGGCGAGGGGCGCGGCCCAACCAGGCTCATATCCCCGCAAATGACGTTGAAGAGCTGCGGCAGCTCGTCCACGTTGGTGCGGCGAAGCCACCTGCCCAGCCGCGTGATCCGAGAATCGTCCGGAATATCGAATTGCGGGCCATCCACAGCGTTTTTCTCGTACAGCGCTCGCTGCTGTGCATGCGCGCCCGGCACCATGGATCGAAACTTCCAACAGCGGAACTCTCTTCCCCCTTTACCTTCCCTTCGGTGAGCAAACAGAATCGGACCCGGCGAATCTCGCTTGATCATCAGGGCCACGACCAAAAGTGGTAAAGCCAGCACCACCAAGCCGACCGTTGCCAGGATCAGATCGATTCCACGCTTGACAATCGCCCCAACAGTCCGAGTTCGCGCCGCGCCGATCTTTTTCTCGTAGTTCGCATGCCCAGTGGTGTTCGCGTCCCTGAATCGCCTCGCCGGAATGACCATCGAGCCGTCCAGCCATTCGGCTTCACGATTTCGCGTCCAGGTTCCTGCGACGATTCGGTGAAGCACGTCCGCGCCCGGCTCCACGCGTGCGTAGGCGGCGACCAACGACTGGGCAATCGTAGCGCCGGCCTCAATACGGCTCTTTGCCCCAAGGACGGTCGGACCGATGACGATAACGTCCTTGGCGACGGTCACGCCGCCTTGGATGACGACCGGCCCGATTCGTCGGACCGACGGGTGCACCTTGGCGGTCTTGTGGGTGTAGCCTTCCGGGCCGCTACGGCCGTTTCGCCGCTGGCGTTCGCCTCGTGCCGAATGTAGCACCGTCCATTCGTGAAGGCTCAAGAGATCGGGCGCTGTGCGGAGGTCGGCAATGTCCACGCTGAGCGGTACATCCCGGCTCAAGACATGCCTGCGGGAAAGCTCAACGCGAAGCTCTCCCAGCGATGTGAAGCATACGTTGCGAAGCGCCGATGCCGGCATAAACGAGGCGATCATCGTCTCATTGGTGACTTCCGGCATGTCGGTCGTACCAAAGCGTCGTACGACCCGCTTGATTCTACCGGCGCCGTCGCGTTCGATATGCTCACAAATATGGTCGGCGCCCGTCCCGCTCGCGATCACGTGGGTAGCGCCGCGAAAGTCTCGATGGTCGTCTTGCATGCGGGCAAGACCGAGATCCGCCAGCGGACGACACATAGAATCAACCACGCACACCGCGTCTTGAGGCTCGAACCGTGCGACCTCGACCGGCACATCCGACGATTCAACCACACAGATAGGATTGGAGATGATGGATGCGAGTCGATCCTTGTAGGACCTGTCGGGAGCGAAGGTCGTAATGATCATCAGCGTCTCGGTCGCCTCGCAACCGATCCCGGCCACCAAGTTCCAGAGCAATGTACCGCGCCCAAGCGGCAAACAGAGTAAGGAAGTCGGAGGGGCTGCCTGGTCGAGATAGGGTGGCCGGTGATCGAGTATAAGCGGTATCATCAGTGTCCATGGGCCACTTTCGATGGCGATCTGATCGATGCAACCAAAACGGTGCTGCGTACCACGGTTTCGGCATCGATCGATGTCCGATGGGTGAGAATGGAACAGTCCAGCAGGGCACCCGCGCCGATCGTGCACTGATCCCAGATAACGGATCGACTGACGACCGCATCGCGATCAACCACGCTTTCACGCCCGATCACCGCCGGTCCGATGATCATGGCGCCGGCACGGACCTTGCACGCCGCGCCGATCAGTATCGGCCCTTTTAGTTTGGCGGTCGGCGAGATTCTGGCGGATTCATGAACCCAAGCTCGCCGGCGACGGTGGAATCCGCACTGGGACAGGCGGTCAGCTTCGCCGTCGGCGTCCAGCCGCGAAACGGCCCACAGGTTTGCATCGAGGTACGATGCAGAGTCGGTAACGCGCGGAGCCGATTGAGCGTTGACCTGATGCGTTACGACCGGCAAGCCATCCGCGTAGAGCTTCGGGATCCAACCCTCTTTGATGTCCTGGTAACCGCTGGCTGGAATCTTGAGGAGCGCCGCTCTGGAACAAACGTAAATGCCGATCGGCTCCAGGGGTACGTCGGATGGCCGATCGCCTGGCGCTCGATCGCCGGAGAGCGAATCAGACAACGGTGGACGGGTGGCCTCTTGGACCGCCACGGTGAGCGCCGCTTTTTTTCCAAGATGCGTATCCAACAAAGCATCGAAATCAACGCGCGGTACGATCGACCCTTCGAGGATGATGACGGCGTTTCCGTGTGTTGCACGTGTGGCGTCGCGGGCGCATCCCGCCGGGCCGCGGGGCATCCGATCCTCATAATAGGCCAGTGGAGGGTTAAGCGACTCGCCCGCGCCGAACCGGGCTCGCAAGGCGGACGTCTCGCTATTCGCACATATATGCGCTGTAGCGACTCCGCCGTCGTGAAGCCACCGGATGCCGTGCTTAATCAGCGGCACAAGCGCGACCGGCCACAAGGGCTTGGGCGCCACCCGTTCCAGAACGTCGTCGCCCCAACTGTGCGTGCCCGCCAGGATCAATCCGTCGACGGTGGTTCTCTCTGGGCGCAATGTTTCGGTGGAGTTTTCCGAAACGGTCGCTAGAGCAATTGGCCCGACCGGCCTGAGTTTCACTTCTTGAAACACCCTTTCCTCCTCTTATGCAAGAGATCGTCGTCCGCTCCACTCCTTTTGAATCCTTGGCGCAACACGCCACCCGCAAACGTGGGGACACGACGAATCGTAGCGCATTAGTCGATCACTTCGAGCACACCGCCATCTACTTCCACTTCCGCCGAATGCCCGAGCATGTCGATCGCGACGTAAATGCGGCAGACCCCGCGTCGCCGTAAGACAACGCCTTCCAGACCCAGAAGCGGTCCGCGAGCCACGCGGACCAGGCGCCCGCGACGGATGCCTGGATAGACGTCCACGGGCCGATCGCTGTTGACCATGCAGTGAATGTGTCGCAACGACGTCTTGAATCCGTCTTGATCGCCAACATCGATCACGCGGACTGCGCGCCGTGTATTCAGCGCGGCGTAGCGGTCTTCCGCTTCACCACACATGAACAGGTAGCCCGGAAACAGCGGTAGATGTACTTGGGTTGTGCGACCGGAGTGACGCCGGTCGACGCGGGCCAGGGGAAGGAAGCATCCGATGCCCAATTGATCCAGATCTCGCGCGAGCGCCTTCTCGTTTCGCGATTTCGTGTGCACCGCCCACCATCGGCCTTCAAAATCGTCTGGTCGCAAACGAACCAACCCGACATCCCCTTTCCGTAAGGCCACTGCCATTTTGGCTTTGACCGGTGCCCCAAAGCGTCCGCCCCGATACCCTTGGGACAAACAACCGGACCGTACCCGGTCAAGGTGCGCGGACGCTGCGCGAAATTTGTGCAATTATCGCGGAGCGCACCCAAACGGCCGGCTGCCGAAACAGGGTCAGCCGGCACTCGATTGCTAGGCAGTAATCCTCAATGCGCGCGTCCGTGCGCTGGCCTGGATATTCCTCAAAGCGCCGCGTTGCCGCTCCCCGCACTACCCGTAGCGTTGGACTAGAGTTGCCACATGTCTGGCGCCCTCGACATGGGCGCCCCAACCGGGCTGAGGCATCAATCAGTGGCTATGCCTCAGCAATGCCGCGTCAACCCCTCCATTGCCGCCATTATACCGTCCCATAATCGACCGGTCAAGATGTTTATGGGAGCCTAAGGAATAATCTAAGACCGATAACTCGTTTTCCGGCATGGCTTTATTGATTCCGTGGAATGGGATGTGGCCTATGGACTTGCCACGAAACACTCAAGCAGCGAGGTCGGGCAAATGGGAGGACTGCCGTACCGAAGAGCAATTTGCCTGATTCCCGGTAGGTAAGACTATGGGGGAAGCTGGCGGTTTGCAGAAGGAACCCACGCTTGGATGGAGCGATGCCACGGTCGCGCCAAGAGTGGTTGGCCACGCTACTCATCGACAGAACGTAGGCGAATGAGATAGAGCACGGTATCGCCAATTGCCGCGGACTCGTCTACCCAGTGGCCAACACGTGCACTCTATGCGATAATTCAAGCACCAATCTCGTGGTTGTTGCGCGAGGAGGCCAGGATTCCGGGCCGACAATTCTGGACGAGAAACGGTTCGACAGGATTCGTGAGCAAGCCGGCCATGCCCCCTAATACTACAACGCTAAAAAGGCTCAAGACATCCTATGCCGCGTGCCGATGGC
>JBHHUB010000217.1:0-5718 GCA_046753625.1 Phycisphaerae bacterium | reverse complement strand
GACGCTCGGTTGTCAGGCGGGAACCGCAGTGGATTGCAACGACGGCGTCGCCTGTACGACGGATTCATGCAACGAGGGCACAGATTCCTGCGATCACACGCCCAGCGATGCGGCGTGTGACGATGGTCTTGCCTGCAACGGGGCGGAAACGTGCGACCCGGCAGTGGGTTGCCAGTCCGGGACCGCCGTCAATTGCGACGACGGCGTCGCGTGTACCTCCGATACCTGCAACGAGCCAGGCGGAACCTGTAGCAACACGCCGAATAGCGCGGCCTGCGATGACGGCCTCGCGTGCAACGGCGCGGAGACGTGCGACGCGGCGCAGGGTTGCCTGTCTGGAACGGCGACGAATTGCGACGATGGCGTGGCATGTACTGTCGACTCCTGCAACGAGCCGGGTGGAACGTGCACCAACGCGCCCAACGATGCCAGTTGTGACAACGGCCAGTTCTGCGACGGTGCGGAAACCTGCAACGCGACCTTGGGTTGTCAGGCGGGCACCGCAGTGGATTGCAATGACGCCGTGGCCTGCACCACCGATTCGTGCAACGAGGCCACGGATTCCTGCGACAACGCACCCAACAATGCCTCGTGTGACGACGGCATCTTCTGCAATGGCGGGGAAACCTGTGATGCCGGGCTGGGCTGCCTGGCGGGCAGCGATCCGTGTCCGGGGCAACTCTGCGACGAAGCCGGAGGCATCTGTGTGGATTGCCAGACGAACGCCGACTGTGACGACGGCCTGTTCTGCAACGGCAGCGAATCCTGCTCCGCGGGGGTCTGCGTCGCGGGGACGGCGGTCAATTGCAACGACGGCGTGGCCTGTACGGATGATTCGTGCAACGAGGCCACGAGCGCGTGTGACAACGCGGCCAACGACGCCAACTGCGACAACGGCCTCTTCTGCGACGGCGCGGAGACCTGCGACGCGCTGCTCGATTGCCAGGCGGGTACGACCGTCAACTGCAACGACGGCGTGGCGTGTACGGATGACTCGTGCAACGAGGCCACGAATGCGTGCGATCATCTGGCCAGCAACGCCAATTGCGATAACGGGGTCTTTTGCGATGGTGCCGAGACCTGCGACGCGGTCAACGATTGCCAGGCGGGCACCAATCCTTGTCCGGGACAGTTCTGCGACGAGGCGGGCGGCGCCTGCGTGGATTGTTTCAGCAATGCGGATTGCGATGACGGCTTGTTCTGCAACGGTAGCGAAACCTGCGTGGCCGGGGCGTGCCAGGCGGGCACGGCCGTCAATTGCGACGACGGCGTGGCCTGCACCGATGATGCGTGTAACGAGGCCACGGCCTCCTGCGACAACACGGCCAACGATGCCAACTGCGACAACGGCCTCTTCTGCGACGGCGCGGAAACGTGCGATGCGTTCGCGGATTGTCAGGCGGGCACGGCCGTGGACTGCAACGACGGCGTCGGCTGTACGGACGATTCGTGCAACGAGGCCACGAATGCGTGCGATCATCTGGCCAACGATGCCAACTGCGACAATGGCCTCTTCTGCGATGGAGCCGAAACGTGTGACGCCGTGTTGGATTGTCAGACGGGCGCGGCCGTCAATTGTGACGATGGCGTGGCCTGTACGGATGATTCGTGCAATGAGGCGGGCGGCGCTTGCGACAACGTCGCCAACGATGCCAATTGCGCCGACGACGGTGTCTTCTGCAACGGCGTCGAATTCTGTGACGCGGCAGCCGGTTGTATGTCCACCGGCAATCCCTGCGCGGGCAACGAGACCTGCAACGAGGCCGCCGGCACGTGCGATCCGGCCATGACCGGAGAAGGGTTCATCCTTTCGAGGAACCCGGACTTCTCCACGGACGACCGGGCGTTCTTCGTGACCGACACGATGTACATGCTCGTGTGGTCCGATGTGGTTGACTTCAATAACATTTCCCGCGCCCGCTGGGAACTGAAGGACACCGCGGGGAATAAGGTGAGGCAGCCGCTTACGAACCATTTTGACGGCACCTATACGGCGTCGTTCGCACTGAGCGGTCTGCCGTCCAACGATACCAACTGGACGTGGAAAGGTGAGGTCAAGGATAACACCGGCATCCGGTTCAAGCCGACCACCCTGGTCACGGTCTCTGCCGCGCCGCAGTGTACGATTGACGCCGACTGCGACGACGGCCTGGCATGCAACGGCAGCGAGGTATGCGCCGGCGGCACCTGCCAAGCCGGAACGCCGATCAATTGCGGCGACGGCATTTTCTGCAACGGGGCTGAGACCTGCGACGAGGCACTCGGATGCGTCGCGGGCGCGGCGGTCAATTGTGATGACGGCATAGCCTGCACGGTTGACTCCTGCAACGAGGCTGCCGGAGCTTGCGACAATGTGCCGGATAACGCGGCCTGTCCCGACGATGGCGTCTTCTGCAACGGCGCTGAAGTTTGCGATGCCGTTTCCGATTGCGTGTCGACCGGTGATCCGTGTGCTGCCGGTACGGTTTGCAACGAAGCCACGACCTCCTGCGATCCGGGCGGGTTTACCGGCGAAGGCTTCATCCTCTCGCGTAATCCCGACTATTCCACGGACGATCGGGTCTTCACCCGCAATGAGACCGTTTACATGCTTGTTTGGAGTGACGTGGTCGATTACAACAACATCCGCCGCGCCAGGTATGAGTTCAAGGACGCCGGCGGGAACAAAGTGAGGCAACCGCTCACCAACCACTTTGACGGCACCTACACGGCGGCCTTCGCACTGAGCGGGCTTCCCTCCAATGACACCAATTGGACCTGGAAGGGCGAGGTCAAGGACAACACCGGCGTTCGGTTCAAGCCGACCGCGCAGGTGACTGTGAATCCCTAGCGTTGGGCCTTGATCGCGGGTCTTCGGACCTGCGATCGACCGGCACGTGCGGCCTCTTCGAGGCGGGCGGACCGGTGGTTCCGCGGTGCTAGGGGTCGTTTCCGACTGAGGCCGGTGTGCTTGCGAGCGCACCGGCCTTTTTTCAGAGCACCGGGCGCAAGCCCGGTGACATCCTACCGCGGGAGGTCCGCAGGCTGGCGCCTGCGGCTCTGAGTCGGCGTACCCATGCCGCCGGAAGCGTCACGGACCCCATCGCATCGGACCTGCCCAGTGGATTTTTGCTCCGGGCGCTTCATCCCGCGCATCTCTTCGCGTACACTTCCCGGCCAACCCGGCGACTGCGCCGGGGCCATCGCCCTACAGGGCGATGAGGTGACCTGTGGAAGGAGACCGCAAGAAATGACCCGTACCGTTGTGACTATGCCCGGAGATGGAATCGGCAAAACCGTGCTGCCGGAGGCCCTCAAGGTGCTTTCCGCCGTCGGATTCGAGGCCGACTACCTGCCCGCCGACATCGGCTGGGACTGTTGGATCAACGAAGGCAACGCCCTTCCCGCGCGGACCATCAAGCTGCTCGAAACGCACAAGCTGGCGCTGTTCGGCGCGATTACCTCCAAACCCAAGGATCAGGCGGCCGCGGAGCTGTCCCCCGAACTTCAGGGTAAGGGGCTCGTCTACGCCAGTCCGATCGTCAAGCTCCGTCAGCATTTCAATTTGGATGTCTCGATTCGTCCGTGCCGCTCCTTCCCCGGAAACCCGCTGAACTTCATCCGCCGCAAGGGCGAAGGATTCGAAGAACCGGCGGTCAATGCGGTCATTTTTCGGCAGAATACGGAGGGGCTGTACGGCGGCGTCGAGTGGACCAATCCGCCGGAGCCCGTCTGGTCCGCCCTGGCGTCGCATCCGCGGTTTGACCTTTTTCGGGATACGCCGCCCGAGGACCTCGCGGTGTCCACACGAATTTTCACAAGACCTGCGTGCAGGCGCATCGTGTCGGAGGCCTTCGCCTACGCGAGGAAATTCGGCTACAAATCCGTCACGGTCTGCGAGAAGCCCAATGTCATTCGCGAGACATCCGGGATGATGCGCGCCGAAGCCAAGGCCGTGGCCAAGGAATACCCCGAGATTTCGCTGTGGGAAACGAACATCGACGCTCAGATGATGTGGCTGACCAAGAACCCGGAACACTACGGCGTGCTGGTTTCGGGCAACATGTTCGGGGACATCGTCTCCGACGGGTTCGCGGGGTTGGTCGGCGGGCTGGGGTTCGCGTGCAGCGCCAACATCGGGAAAGAGGTGGCCGTGTTCGAGCCGACCCACGGATCGGCCCCGAAATATGAGGCGCTTTCGCCGTCGATCGTCAACCCGATCGCGATGATTCTGACGGCGTGCATGATGCTCGATCACGTTGGCGAGGAGCAGAAGGCCGAGCGCATTCGTGCGGCCGTGAGCACCGTGATCGCGGAAGGCAAGGTTCGGACCTATGACATGTTGCGGCTGACCGGTGGTCCGGATGTGTTTGCGCAAGGTGCGGTTACGACCGGCGCGATGACGGACGCGATTGTCGAGAAGCTGTAGCGGGTTCGGGAGGCCGCGCGGGCTAAAGCCCGCGGCTCAGGCGAGCAGGATCGGGTGCGCCACTTCCTTTTGGAGGTGGAGGAGGCGATGATCGTGACGGACTGATGCTTGCTTCCAGCAACGACCCAAGCCTCCGCGATGTGGTGGTTCAGCCGGATGGCCTTCGAATCCTAGTGGCCACAAGATCATCGGCTCGCCCATGTCCTATAGGACATGGGGGAGCCGCGCGGGATTGCTGGGCTGTGACATGATTGTTGGGCTGCGTGATGGTGGGAGCCTATTGATGGCACAGAATCTGGTGGAGAAGATCGCGCAACGCTTTGCCGTTGGGTTGGCGGCGGGGCAGACGGTTCGCGCGGGCGACTTTCTGACCATGCGTCCGGCGCACGTGATGACGCATGATAACAGCGCGGCGGTGATCCCCAAGTTTGAGCAGATGGGGGCGACTCGCGTTTCCGATCCCCGGCAGCCGGTGTTCGCGCTGGATCAC
The DNA here is from genome assembly GCA_046753625.1 of Phycisphaerae bacterium. Taxonomy (GTDB): domain Bacteria; phylum Planctomycetota; class Phycisphaerae; order UBA1845; family UBA1845; genus JADFOB01. Next base: position 820 of record JBHHUB010000217.1, on the reverse strand, counting down.
GACATTCAGAACACGACGCCGGAGAATCTGGCCAAGTACGCCAGGATCGAGGCGTTTGCCAAAAAGCACGGCGTGGCGTTCTTCCCGGCGGGTCGCGGGATCGGCCACCAGGTCATGGTCGAAGAGGGCTTTGTGCTGCCGGGGACGTTCGTCGTGGGGTCGGATTCACATTCGAATCTCTACGGCGCGATGGGGGCGCTGGGGACGCCGGTGGTGCGTACCGATGCCGCGGCCATCTGGGCGATCGGGCAGACGTGGTGGCAGGTGCCGCCGGTAGTTCGGGTGAATCTTACGGGCGGGTTGCGAGCGGGGGTGAGCGGCAAGGATGTGATCATCGCACTGTGCGGCGTCTTCAACCATGACGAAGTGCTCAACTGCTGTCTGGAGTTCACCGGCGCGGGCGCGGGGTCGCTTTCCCTGGAAGAGCGTTTAACGATTTCCAACATGACGACGGAATGGGGGGCGCTGGCGGGCGTGTTTCCCCATGACACGGTGACGCGCGATTTCCTTACGTCGCGGGTGGAGTACTTTATCGCGCGGGGCGACGCGCAGCCTCGACTTACGGTCGAGATGATCGAGCGGATGGAGGCCGACATGCCCGTCGCCGATGGCGATGCTGCCTATGTCAAGGAGTTGGATCTGGACTTGTCGGCGGTCAACAGCTTCGTCGCCGGGCCCAACGAGGTCAAGACGATCACGTCGCTGCCCGAATTGGAGTCCAAGAACGTGCGCATCGACAAGGCGTTCTTGATGAGCTGCGTCAATGGGCGTTTGAGCGATTTTGAGCTTGCCGCCGGCGTGCTTGAAGGCAAGCAGGTGC
>JBHHUB010000216.1:0-5803 GCA_046753625.1 Phycisphaerae bacterium | reverse complement strand
GCTGCTGGCCGCACTCTGGAAGGTCAGTGTCGTACCGACCGCCTGTTGGGAAATCCCCAGGTTGACCAGATTCGGCAAGTTCGTGACCGAGAACACGTTGGTGTTCGTGCTGTTGGCCAAGTTGATGTCCGTAGCGCCCGTGATATTCGTTCCCGACAGCGTAATGGCACCCGTTCCGAAATCGGTCAGGTTCAAGGTCTCGATCGCCGTCAGCGTCGGAGCCACTGTGCCGTTCACGTTGAACTGTGCGTTGAGCACATCCGCGCCATCGCCACCGTTGGCGGTATCGCCCGTCTGCACCGAGGGCACGTTCGTACCCGTAGGAGCATTGAACAGGAGTACTCCGTTGAACGTGTCGCTTGCTGCCGTTCCCGGAAGGTTGTCGGTACCGAGCGTAAAGTCCACGGTCGGGCCGGCCGGCGTCACACACGTATTGAGAGCCTCGTCGCAGGTATCAGGAGCAGTGCAGGGATCGCCCGTGGCCGTGCAAAGGCCATCGGCTCCGCACGATTCAGTCCCCGTACAGAAATCCCCATCGTCGCATTCGGCGTCGGTCGTACAGGGTATGCCCATGTCGCAGGCGTCGGTGCTTTCGTTGCAAGCCTCACCGGCCGCACACGGGCTAGTTCCGGAGACACAAGCATCCGTGTCTTCGTCGCAGGTTTCGGTACCAGTGCAGAACAAACCGTCATCCGGACAAGGATCCGCGCCCGAGGCACAGAATCCGTCCGCACCGCACGTCTCCGTACCGTTGCAGAACAAACCGTCGTCGCAGTCGGCGTCGGCCGTGCACGTCTGCTGGCAGATATCGTTGTCCTCGTCGCACTGTTCGCCAGCCGCACACGCATCCGTTCCCGCGAGGCATGTACCATCTGCCGGGTCACAGGTTTCGGTACCGTTGCAGAACAGGCCATCGTCGCAATCAACCACGGTTCCTACACAGGCACCGCCCACGCACGCGTCGTCCGTCGTGCAGGCATCGCCGTCGTCGCACGCGGCCGTATTGTTCGTATTCTCGCAAACGCCAGCGTTGCACACATCATCGGTGCAATCGTTGGCGTCATCGCAATCGGTGTCAACCGCACAGCAACCGTCAATTGGTGTTCCGGCGCAGTCCCCGGTGTCGGGATCACACGCATCGTTTTCAGTGCAATCGTCGCCGTCATCGCAGCCGGGATCGTCGTTCGTGCACGCTCCGGTGGCGGTGTCGCATGTATCGGTGGTGCAGGCGTTCCCATCGTCACAACCCGCATCGGACGTGCAATCGCACGCGCCCGTTCCGGCGTCGCCACCCTCCGGGTTGCACGTTTGGTTACTGTCGCACGGATCGCCGGGCGACTCGCAAATGTTGTCGGCGTTGCACGTCTCGACGCCATCGCAGAAGATGCCGTTGTCGGTACACGTCCCGTCGTCATTGCATGCCCCGCCTACCTCGCCCTGGCCGGGAGGCGTCACACCCGGACAGCCGCCTAGCAGCGGCACCATCGCCGCCAACGCACAGAGCACGCCAATTCTGGACACCGACCGCACCACCGCGCTCAGCCTCGTGTCACATGATTCCTTCATACCTTGCATTACCATAAACCTCCCGAAAAAGAACCGTGGCGTGATCCAAAGTCACACGCTTGTTTGTTCCCTAAGTCCAGCAAAAATCCGTTAAACGGCCCGTATCCGCTCCGACCTATAACCTTTCCTATCGGCGCGGAGGCGGACCGATTCCATTACTCTTTCGAGCCAACTGCCACAAACGTCCCGCAATCCATAACGGCGACCGTACGCATGAACAGTTCCGACTGCCTGACAACCACGAAGATCGGCGGCCTCAACTCGCTTTCGGTATACGCGCCAGCCCCGAAAACGACGGCCTCCAGTGTGTTGTAACGCCCACCGCCCGACTACACGGTGCAAGGCCTGCAATCCAAGGCCTCACAGCACCTTAATCGTAGCCGGACGCCGGACACGTCCGAGCACAGCGGGCGAATTGTAGAACCTGTAAGCGGCTCGTCAACCACAATTCCGCAAGAATTCGCCTCATAATTGCCGTACCGACCGAACCCATGAACGCCACGAGCCCCGGTACGCGATTCTCGATGAAATCGTGGAAGCGCCATCGGCCTTCAAACGGCCTGAGCTTGAATCTTTGCCTCCGAAACTGCCGGTATTCCCTCGCTCCCCTTTATCGCCAATTTGGCGACCGATCATCCACAATAGTGCCCTGTCTATGTTAACCTTTTTATCTGTCTTACATTACAGGGGTGTCGAAACCGGACACCGCCCCGCGCCGGCAACAAAACACAGGGTACCGAGACCGCCCGAATTCCTGTCGCTTAGAGGCTCTTGAACCGGGCGAAAGACGGCCATCGCGGCGCTCTAATTCGGAACATATCGCGATCATGCCAGGATCCATCGTCCGAATTCAGTCACAGGCGGCAATCTTTTTCAGACGCACGGTGCGGATAACCCCGAACCGACGAAGATCACCAATGGCGCCGCCGGCTTGATGCCCGCGCGGTTTCAAGCGCCCCCACGGCTTGCCCCGGCATCCCGCGCCCGCTGCGAGCGGCGCGGATTAAGTGCCAAGGATAAGACACCGGCGTCGCGTCGCTCGTAAGCGCGCGGGGCCGAAGAGCCGCGCGGGCTGAAGCCCGCGGCTCGGGTGGAGGGTGATTCAAGCAGACGGCCTCTTATCCGAACCCCGACCGTAAGGGACTGGCGGGGGTTGGGTTGGCCGCTTCCTGACGGGCGCGGTTCGGATCAGGACGCGCCTCTCCCATTCTGAATCCCTGCACCAGCGAGGCAACCGGTCAACCGTCGGCGCGCTGTTCGACCAGGGATTCAACCAGCTCCACCACGACCCGCGCCGCGTCCGTCTTGCTTTGCTCGGCTCGTCCGGTCCATCCTAATGCCGGCCGGTACACCTCAATCGCGCACCGATCGGAACCGGCCGCCGAAACGTCATTGAGTACGATCGCATCGCACTGCTTCTTGCGCAACTTGGCCTCCGCGTGCTTGCGATGATCGTGGTCTTCCATCGCAAACCCGACCACGACTCGATGGGCTTTGATCCCCCCCAGATGGGCACAAATATCCTCGGTGGGCGCCAGCGCCAGAGCGAAACCTGATTCGCGCTTGGGCCGCTTGCCGGCCTCGCGATGTTGCGGCGCGTAATCGCACACGGCCGCGGTCATTACGCCTGCGGCGCACGAGGCAAACGCCGCAACCGATGCAGCGAGCATCTCGCGCGCACTCACCACGCGGATCAACTCGACCTCCGCGGGCGGCGCCAGGGCCACCGGTCCGATCACAAGCACGACTTCGTGCCCGCGCCCGGCGGCGCAGCGAGCGATCGCACAGCCCATTTTTCCGGAAGAGGCGTTGGAGATGAAACGGACGGAATCCATGTATTCGCGCGTCGGACCGGCGGTGATGAGCATCTTCATGGTCGAAATCCGGTTGCGGGGCCCGGTTGCAATCGTCCCTGCAGGGATCGGCTCAGCGCCACGACGCACATACACCCTGTAGCACAGCCGCCCTCGGCTGTGTGCCTGTGGCCTGTGGCTCGCGCTTGAGCGCGATCCGGTGGCCGTGCGGGCTAAAGCCCGCGGCTCAGGCGCGATTCTTGGGCGCTTGTCGTTTCAGCAGCCCCACCGCGGCATCCAAAATGGCATCCGGCTCGGCCATTCGACCGGTGCCGCTGTCGCGGCATGCGAGCCATCCTTCGCACGGACCCACGACGTGAACGCCAAGCTCCGTAAGCGTGCGCACGTTGCGCCCCACGATGGGGTTGGCCCACATGCGCGGGTTCATGGCCGGGGCCATCAGCAAGGGGGAATCCCGGGCGATCAGCAGCGTCGACAGCAGGTCGTCGGCGATGCCGGCGGCGAGCTTGCCAAGCATGTTCGCGGTCGCAGGCGCCACGACGAACAGATCAACCAACTCGGACAGCGCGACATGCCGAACATCCGTGGCATCGCCGTCGTACCATAGACTTGTCAGAACCTTCCGGGCGCTCAATGCCTCAAACGTCACCGGACCGACGAACCGGCACGCGGATTCCGTCATCGCCACCGTAACGCCGGCTCCGCGCTGAACCAGTTGCGAAACCAATTCGCACGTCTTGTAGGCCGAAATCCCGCCGCAGACGCCGACGCCGACTTCATACCCGACAAGGTCACCGGCGGCGGGTTCAGTCGATTCCATCTTCGGCAAGCTCTTCGTCGTCGCCGAGCTCCATCTCGATCTTCCCGTCGACGATCTCCTTGACGACCACTTCCAGATCCGTCAGCCCTTCCGTCTCCACCATGGGCCGCGCACCCTGCATCAATTGCAACCATCGGCGCTGAATCAGCGCGCAGAGCTTGAACCGCCCCCCAAAACGAACGACCAACTCATCGTCTTTCAATGCTTCGATCATGCTTGCGATTTCTCCTTCACCAGGATCGATTTCACGGCTTCGATCGTTGTTTCGAGAATGTCATTGACGACGAAATACTGGTAGCAACCGCTGTCGCGGGCAAACGCGATTTCACCATCGGCCTGGGCCAAACGGCGGTCAAGCTGATCCTGCGCCTCCGTCCGGCGCCCCGTAAGCCGGGCGCGAAGCGAATCGTGATCCGGCGGAAGCACGAAAATGCGGACCGACTCCGGCATCCGGGTGGCCACCTGCACCCCGCCCTGCACGTCGATCTCCATGATCACATCCCGCCCGGCCGACAGCGCGCGGCGGATCGGCCCGCACGGCGTGCCGTAGTGGTGCCCGATGAACACCGCGCTTTCGAGGAATTCCCCTGCCGCCTCGCGCCGGGCGAATTCCTCCTCGGTCAGAAACTCATAGCTCTCGCCCGGCACGTCGCCGGGTCGCTGAGGCCGGGTCGTTGCGGAAACGCTCCAGACCATCGCCGGCGAAGCAGCCAGCAATCCCTTGCAAATCGACGTCTTTCCCGCGCCGGAAGGCCCGGAAATCACGATCAGCTTGCCGGACGCCACACGCTCATGCCGCTCACTCGACATTCTGCACTTGCTCTTTCAAGCGGTCGATCAACCCTTTGATGGTCACCACGCTGCGGGCGATCCGCGCGTCGTTACTCTTCGAGGCGATCGTATTCGCCTCGCGAAGCAACTCCTGGGCGAGGAAATCCAAGGTCCGACCCGCCGGCTCATCCCGATCACACAGCTCGACGAACTGGTCGAGATGGGCGCCAAGACGCGTCAACTCCTCGCGGATGTCGCATCGCTCCGCGTAGATCGCCACCTCGCGCATGAGCCCATCAACCTCGAGCTCAAACCCGCCCTTTCTCATCAGCAGGTCCACACGGCTTTTCAATCGCTCGTGATACTCCTCCACGACAAGCGGCGCATATCGCTCAATGACGGCCATTTCACCCCGAAGCAACCGGCACATTTCCAGCATATCCTCATGCAGCGCCTGGCCTTCCGTACGTCTCATTTCCAGCAGCGAGCCAATGCCGGCCTCCACCAATTGCCTGAGCACTTGACGCTGGGAAGCTTTGACCGAGTCATCCACATCCGGGGGATCGCACACGCCGGGAAGATTGGCCACCGAGCCCAAATCGACGGTGGGCCGAACCCCCTCCGGCAACTCCACCCTGAGCAAATCGTTCACGTAATGCTGCAAAATGCCCAAGTTGATCACCCCCGAAAGCGCCGCACCGTTGCCGCGCATCCGCACGGTAATGGCGAGGCTTCCTCGAGATACGCGACTTCGAACGACGCCCTCGAGCACCGATTCGCCGTGTTGAAGCTGCTCGGGAAGCTTGAAGGTCAGCTTGAGGTAACGGTGGTT
>JBHHUB010000215.1:0-5857 GCA_046753625.1 Phycisphaerae bacterium | reverse complement strand
CGAGGAGGGCGCGGGCAACGGGGCCGTTGTTGGCGGAATCGGCGAACAGGTGGTGGCCGTTGGGCCCTTCCGGATCGAGGAGGATGTGCATGGCGTGCCGCGCCAGGATGCCGCGGGGGGAGGCCGCGTCGCTGTGGACCAGTTTCGCGGCGAGCCACACCGCGCTTGAATGATTCCCGCCGAAGCCCGGGATGGTATAGATGGCCGGATAGCGCCGCGCCGGGTCGTGATCGATCGGCAACACCACACCGCATCGAAGCAGCACCGGTTCGTGGCGAAAGCCGGATAGTAACGTCGATTCGATCTCAAAAAACGTCACACGTTCGTGCGGCGAGCGCGTGTGGGGCTTAACGGTCTCGGACAGGGCGATCGGCGCCGCCGATGCGGTATCGGCTTTCCCGACGGTGACGGAAACCGTTTTCGAGTAGAGATTCCCCGGCTCGCGTCGCCATTGGCTGTCCTTGCGGTTGCGATCCAGCACAGCCTGAGCCCGGTATGTTCCGGCGGGAAGCCGGCTCGGGGCAACCGGAAACGATCCGGCCCGGTCGTCCACGACGGCCACCGCCCCGGGCGCAAGACCGGCGACGTCGATCCCGAACATGGGTTGCGGATCGCTGAAGAAGGGGCCGTCCGAAGGTTCTGCGTGGGGCCACAGCTTGGCTCCGTCGCGAATCAGGTAGACCACCAGTCGGCCGGATACGGGCTTGTCTGTGATGCTCGCGTCGAGGTGAACGCGAAACGCGACGTGGCCCGCGTCGCTCGGCGCGGCCACGTTCTGCCCCGTAGCGGCAACGGTCATCATCCACATGCATAGCCACGCCGACACGGCCGATCGGCGTTTGTTGCAAGGGTAACGTATCACGTTGTTTCCAACCGGCATGTTGTCTCCAAACGGCATGTTGTCTCCAAACGGCATAGTCCGGTACCGTGTTTCATAAGGAGTGCACGGGCGGGTGGCCCACCTTCTTTGGGGGTGGGGGAGTCGATGAAGGTGACCGACTAGCCCCTGGTTTCGCAGGCGATGCAAACCTCCGTGCTGCGGCGTCCGTACCGCATGACCTGCAAACCTTGTTGACCGCGAGATCATCGTCTCCCCCATGTCCAAAGGACATGGGCCACCCACCAAGAGCGGATCGTACCGAATTCCGCGTCTTGTGTGAACCAGTGCTCCCAAGCGAATAGGCGACCACGGATCCGCAGCGAGACCGGTGGCTGGCACTATTCAGAGCACCTGGCGCAAACCTGGTGGCATCCTGCCGCGGGCGGATCGCCGATCTCCTGATCGGCATGGATCGTTTGGAAGTGACGCGTGCCAATCGGGAGATTGGCGGTCCCAGGGGCCGCAGGCTTGCGCCAGCGGCTCTGTTTCGGTGTGCCCATCCCTTCGAACGCATCATGGATCGCTGAGCGCGTCGTGGATCGCTGAGATTCTAAGAGTCCCGACCGCGGTGCTGGGATGGTCGTTTGCGGGATGCGTGTTATGATGTACTTGGGATGTAGGCTTGAAGATTACAATGCTTTGGTTTTCTTCTTGGATCCGAAGGGAGTTGAACCTTGAGTGATGCAAGCGATTCAGGCAAAGCGCTGGAAGAGCCGGGCGCGCTGATGAACCGGCTTCTGGCGGGGATGGGTCAGCTAGGCGCGTCGGACCTTCACCTGAAGGTGGGTTATGTGGCGTGCTACCGCATTGCCGGGCAGCTCCGCAAATTGGAAATGGCCGCCTTGCCCGATTCCAAGTACATCGACGCGATGCTCGCCGGCTTGGTTCCCCAGTCGCGGCGCGATGAATTTGATCAGCATGAGGATTTGGATTTTTCGGCCAGCACCGCCGGCGGCGACCGCTTTCGCATCAACGTCTACCGGTCGACCGGGGAGACCCATGCCGCCCTGCGGCGCGTGCAGAGCAAGATCCCAACGTTTGCGGACCTTTCGCTTCCGCCGGTGTACGAGAAGATCGTATCGCAAAAGATGGAGGGGCTGATCCTGGTGAGCGGGGTCACCGGTTGCGGCAAGAGCAGCACGCTGGCCGCGATGCTGCAATACATCAACGAAAACCGCGGCATGCACATCGTCACGGTGGAGGATCCCATCGAATACGTGTTCAAGCCCGTTAAGTCGATCATCGCCCAGCGGGAGGTCGGCATCGACGTGGCGGGCTATCACGAGGCGTTGCGGGCTGTCGTGCGTCAGGACCCCGATTGTGTTTTGATCGGCGAGATGCGCGATCGCGAGACTATGGCAGCGGCGTTGCAAGCGGCCGAGACGGGGCACCTAGTTTTCGGAACGCTGCACTGCAGCGATGCCCAGCAGAGTTTTGCGCGCATTTTGGAGTTCTTCCCGAGGCAGGAACACGCCTTTGTCCGCTCGTCGCTGGCCAACAGCCTGGCGGCCATCATGGTCCAGCGGCTTTTGCCGGGCATCGAGGCCGGTTCGCGCTATCCGGCCACCGAAGTGCTGCTGAGCAATCCGACGGTTCGCGATAAGATTCTTCGCGAAGAGGACGAGGACATGCCCGCGATCATCGCGCAGTGCGAGGAGGAGGGGATGCGGCCGTTTACGACCTCGCTGTGCGAGTTGGTGCAAAGCGAAAAGGTCCACTACGACACGGCCTTGGATTTCGCCCCCTCGCGCGAGGCCCTGGCTTCGGCGGTCAAAGGCATCAAGGCGAGCGCCCAAAGCCTGGTGGGACGCGTGCGGAAGGGATAGGGGGGCGCAGCGAGAAGTCAAGGCGAGTTTCTGACATATCGGCCTCTTGGCCACGGCGATTTCGCGCGGGTGGCGGATATGCAAGCAAGGAGGAACGAGTGAGGTCGTTCATTGCTTTGAACATTCTCCTAGTTCTTCCATCCGTTGCCGTGACGATTTCTGCATTGGTGGAATCGTCTGACGGCGCGTGGTCAGAGGACATGATCTTGTGGGTACTGCCCTACCTGGTCCTATTCGCTTTGCAGGCTCTCTTGTACTTGGTGAAGTCGCTCCGCCGCCCCGTTGTTTGGTCCGGCTTGGTTCCCTGGTTGGTTGTCCTTCTGTTCGTGTTGTCGCTATTGGGGCGGACGCCACTCGGATCGTCCTCAACTGCAGGCGTTGTGTTCATCGTCGCTCCGTTCTGTTCGGTGCTCCCAGCGTTTTCTTGGTCGGGGTCTGGATAGGGTACATGTGGTCCAGGTGGGCGGCGTTCAAAGTGAACCATCCCGCGCGGCCTTCTCGTTGCGCCAAGTGCGGATACCCTCTGATTGGTTTGACCGAACAGTGGTGTCTTGAGTGTGCGGAGCCGATCGCACCCAACGCGCCGGGTCATGGAGACAAATCGGTAACTTGCTGAGCGCTTTGTTCGAGAAACCGGTGGCCATGCTTCTGGGATACAACACGAACGGATTCGCCCATCACGCCCTCGAGGATTGCTGCGCGATTCTTGCGGAGATCGGGTACAAGAGCGTGGCGCTGACGCTCGAAGCTGTGCTGCTGGATCCGCCGGACCGATCCGGCGTGCGCGAAGCCGTGCGGCAGATCAAACCGCTTCTTGCCAAGTACGCGCTCCGCGCAACCATCGAAACGGGCTCGCGATTCCTGCTTGATCCGCGGCGCAAGCACTGGCCGACGTTGATCAGCGCGAGCGCCGAGGCACGGCGGCGGCGGGTCGCGTTTCTCCTGGCGGCCGTGGAGGTTGCGGCCGAACTAGAGGCCGACTCGGTCTCGTTCTGGTCGGGCGCGCCCGACGTAGGTTGTAGCGGTGGTGTAGGGCAGTATCATGGCACTGTTGTCGACGGACGTGCCGGCAAGCACGGGCCGTGTGCCGATGAAAAGGGTCATGAAGAGGGCACCACCGAAGAGGAGCTTTGGTCTCGGCTGCAAGCGGGGATCGAGCCGGTATTGGATCATGCGCGGCGGCGGGGCGTACGGCTGGCCTTTGAGCCGGAACCCGGCATGTTCATCGACACGATGGCTAAGTTCGCGCGATTGGCCGCGCACTTCGACGATCCACACTTCGGTTTAACGCTCGACGTAGGTCACGTGCACTGCCTGGGCGACGGCGACATCGCGCAGCAGATCAAGACGTGGCAAACCAAGCTGTTTAACGTTCACATCGAGGACATGCGTCGCGGCGTGCATGAGCACCTGATGTTCGGCGAGGGCGAAATCGACTTCCCCGGCGTCGTCGCGGCACTGAAGGAGATCGGCTACCGCGGTCCGGTCCACGTCGAGCTGGCCCGGCATGCGCATAACGCCGTGAGCATCGCCCAAGCCTCGTTCGATTTTCTTGCTTCTCTGGCGTGAGTTGTGCGGCCGGAGTGGCTGCCGCCGTGGCGCCGAGGAACCTGGTCCATGAACGCGGTCGACCCGGCGATCGACGCGAGCCACAAGGCAACGGCGCCCAGACGCTTGGGGTGCAGTAGCCGTGTGCGCCAAGCGGGCGAGCGGATTCGAACCGCCGACCCGGAGCTTGGCAAGCACAACCTTTTCGATGGTCGAAACCGTCAGAATCCCTTTGCGAACAGCATCTTATCGCGAATCACAGGATTCACGGATTGGCGCGTTTCGTCGCGTCTTGGCGCGTTTTGAAGCGGTAGCACTTTAGCCAAGACTGTAGTCGCTGATGGCTCCGGGGTTCGAGTGCGAGACCGGGTCAGAGATGTTGATGCTAGCAACGACGCCGGATCCAGTGTTTGCGGACTCAGTAACTCCCAGGGCACTGGTCTCTCTCAAGGAACCGTCATGGCCCACGCAGTGCGTCGATGAATGCAACATGGTCCGTTAGATCGATCGTGCCTGCGGCATCGAAATCGGCGACAAGGCAGTGCCCGGCCGCGTCCGAAGCAAAACAGGTTTGAAACATTGCGAAGTCGCGCAGATCCACGCGACCGTCCAGGTAGAGATCGAAGGGAGCGAGAGCGCGCGTAGTCTCGAGAAGCTCGATGAGCTGGGGCTCAATGACCGGGGTGACATCAGGAAGGGCGGCACCGGCCGCGAGCCCGCCGATAGTGCCACCGTGCGTGTCCTTCCGGTGAGCGTGTATGACGTAGTTTGACGGGCCGGGTATCGTCAGCCTTCGACCGATGGTGGTCTGGAGGACGTCTGATGAGATCCAGGAGCAGAGGCGTGGAGCCCGCGCGGCTTGAGGCGGTTCGGCGGCGTTTTGAACATTGGCGGCTCACCCGTGCGCGTCGCTCGCGCATTCCGGATCCGCTGTGGCGTTCGGCGGTGAAGCTCTCCGCAACGTATGGGGTTTACCGAACTCCGGGGTGGGTCGGGCGATTGGGTACATGCTCAACCACTGGAGGAAGCTGACGCAGTTTTTGAAGATCGCCGGGGCGCCGCTGGATAACAATCTGTGTGAGCGCATACTGAAGCGAGCGATTCTGCACCGCAAGAACGCGATGTTCTACCTGAGCGAGAACGGTGCCCGGGTCGGCGATTTGTTCATGAGTCTGATCCACACCTGCCGGCTTTGCGGCGCCAACCCCTTCGATTACCTGACCGACTTGCAGCAACACGCGGCGGCCCTCGCCGCCCGACCCGAGAACTGGATGCCCTGGAACTACCGGGACATGATCGAGCCGGCCGCCACAATCACAGAGTGCCACGCCGCCCGCGGCTGATCACCCCTGACCCCAAGCCGAATCGGCCGCCGCCTTCCGAAAAAAAAGCTGTGCATGCTCACCGGAAGGACACTTTTTTTGAAATTGCGAACGGCTCCGTCGGGTTACGCCACGTCTTCGAGGCAACCTCTCAGGTTCTCTTGCAGCGCCGATGGCTGTCGCCAGCGACACACTCCGCCGTCGGTGCGGTTTTTCGGCACGAAGGTGTACCTCGGCGTGTCGGCGGGCCGCCTTCGGTGCGGCGCTCCCACTGCGACCGC
>JBHHUB010000214.1:0-5866 GCA_046753625.1 Phycisphaerae bacterium | reverse complement strand
AGCGACATTACGATCTTCGAAGCCACGGAGTCTCTGTCGCTGATCCGCATCACGGAAGGCATCGACGCTGATTGCGCGATCGTGATCAACGACGACGAAGGGAACTTCGACGCCGGCGGTGACATCGTGATCGGGGTCGGCGGAATCCCATTGCCGGCGGTGACGTTTGACGGTTCGATCCTCGTGATGGACGACGGGGCGGGAGGTAGCGGCGACCTGCTGGGTGACATCGACGTCACCGGCTGTCATCCGCCAAACCACGATTTCCTGGATATATGCATCGAAGGCAACGAGCTCGGATCGGTCAACATCCAGCAGGGATCGTGCAGCGATCCGGTATGCGGCTATCAATGCGGCGGCGGGGCATGTCCATAATGCGGGGAAAAGGCAAGCGGACGGGTTTTCGGATGACAGCCCGGGAAGCACCCACGGCTTGCTGCACCCCCGGCAAACGCAGCTTGAGCGCACAGCGTGCCCGCGATACAAGAGTGCCCGGTGATGCGTCGAGGCCGGGCGATGCTATTACCTGGAATTCGGGACATCGGCAAACAGAATTACTGAAACGTGAAAACCGCAAGAACACCCGTCATCGGCGTCATGGGCGGCTCGACAGCCGATGCGACGACGACCCGGCTCGCGGAGGCGCTGGGCCGGGCCATCGCACGGAGCGGCTGGATTCTGCTTAATGGCGGCCGCAATGCGGGCGTTATGGCCGCTTCGGCGAAGGGCGCGAAGGAGGCGGGCGGCCTGGTCATCGGCATTCTGCCGGACAAGACTGATGCCAAGGCCTCGCCGCATCTGGATCTGGCCATCATGACCGCCATGGGCGACGGCCGGAATCTGATCAACATCCTGTCCAGCGACGTGGTCATCGCCTGCCAGGGCGCGCTCGGCACGCTCTGCGAGATCACCTTCGCACTGAAGCACAACAAACCGCTGATTACCCTCGGCTTTTCGCTCGGAGATGATTTTGCCCGCTATGTCCGGTCGGGTCGGGTCGTCTCGGCGGAGACGGCGGACGAGGCCGTGGCTCGCGCGAAGGCTTATCTGAACGAATTGAGCTGATAACGGCGAGGTGAATCGCCGTGCGGTACGTAATGCTACACTGCGCCTTGGCGCCGCGCGGGCTAAAGCCCGCGGCTCGGGTGGATCAGCCCATAAGAAAAGCCCCCGGTCTTCACGCGGAAAACCGGGGGCTTCTTGAAATCAATCGAACGAGCGTCGCCCGCATCGTTGCATCAGCGCCGCGTGGGTTTCAAGACCCGGCAATCGGCACGATCAAGAATGCGGAACTCAGTTTGGCTACAGCGAGGTCAGGCTTGCGGCGGCCTGAACCATGGCCCGCGCCTTGGCGCGGACAACGAGGATCTTTGCCTGCGTCGAGCAGCAGGTTTCCTCATCGCCAACGACGTACGTCATCGTCTTGCCCGACTCGGCGGTTCGGGCGCCGGCCTTCTTCGGGCACCCAAACGTCTCATCGCCGACCTTGTACTCCATGGCGACCTTCGAGGCTGCTTCCGTCGCGGCCTTGGCGGCCTTGTCCGCAGCGGCCCGGTCCGCGAAGTCCCAACCGGCTACGCGGTACATCATCTTGGCGCCCGCTTTCTTAGCCATGCTTTTGGCGGTCATCGGGCACGCCGTGCACTTGCCCTTGACGGAATACTGAACCGTGCCGATTTTCTCGAGTTCCGCGTCCAACAGCGACGCCAGCTTCACCGTTGCCTTGGCTTCGTTATCGAATTTCTCGTCGGCGACGACGTAGGCGATGGGCTTCTTGGCTTCTTCCGCCATAGCGGCCGCAGCCTTGGGGCAGTCGGTGGTTTCGTCACCCACCTGGAAAGTCATGTGCGGCATGGAAGCCAGGAGCGTGTCGCACTTCTTGGCGATCGGGCATCCGCCGTCCTTGGCGGCCACGGTCTTGCCACGCATGCCACACTTTTTCCTACAGCCAGCCTTGGCGGCGGCGACTTTCGCGCCTTTTTTGGCACAGCAGCCTTTCTTGGCGACCTTCGTGGCGGCTTTCGTATCGTCCTTCTTGGCGACCGTCGTTGCACCCTTCTTGGCACAGCAACCCTTCTTGGCTACCTTGGTGGTGGCCTTCGCCTCGTCCTTGACGGCAACCGTGGTGGCGGCTTTGTTCCCGTGGCAGCCTGGCTTAGCTGCGCCCTTCTCTGCTGCCGCGTCCTTTTTGGCGACGGTTGTCGCGCTCTTCTTGCTCCCGCAATTCTTGGGGCATGCCACCGCATTCGCGGAATAAAGACCAAGAACCACCGCGAGCGCCAAGCCACAAACCTTAGACTTCATATTCGAAACTCCTTACCTACTCTCAAACCGGAAAACTGATTACTGATTACGCACCGGCCAAGAGCCGGTGCCATTACCAACCGCTGAATTCGCAACGAGCCGTACACGTCTCGGCCACCACAACCCGCCTGAGCGACGGCAAAGAAGGCTCCAGATGCCCCCAAATCCAACAGGCGATGTTCTCGGCCGTTGGATTCTCCAATCCTTCGATCTCGTTGAGATATCGATGATCCAGGCGCTCGTACAACGGCCCAAACGCCTTTTTTATTTCCGCAAAATCCAGAAGCCAGCCGGATTCTGGGTCTATGGCTCCTTCGCAGACGACCTCGACGCGAAAACTATGGCCGTGCAATCGCCCACACTTGTGCCCCTCCGGCACATGGGGCAACCGATGCGCCGCCTCAAACGTGAAGGATTTGGCCACGGAGACACGCCTGGAGCTTGCCTCACGGGCGGCCACCCCGGATGATTGTAGCGGATTCGAGTCGGAATCGTGTGGGAACATTCGTAACGAATCTGTCGCAACTTGTGTGGATTCACGCGAGTAACGCTGCCCGGTAAGCCCACATTCCTGGAATCATCCCTGAGTATAGCAGACCTTGGCACAAAAGTGCGCGTTTTTCGCGAGTATGACAGCGCTAGAACCACCTTAACGAGCCGCAGGCTTCAGCCCGCATGGTCTCCAAGCGGTTTGGCGCTACCGAAAACCGGAACGCCGCGCGGGCTGAAGCCCGCGGCTCAGGGCAGTCGGCGAATTCCGAGCCACAATCGCAGGTTTCAGATCCAGACCGCCAGAATCCCGTAGTAGCCTCCGCCCTCCGCACGGTCACTACCGGGGACCCGGAATATCCAGCGAAACGTATCGGTCGGGATCCTCGAGTTCTGGAGGTTCAAAACCGGGCGCCGGTACGAGCTGATCGAGCCAGCAGGCCTCGTCATCCCGCTTGAAGACCATGAAAAGCCCCCGCATGGCCATGGCCTTGGCCCGATGGTAGCGCATGTAAATGCGATCT
The DNA here is from genome assembly GCA_046753625.1 of Phycisphaerae bacterium. GTDB lineage: Bacteria > Planctomycetota > Phycisphaerae > UBA1845 > UBA1845 > JADFOB01. Next base: position 2,549 of record JBHHUB010000214.1, on the reverse strand, counting down.
TCGTCGACGGCCAGGATTTCGATTTTCCCCGTTTCATGGGACATGCAGAATCTCGCCCGGCGGGCCAGCCCCGAGCCTCGGCGAAGCGCTTCGCTGAAGACCTGCCAACCGCGCACGATCGGCACCTCATAGGGCTCATTGCCTTCGGTCGGTCGACCTTGGAATAGGTAGTACGGGGTGCAGCCCATATAGGAGAGCTTGCGATACAGCTCGGAGAGCACGACCGGGTCGTCGTTGACGCCTTGGATGAGCGGACACTGATTGACGCATATCACGCCGTTGCGAATAAAGCAGTCGATCCCGGCCATCGCCGCATCCGTCAATTCCCGGGGATGGTCGAAATGCGCCATCAGGTAGATGCGTTTGTCCCGCGTCGAGTACTTGCGCAGGGCGGCCTGGAGATCCTGATCGCGGGTCAATCGCCACGGATCGAAAGCCGGCATTTTTGACCCGATGCGAATGATCCGCACGTGGTCAATGGCCCGCAGCGCCTCGATGATCTCGACGATTCTCCGCGTGCTCATCAGCAGCGGATCGCCGCCGGTTAGCAGCACGGTACGCACGTAAGGATGGGCGCGGATGTACTCGATTCCCTCCGAAACATCATTCGAGACTTCGTCGTTGTCATCCATGAAGAGGCGTTTTCGGAAGCAATAGCGGCAATAGGCCCCGCAAACCTCGTTGCAAAGCAGCAGGACCGTATCGCGGTACTTGTGCTGAACGCCTTTGGTGACCGTTACCGACGCCTCGTTGCTGGCGTCGAGCTTGCCCCAATCGTCAAGTTCCTCGACATGCGGGATGATGAGCTGCCGGATCGGGTCGGTCGGGTCGGTCCAGTCAATCAGGCCAAGGTAGTAATCATTGACCCGAAAAGCGTACTTCTGAGCAACTTTCTTGAGCAGGACCCGCTCACGATCCGGAATCCCGTCGATCTTGTCGATGTTGTTGGAATAGGTCACCCGGCGGTTGGGATCGCCGGGTCCATCCGGTACCGATAGTGGGGTTGCGCTCAAAAGGATCCTCCAAGCATTACCGTTAAATGTTCGTGCCAACCGGTTGACCACGCTCGCCAGCGGTAGACCGCGGCGGGGGCCAGCGATTCTGGGTGCCGCCGGCAGCCAAAGGCACGATCGAAGCCAAATGCCACCCACAGCATACCCGAAAGCCGCCAGGTGTGAACCGTCGCCTTGGTGCCATCGCACAAGAATGGACGCGTCTGGTCGTCCCTCGGCACGGAAATCCGGGCTCGTGACTCGGGCGACCCATGGAGAGCCACCATTCAAGTTTAGCAATGGAAACGCTGTAAGTCTAGTTGAAATAACATGTTATGGCAGATTCGGGTCAGTTTCGGCCATGGTCGGGGATGTTATCGGACAGGAGACCCTGGATCAGCGACTCCCACCGCTCACGAAGGCGATCGTAGTCCGATCCTGTTGCGGGCCCTGAGAAACCCGAGTACACGGCCTCAATGCCGCTGCGGCGGTTCAGAAACACGAAGGTGGGATAGGAGCGGACCCGATCGATCAACGGAAAGATGGAGTCCGCCTTCTCTCGATCGGCGAGCCCACCGATCAAGATCGGATAGGAGGCGTTGTGGCGTTTCGCAAACGTATGAACTTGCCGGACGCTGCGGTCGAAATCGTTTGAAAGCTCGAACGCGATTCCCACAATCGAAAGCCCCCGGTCCTTGTATTTCCGGTTCAGCTCGGCGAGGTAGTCGGATGCATCGTGGCAATTCGGGCACCACGTTCCGAAGACCTCGATGATCCTGGCCTTTCCTTGGAATCGGGCATCGCCCAGCGAGATATTCCGGCCTTTCAAATCACGGTAGGCGACCTGCGACAACGACACTTTGGTACCGCGGGTAAGCGAGAAGGCGTCAGGTAGCTGAACGGAATCGTCCCGCTTGCCTGTCCATGTCTCATGCCACGCATCGCGGGACCAGAAGTCGCCCGTCAACACGTCGTCCGAGCCCATCGACGCGACAAACAAGAAGGCATGACCGCCGTCAAAACAGGAAAGCCGGAGCGTCGTTCCGTCGAATCCGCCGGCCAGGTAGCGATAGTCACCCGTGGTCGTTAGGAATGTACCCGAGACGGATCCATCGGATTCCGTCTTAAACGCGCCGACGGCGGGTTCGTTACTACTGGAGAACTTGACCGCCCATCGTCCGTCGACGCCGTGCGCGGCCGCCGGCATCCGGCTTTCTTGCCTGAATTGTGGTTGTCGTCCATGGACGGCGTGGAACGCCATTCTGGTCATGGCATCGTTTCGCCCGCGTTTGGCCCACTCGCCATCCAGGCGCTTGCCGCCATCAGATACGCGCGCCACAATCTTCGAGTCGTAATGGTCGATGTCGAATACGACGCGATTCCCTTCCAAAGAGACGCGAGGCACGGCGATGCGCTCCTTTCCGTTTAAAAAGAACGCCATCGGCGCCGCTGCCGAACCGCCAAGTTCCAATCCAAACGGCAATTCACCGCCGGGGCTGTCAAGCCAGGCATGCCAGGGGCCGGGTTGAGGCGCTGCCGCCCGAACCTCGCTGCCCG
>JBHHUB010000213.1:0-5896 GCA_046753625.1 Phycisphaerae bacterium | reverse complement strand
GGGCGCCACGACCTGGATTTGCGCTACGCCGTTCGGAAGGGTCGGATCGTTCAACGGATGCGGTTGGCGCGCATCGAGGAACCCATCCGGAGGCGCCAACCAGGTTACCGCCGTATCGGGGCATACCGGCGGGGAACAGACGCATACATCCGTCGCAATCGCCGCACAACTCGGCCCCCAAGAGACGCCGCAGCATTCCGGGGCCACCGCACACACCTTGTTGCAGCAAGTGCCCGCGTCGCACCCGGGCGACGGATGTTCCGCAAAACAAGAACCGACCCCCGGACAGCTTGCGGGCTCAGGCGTGCACACGCCCGGACACAGCGCCGTGCCGGTGGACGCGCCCGACGCGCTTGCCGCGCAAATGGCATCCCACATCACGTCGCAACAAAAAACATCCTGACTGCACACCGTACGGCAACAACATTCATCGACACAGCCCGGCGAACCGTGGCCGGCCGGATCGCAGCAATCGCCGGTGGCATCCGACGGACATTCAACCAGAACAGGCGGCTCGCACACGCAGTGTGCCTCCGCCAGCACAACGCATTCGGGCTTCCACGCGTCCAAACAGCAACTCGGCAGAAGCTGGCACACCGTCTCACAGCAGGAAGCCTCACTGCATCCACCCGTGGGGTTGGTCACGCAGCAACTGCCCGTGCCTTGATCACACGCTGCCAAGGGGTCGCAAAAATCGACGCACAACGCATCGTTGGCCCGCCCGGCGCACACGGCATCCCAGGCGGTCAAACAACAAAAGGGATCGGCGTCGCAGACCGCATCGCAACACGTGGCATCATGGCAACCCGGCGTGCCGTTTCCGCCCACCGCACAGCAGTCACCCTCACCCGGGCAGCCGGGCGCACCACACAGCTCCGGCTCGCACTCTTGATTGGCCCGAGCCGCACACGTTGCATCCCACATCACGTCGCAGCAAAACGCATCCAAACCGCATACGAGTTCGCAACAAACCGCATCGTCGCACCCCGGCGTCTCATGACCGACGCAGCAAGACCCCGCACCCGGGCATACCGGCGGGGGCACACAACGAATATTGTCGAGCTGAAAAAAGGCCGGGCCGGTGAACAGCTCCGGAACGAACCACTCAAAACTCAGCCGGACCGTCTGCCCGGCAAACGCGCTAACGTCCACCGAACCCACCAGATTCCCGGTGTCGAGCTGGACGGTACCGGCCGCGGCGGTCAAGATCAACTCCGGGCCCAGCAACGGTGCCCCGCCGCCGGCAGGTCGAATCACGACTTCAAGCGTGCGATTCAGCGCAGCGCCGAAGGTCAGCAGATCCCAGCCCGCCCGATAATCAAACTCCAGGGAGCCAATGCCCACGGGCAGAGTTACATCCTCGGCAATGACAATCGTGCCGGGGCCGTCTCCGTCGAAGCCGTGCAACGCCGCGAACACTCCATCCGTCGGCGCGCTCGTGAAGAACCCAAACCCCGGCGTAATCCCCGCGCCGCCAACCTGCAACGGAAAAAACGGTGTCGTCAAATCCTGCGTCACCCATCCGGCGAAGTTACCCAACTCAAAGCTGCCATTGATCCCGCGGCACGTGCCTGGCGCCGGCGGGCACACGAAATCAACGCAACTCAGAGCGTTTGTCCAGATGCCCGCCACCGAGTCGCAACCCGACTGCGTGATCCCATCCTCGCAAACGCCAGCGATGGGATCGCAGCACGCGCCGGTGCTCGGACCACAGAAGCCGATACAAATCGTTGCGGCCTGCCCGGCACACTGGTTGTCCCACAAAGTCTCACAACAAAAAGGATCGACGCTGCAAACCGCGTCGCAACAGGCCTCTACTTGGCACCCCGGCCCATCATGAGAAGTACAGCAATCCCCCGGCGCAGGACACGCGCCCACCTGCACAGGCCGGTCACCAGATCGATCCGCTGCACCAGGTGGGTGCATCGACCGATATGGGACGGATGTCCGAGGAGGATAGGCAGTGTCCGGGCGCTGCCCCCACACTGGTTCTACCACCCCCAAAACAAGAACGATTACTGCCAAAACGGTATTGGGGTAGTGAACGAACATGGCTGGCTTCTCCTCCCCGCATGAAAACGCGAATCGGTAATCATGACCCGATAACAAGACGGCGAGGATACCATGGGGCCGCAGGGTTAAACAAGGTAAAATTCCGCTCATGAGGCGCGAAATCAAGTCCTTGATGGACATGCGGGCGAAGTAAGTGGGCGAAAACAGCACCGAAAAGCGTTTCGGGCAGTAGCCTATGCTGGATTTCGGCGGAATCCGCCCCAAACGGGACATTCCTCGGGAATAAACCGAGGCTGGCGGGCGTTTGTGGTTCGCTGGGGCGATATGCCGCTCGGTAAAGCAACGCAGGGTAGCATGGTCTTGACGAAGTAGCTGCGCTATGGACGAAAACCTGAAGACACGGTTCGAAGAGATCGCGATGCCGCACTTGGATTCGGTGCTTCGCATCGCCCGCACCCTGACGCGTAACGCGACCGAAGCGGATGACCTGGTGCAGGAGGCCTACACCCGGGCCTTTCAATCCTTCGATGGGTTCGAGCTTCGCGATTATGGCGCCAAACCCTGGCTGATCAAAATCTTACAGAACGCTTTCTACTCGTCGCTCAACCTGAAACGCCGCCTGCCGACCTTGCTGGACTGTGTGGATTTCGACGGCTTCGAGGAGGAAATCGCCGACCCCAATGTTGAACCGCTGACCGCAGAAACCCTGGACTGGGAGCACATCGACGACGAACTCAGAATCGCCGTGGGCGGGCTTCTTCCGGAGTTTCGCACGGTGCTCCTGCTCTGGGCGGTTGAACGGCTCAGCTACAAGGAAATCGCAGTCGCCTGCGACTGCGCGATCGGGACGGTGATGAGCCGGCTTTACAGAGCCCGGCAAATCCTGGGACGAGAGTTGCGCGTCTATGCGAAACAGCGCAATCTCAGTACCGAAAGGTTCGACTCATGAATTGCATGAAGTTCAGAAAACTCGTTGGGGCCTTTGCTGACGGCGAACTCTGCGTCGAGAAGAACCTGGATGCCTTGGAGCATCTGAACATGTGTCCCGTCTGCGCCCGACGCGTGGCCGACGTCCAGAACCTTCGGGCGGCTTTGCAACGCATCAACCCACCCCAGCCGGCTTCCCCGGAGCTGCGCCAGCGCATTTCCGCGGCTTTGGATCGGGTTGTCCTCGAGGGCAGCGGTGCCCCTGTCGCCCTCCAGCCAAGCTCGAAACCACAGGATGCCCCAACCCAATCGGACGCCTCCGGCCCGCATCCGACCCGCTCGCGTGCCGACGGGCCCGACCGCTCGCGACCGGGCACTCCCCCACCGCGCTACCGATGGTCGCGCGGCAACGCGATGCTGGCGATGGCGGCGGCGGTTATCTTTTGCATGGGCATCTTGGAACTCTGGTCGGGCTCGTCACAAGCACCTTTTCCACCCAACACGGTTGAAGCGGGCACGGTGGCGGCCGCCCGCAAGCAGCACGCCCAATGCAGCGGCCAGGGTCCCAATCATCACGATCCTTCGCTTCCTCGCGATTTGCGAGGCGCCGCCAAGGGATTGAGCGAAAAACTGGGGCTGCACGTCAAAGCACCGGATCTTTCCAGCCTGGGCTTTGATTTCGTCGGCGCGGGAGCTTGCGGCCTGTCCGGAACGCCGGGCGCGCACATCCTGTACAAGTCAGAGAAGTACGGCTCTATGTTTTCGCTGTTTACCGTCGCTCGGATCAAGGACCTCAGTTTGCAGAAGGGAACACGCATCGGCGCGAGGGGCTGCCTCATCGAGATGGGGAATCACGAGGCGGCGGTAGTGATCTGGCATGAAGGCCGCCAAAGCTACATCGGGTGCGCCTGCGGCAATCTGCCCGAATCCGTGCTCGAAGCCCTGACCAAAGCCGTGCAGGAAGCGGACTGACCCGCTCCCGGCGCTCTCTGCCCGAACGGCACAGCCACAATAAAGTATGGGTGCAATTCCCAATCAAAGCAGCGAAGGCGCGGTGCGTCCACGCGTACCGCTACCGCCGGGCCTTTCCTGACCTATTCCAGAGCACGAGCCGCGCCCGGCAATCTGCTGCCACGGAGGGTCCACAGGCCGGCGCCGGCGGCTCTGAGTTGGCATACCTAGCCCGCAGGACGCCGATTGGGTCACGGACGCGTGCATTCTTTGGTGGGCGCACTGGCAAAAGGGATTCGGGCGGGGTATAGTATGGTTATAGGAGCAGGCGGTTTGGCGCCTGGCCTGCCTTGTTGAATGCTTTGTTGCCTACCGATAAGCTAAGTGAGGGGCGGCCCCTTAGAATCCTGGTTTTGGAGGTCTCTTATGAGAAATCGATCATTCGTCAGCGCGATCGCGGTAACGCTTCTTTGCACGAGCGCCGGGTTTGCACAGACTTGGGGTTCGGCATCGACAGGCGCCGAAACCTTGGGTGGCACGCCACGGCAGTTTGCGGGCGTGGAGCCGACCACACCGGTGATCCGCCTTCTGGCTAAGCGGGTCGAAGGCATCGATTGGGACGAGCTCACGTTTGACGAGGTGCTCAGTTGGCTTCGGGACGAGAGCGACCGAAAAGTCAACATCATCCCCCGCTGGGCGGCACTGGCGATCGAGGGCATCGATCAAGACAAGACCGTAACGCTCAAGCTGGACAACACTACCGTCGGCGAGGTGTTGAGTGAAACACTCGATCAGATAGATCCCAACGGCACGGTGACGTTTCGCGGCGAGCGGAATACGCTCCGCATTTCGACTGTTCCGGATTTTGACCGCAAGCTCGAACTGCGCGTATATGCGGTGACGGACATCCTCTTCCGCATTCCCGACTTTTCGGAAAGCGCCCCGCAGATCGACCTCCAGCGAGCTTCCCAAAGAGGCGGAAGCGGAGGCGGCGGCGGGGGTGGACGGGGCGTGTTTTCCGGTGGAAGCAGTGGCGGCAACCAGGAAGAACTCAGCGAAGAGGGTGACGACGAAGACCCCGAGCAGATTCTTGAGGATCTGGCGCAGTTGATCCGCGACACCATCGAGCCGCTGAGCTGGGAGCCGGACGGCGGCGCCAATCGGATCCGCGGGTACGGCAAGCGGTCCCTCGTTGTTTTGGCCCCGATCAGCGTGCACGAGCAGATCGCCGGTTGGTTCTCCAGAACCCAATAACATTCGGATATCCCAGTCTCTATGCGGTACACGCGCCGGTGCCACGCCCGACTGTAGCACACCCGCCCTCGGGTGTGGTTCGAAACGCCCGCCATTCTCAGCCGAGGGCGGCTGGGCTACATACGCACTTCCTACGTATTCCCGTGTCGAAGGTCCGCCGCTATACTCCAGCGGACCTGATACGGGATAGACCAAATATGAGCACCCAATTCGAAATCGGCGTGATCGGCGCGGGCAACGCGGCCGAGGGGATCGTACACGGTATTCTGCGCAACAGCGTGCTGTTCGATGATCGCATGATCGCGTGTGATCCTTCGCAGGCACGACGCGATGTTTTTGCCAAGCGATTCAACGTGGCCGTGACCGATGACAACCGATACCTGGTTGAAAACAGCTACATATTGATCCTGGCGGTCAAACCTCAGCAGTTCAACGACGCCGTCGACGCATTTGCGGACCTGGTACGCGAAGATCACTTGGTCGTATCCATCATGGCCGGTGTTTCGACCAAGACCATCGAGGACAAGTTTCCCAACATCCAAGCCCGCGTCATCCGAGCGATGCCCAATTTGCCCGTACACGTGGGTGCCGGCATGGCGGGCATCTGTCGCGGGGCGCATGCCCAGGACGTCGACCTGCTTCGCGCGCAACGTATCTTCGATGCGGGTGGACGATCCATCGTGATCGAGGACGAAAACCAGATGGACGCGGTGACGGCCGTTTCCGGGTCGGGACCGGCGTATTTCTATTT
>JBHHUB010000212.1:0-5909 GCA_046753625.1 Phycisphaerae bacterium | reverse complement strand
AGAGCCCACCGCGCTAGCGGTGGGACCAGTCCGCGGGCTGGCGCCCGCGGCTCTGCGCAAGGACGACGGATCGCAACGCCATCATGTCACATCGCAAGAGAGCCCACAGAAAAAGAACCGGGTCCGGGATTCGACGGCTCGTCCTCTTGCTGCTGGCGATGTCGCTGGTGCTCGTGCTCCTACCCCAATCGTGGACGACGGGACTGATGAGTCTGGTGCAGGTTCTGGTTCCATTCCAAGACGGAGCCTCGCAGACGATTGCGCCCATCACGCGCCCCGCGCGCTCCGACGCCCCCCCCTACCGCGTGGAGGATTTCCAAAAACTCGCCGACCAAAACGCCGCCCTCGTGCATACCGTCTCCGCGCTATCGCTGCGCGTGCAGGAACTCGAGGCTGAGAATGATCTGCTCAGCGCTACGCGGCTCTGGAATCCGGACGGTCGTCGCTTCGGGTCGACGGGGCGTCTGATCCCGGGACGCATGATCGTTTCGGACATGGTGGCTTGGCGATCGTCGCGGCTGCTGAACGCCGGGACGTTGCAGGGTGTGCGTCAGGGGCAAGGCGTCATGTCGCGGCACTTTTCGTTGGACCGCGGCGAGGCGGAAGGCATCACCGACGGCATGGCGATCCTGCTCAAGGAATCGTTGATCGGTTTCGTTGAGGACGTGGGCACGCATACCTCCCGTGTGCGTCTGCTGGGCGACGTCAGCACACAAATGAAGGTACGCGTTGGACGCATTCTGCCGGACGGACCACCGAGAACGCTCGATCGTTTTTTCTGGCTGACGGGTACGAGCAAGGGCTTCATGGAGATCCGCGACGTCGAGAGCAAGGATGTCCAGGCCGGATTGATCGCCACCGGTGACATCGTGCTTGCGCCTCCGCTCGAGGGACGTTTGCCTACCGCCATGTGCATCGGCGAAGTACAGTCCATCCACATCGATCGTGACAATCCGCTTCTCTCGGTCCTGAGCATCGCCAGCCGTGTTGATTTCGATTCACTCAGTCGCGTCTATATCTTCGAACCCGATCCCCCCAAGCCGTAGCGCCAGCGGGAAAAGACGGCAGCGACCCGGATTCCTTCGGACACGGACACCTCACTGGGGATCTCACCTTGGACTTTGGACCTTGGACTTTGGACCTTGGACTTTGGACGCTCGATTCTCGACGCACGCCCACCATTGATCTTGGTTGACTTCGGTGACACGAACGCGATAGGATGTTGCAAGTAACCCAGGATGCAGAACCGCAAGCCACCACATCAGCGTAATGAGACCCCCCGCCACCCGCGCGACGGACAGAACATGCGGGATCTGCGCCCGCGCGACCCTCGGGAGGGGCGCGAGCGGGCCATGCTCGTGGCCGTGCTGCTTCCGGATACCAAAGCCGATCTACGCGATCCGCTGGGCGAACTGCAGGCGCTCGCCGAATCCGCGGAAACGGTCGTTGTCGATACGATGATTCAAAAGCGCACGTTTATATCTCCCGGACACGCACTGGGTAAGGGCAAACTCGCCGACCTGGCCATGCGCGTCGAGGAGGGTGAAATCGGCGTGGTGATCTTTGATAACGATCTTTCGCCAAGACAAATTCGTGGGCTGGAACGAGCGGTAGGCGTCAAAGTGATCGACCGCAGCGAGCTTATTCTCGACATCTTCGCGTCACGCGCCCGAACCAAGGAAGCTCAGCTTCAGGTCGAACTCGCGCAGCTCGAGTACACCGCACCACGCCTGCGCGGCCTGTGGACCCACCTCGAACGCATCGCCGGCGCGGGCGGCGCGACCGCGGCGGGTCGCGTTGGCGGCGTGGGCACGCGGGGACCCGGCGAACGGCAGATCGAAATCGACCGCCGCATCGTGAAGGATCGCATCAGCTACCTCAAACGCGAGATCGAGCAGATCGATCGGCGCAAGCAGCGCGAGGTCGCCTCGCGACACAACCAGTTTACCGTGGCACTGGTGGGTTACACGAATTCCGGTAAGACGACGCTTATGAATTGCCTAACGGGAACACAGCAGTACGCGGCCGACCAGCTCTTTGCGACGCTGGATACCAAAACAGCCCGTTGGTCATTGGGCGAGGGACGGTCCGTGCTGCTCAGCGATACGGTGGGCTTCGTCCGCGATCTGCCGCCGAAGCTCGTGGCCTCGTTTCGCGCCACGCTCGAGGAGGCGATTCACGCGGACCTGCTCCTGCATGTCATCGACGTTTCCGCGCCGACCGCCTGGCGCCAGATGATCGAGGTGGATGAGGTGCTCAAGAGCCTCGACTGCCACGATCTCCCGCAGCTCCGCGTCCTCAACAAGATCGACATCGCTGACGATGCATCCATGGCGGAGTTGCTCGCAAGGAATCGCGCAGAGACGATTCGTATTTCCGCCAAAACCGGAGAGGGCCTTGACGCACTCACCGAACATGTCGCGCGGCGCATGGTCAACGACCTGATCGAGTTGGTCCTACTGGTACCCCACCGTGACGGAAAACTCAGATCGGAGATTACCCAGTTGGCGGACGTGCTCGGGTTTCGCTATGTGGAAGACGGTGTGGAGCTTCATGTCCGTATGAACCGCGCGCCCTTGTTTCAATTGCGCAGGCGGTATCGACAGGTCCAGGTGCTCGAGGGCGATTTGGGGTTGGAACCGTCGGATGGGGCTTGATGGACACGACGCTTCTGTAGCTCAGCCGCCCTCGGCTGGCCTCCAGCACAAACACAGCGGGGGGCCGCTGTACTACAGGGACTACGGACACAGCGGGGGGCCACTGTGCGATATGGTCCGGCGTGCCTTGCCATACTCGCTATTGGCCTTGTTCGCTTGGATGCTGCCTGGCGATCCTCCCTGCCTCGGCCAAGAGGGAACCGAGACGATTGAGATCCGACTCGAGCTGCTAACGGGCGGCTCACTGGATGGCAGGGTGGTGGATCACAATGAGGATGGCATCGTCGTAGTGAACGGCCGGACCCCTTATGTGTTCGCGTGGGCGGAAGTGGAGACCGGATCGGCCTATCGGGCTCGCCGCGATTTGCTTGCGCTCGAAGGAGACGCGCCGCCGGCATCAGGCTATGTTCAGCTCGGGCTGTTCGCGCTGTCGCGAAACCGAGGCGATCTCGCCCAGAAAGCGTTTGCCCAGGTCCGGCAACTCGACCCGACCTACGCGGCGCGGATCAAAACGGCTCTTGACGGATTTCGGCGGAAGCGACAATCGAGCCGGCAAGAGAAAAAGGCCGAGACCCCCCCGACGCTTGCGGAGCAACCCCTACCGGAACCGAGCAAGGACGAAACCCGTGAGGGCCTCTTTCGACAGCTCGCTCCGTCCAACGCGGCGGCTGGGGCCGAACAGCCCTCCGACGATTATCGGGCCAAGGTGGCGGAAGTCTATGAAGGATTCGGCCGGTCCGTTCGTGAGCACGTCTACCGCGGCCTGGCGCGTATCGAATCGCCCCATTTTCTGATTTTCACGGACTGGCCCCAACGTGAGCACGAACGCCTGCAAGGGTGGGTCGAAGCCATGTATCAAGCCCTGTGTCGGCGGTTTGGACGCGACCCGAACGAGCCGCTGTTCCTTGCGAAGTGTCCCGTCTTCTGTTGGCAATCGGCGGCCCGATTCGCCGCGTTTGCGCGGGCTTACGACGGGTACGAAACCGCCAACACGGTAGGCTACACGCGGTCCATCGCAGAGAGCGGCCACGTACACATGGCGATCCTGCGCCAGGGGCGGGATCCCGCTGCGATGGAGCGATTCGCCGGAACCCTCGTGCATGAAGGGACCCACGCCTTCCTGCACCGCCTCTATTCAAGCCGCCTGATCGCCCATTGGGTCAACGAGGGGATCGCCGAGCTCACCGCGGAGGAAATCCTCCAGGATCACTACTACGCGGCCGAGAAGGCGGCGTTGCTGGCCAGGCAATATATCCGGTACGAATGATCTGGTATCTGGAACGGGCCCGATTGCACTCCACGAATACCCGCTGGCCCTTAGTGTCGTAGAATATCTGGACCAACGCCGCGCCGGCGGGCTGGCCGGCTTGATCAAAGCGCTCAAGGACGGGCAGCGCGTCGAACGCGCATTGGAGAACGTGTTCGGGATCAAGAGTTTTTCCGAGCTTCAGGAGGGATGGCGATCCTGGATTCAGGATACAGACCCCTACTTTCGACGGCGACCGCCGGATTGGGCGCACGAGTAGCCGACGGACCGATGCCCCGTGGATGGATCCTCATTGATGACGAAACGCACCAGAAAGCGGTTGTTTGACCTGTTGCGCATCGCCATTTGCGTCGGCGCACTTTGGATCGTTGTGCGCGGGGTTACGCTCCTGGATCGTGTGACCCCGGCTGATGGCGGACCTGATCTGGTCGGGCGCGTCGTCGAGCAGAGCGATACGGTCGTAATCGAACTGCGCGACGGACAGCGCCGGGTCCTGGGACGCGAGGAGATCGCCCACGACGTCGACGGTTCGCTGCGGGTCTCGCTGGGCTTGCTCGCGGCTTGGGCGCAAAGCAACAAAACGCTGCTGCTGCTTGCGGTGTTCTTGCATCTGCCGGTGGTATTGTTTCAAGGGCTCCGATTGAAGTGGTTGCTCGGCGCTCAGGACATCCGGCTGTCTTTTTGGGAATGCTCCAAGCTTTCGTGGGCCGGCAATTTCTTGAATTTCGCGACGCCGCTGGGTTCCAACGCGGGCGATGTCTTCAAAGCGTATTTCACATCGCTGCATACTGAAAAGAAAACAGAGGCGGTAACCACCATCGTCATTGATCGCATCGTAGGCTTGGGCAGCCTCTTGCTCGTCGTCGCGCTGATCACAACGTTCAGCGGCGCGACAAGCCGGCTGGCTCAATTCCGCCCCTACATGCTAAGCGTGTTGGGCATCGGCGTGGCGGGTTTGTTGGCCTACCTGTCACCGGTGGTGCGCCGCCGCTTGCTTCCCAAGAGGCTGCTGCGCCGTTTGCCGATGCAGGAACAGTTGAAGCGCATTGATGAAACGGCGCGTACGGTGGCCGACTGCAAAACGATCGTCGTCCTGTCGGTTCTTATTACGATCATGCTTCAGGCGCTGGCGATGGCCGCCTACTTTACCGTAGCCCGGTCTGTCGGTCTGATCGCCAACCTGGGCAATGTTCTGGAGTACTACTCCTGTTTCTATATGGGTTCGATCATTCAGGCGCTGCCCGGCCCGCCGCAAGGTCTGGGCACCGTCGAACTGGCGTATCGCTATTTCTTCGCCCCGTTCGGCACCGCATCACAGATCATCTGCGTGGCCTTCCTGATTCGGCTGGTGGTGCTCACGTCGGCGCTGCCCGGCCTGCTGGTAACGCTTACCGGTTCGTACAAACCCGAGCGCGCCGAACGCTGGCACGATCAGCTCAACGCCAACTGCGTAACCGTCGAGTCCGCGGATCGCGCCTCAAATCGCGAGCCCGCCGCGTCGACGCAATAACATGAGCGCATGATTCTTGCCGCAGCGCTCACGCGATCCGCGCCGTCGCCGGCCACGGGGATCAGTCCGGTAACCCACGGGCGATCCGTTCTCGCCACGGGACGGATTATCGGCGTCATCGAATAACCTCACGCCGTGCTAAGAGGTCGTGGCCACAAGTCCGAAAGAATACGGTAGGTTATGGTTTGTGTTCCGTTGATGTGAGGGCGATACGCGCTTGCCGGGTGTACAGGAAAAACGTCCATCCACCGAAAAGCTGCTGAGCCAGGCGTGCGCGCGGAACACGCCCGTGGAACTCCACTACGAAGACCCGAGAACCGGAGCGGTGACCGTGGGCCGAGCGCGTCTGTTGGTGATGGCCGCACAGACTATCCTCACCGACCGCCCCACCTACGCACCTGGCAGCGACCGGCTTCCCGAGCATCGACCGATCGACGTGTTCTTCTCGCTCGGAACCAACCATTACGCCTTCAAG
>JBHHUB010000211.1:0-5984 GCA_046753625.1 Phycisphaerae bacterium | reverse complement strand
GCCCGCGGCTCTGATTCGTAACGAACCCGAAAGTTTAGGTGTGTCAAAGCACTAGAAAGACAGCGTGCGTGGGACGTGCCTGCGGCGCAGGCCAATCTGGAGATTGGCGGCCCTACCCGGTTCAGCAAAGGAAGATGGTGCGTCCGGGACGCGCCCTACAGATGAAATACGCCATTGTACTGCCTGACGGCGCGGCGGACGATCCGGTGGACTCCCTCGGTGGTCGGACACCCCTGGAAGCCGCGGAGATTCCCAACATGGATTGGGTATCGGAAAACGGCCGCTGCGGGCGCGTGGTTACCGTTCCGTCCGGGTTCCTGCCCGGGAGCGATGTCGCTACGCTGTCTCTGCTGGGGTACGACCCCGAAACCCACTACGACGGCCGGGCGCCGCTCGAAGCGGCGGCGCGCGCTATTTCAGTCGACCCCGATCAAACCATCTTCCGCTGCAACTTCGTCACCGTGGTCGGGGACACCATGGAGGACTTCACGGCCGGGCACATCTCCCAGCCGGAGGCGGACCGACTCGTCGACGACCTGAATGAATCCCTCGGTGATCTCGGCTGCCGGTTTCATACGGGCGTATCGTATCGGAATCTGATGATCGGCGCAGTGGACGCGGATGCGTCGTTGAAATGTACGCCACCCCACGACATACCCGGGCTCAACGTCGCCGACTACTTGCCCGTCGGACGAGGCAGCGACCGGGTGCGCGAAATCATGCGGCGCGGTGAGGCGTTGCTCTGCGACCATGAGATCAACCTGGTTCGATCGGATATGGGGGAAAACCCGGCCACCCACATCTGGCTATGGGGACAGGGGCGCCCCCGCCCGCTTAAATCGCTTTGGGACCGATTCCAGGTCAAAGGGGCCACCATCGCGGCCGTCGATCTGATTCGCGGCATCGCCGTGAGCGCCGGGATGGATTTGATCGATGTGCCCGGTGCTACCGGGTTCCTGGATACCGATTACGAGGCCAAAGGCCATGCCGCGGTCGATGCACTGGATCGCTATGAGCTGGTCGTGGTCCACATCGAAGCGCCTGATGAAGCCGGCCACCTCGGCAATGTCGACGCCAAAATCCGCGCCATTGAAGACATCGATCGGTGCGTGGTCGGGCCGATTCTGCAGAAGCTCAAACAATTCGATGGCTGGCGCATTCTGATCGCCCCCGACCATCCAACGCCGGTTTCCACCAGAACCCACAGCATGAAACCGCCGCCGTTTTGCATGGCCGGTACAGGCATTCAGGGATTGCTGCGCCACGCCTTTAACGAACTGGAAACGGAAAAAAGCGACTTGCGCATCGACCCCGGCCATGAACTGCTGGAATTCTTCCTCCGCGCTTAGCGAGTGAGCGGGGTAGAGATTCGAATGTTTGAAGGTTGGAGGTGGGCCGGTCGACTCGGGCCGATGGCGGTGTGACAACGCCGGAGATTGGCGTTCCCGGGGCTATTCTTCCGGGGAGCGCACGGTGGACGCTACAGAGTGAATCGGCGATAATCCGCGGTTGTGCGTGGGAGTGGGACTGTGGCGCTTCCTGCACGAGCACAAGCTGCACTACCTAGTTTAACAGAGGCAAACGTCATGGCAGATAATCCCCGTATCGCACAATTCAGACAAATGACCGAGGCTGATCCGCAGAACGAGCTGGGGCATTTCAGCTTGGGTAAAGCACTACTGGAGGAAGGTGATGCCGGCGCAGCCGTCGAACCGCTTCATCGCACCGTTCAACTGAACCCGAGGATGTCCAAAGCCCATCAACTGCTCGCCGAGGCTTTGGAAAAAAGCGGTCAGCGGACCAAGGCCATCGAGTCTTTGACGCATGGATTCAAGGTCGCCGACGAACAAGGGGATCGGATGGTGTGCGAGGCTATGGCGTCGATGCTGCGTGATTGGGGCGCCGATGTTCCAAAATCGACCGCCA
Organism: Phycisphaerae bacterium; assembly: GCA_046753625.1. Lineage (GTDB taxonomy): Bacteria > Planctomycetota > Phycisphaerae > UBA1845 > UBA1845 > JADFOB01. Next base: position 4,058 of record JBHHUB010000211.1, on the reverse strand, counting down.
CTGCCCAAAAGGAGGAATCGGGGACGTCTGTGGCGACGGAATCGGAGGCTGGTTTCAAATGTGCTCGGTGTGGCCAACCCCGCGGCCAGTTGCCCAAACCACCATTTAAGGGCGCACTTGGGGAGGCCGTGTACCGCCAGACATGCTCAGCGTGCTGGCGAGAATGGATTCCCATGGGCACTAAGGTCATCAACGAACTGGGTCTGGTGCTGAGCACGAAGCAAGGTGGGGCGACGTACGATCAGTACATGGCCGAGTTTCTCCAGCTTGATGGGGTCTAGTGCTTTGACACACCTAAATTTTCGGGTTCTTTACGGATCAGAGCCGAGGGCGCCAGCCCGCGGACTGGTCCCACCGCTAGCGCGGTGGGCTCTGATTCGCGCGCCCGATTCCGGTGGCTCGGGCAGCGACAACCCATAGATTAAAGTGTGACGTAGCACTCGTGCCGCGCCACCACCGGAATGCGTGGGTATCCCTTGTAGCTGTGTGTCTGGACAACCGACCAGCCGAGGGCGGCTGGGCTGCAGGCCGAGGGTAGCTGGGCTGTTTTTGTGCAATTGCACAACATTAGGTGCTACTAATGCTGGCATGGGGGGTTCTTCGGAGTGGTATGCTATAGAAGTCGAGGCACGTAGTCCGTATACTTATGGCGGGGGATCGCGGAGCCGATTGGCTTCTTGGGGGCTTCGCGGGCATAAGGGACTTTTCCCCGCGTTTCATTCACCCCGGACACGGAGTAACGCCATTGCCGCCTGACCCAAGGCCAACTGATCAGATCGCCGCAGCGCCGCCGTCGGCGGTGCGCGCCCAGCTTGAGGTGGTCCGGGGTACCCAGGTCGGGGTGAAGATCCATTGCCATCGGCTTGTCTCGCTGGTTGGATCGCGGCCTGGGTGCAAACTCTTGCTGAACCACCCTGCTGTGTCCCCAGTGCATCTCGCGCTCGTGAACCACGGCACTTACGTCACGGCCGTCGATCTTGTGACGGCGCACCGGACCGAGCTCAACGGACTTAAGCTGGAGCAGGAGCGCCTCAGTGATGGCGATACGATAACGATTGACCCCTGGGAGTTCCGGGTAACATTGGTGCAACCGGACCTCGGGGCCGCCGAGGGTATCCGCTCCTTTGATTTCGAACCGACGCCCCAGGTCGTGGCGCTCGAGCACCTCGAGTCCGGCCGGCTCTTGCAACCCAATCGCGAAGTCTGCATTATCGGGCGTCGCAAGGGTTGCGATATTTTCATAGACAGCCGGCACGTGTCGCGAGTGCACGCGCTGCTCATCACGCACCAGGGCCATCCCGCAATTGTCGACCTGCTCAGCAAGCAGCATACGCTGGTCAACGGTGAGCCGGTCACTTTCCGCGTGCTCAAGAATGAGGATGTCGTGTCCATTGCCGGCGTCGCCTTTCGCATCCGCACGATGGATTCGGCCGTCGGCAGAAAACCAACCGTGGCGGAGTCACCGACGGAAGCTCCTGCAATCATCCCCCTCCCCCAAGCGCCCGATTTTGTTCCGGAAGACCACATCGACATCGAGAACGTCGAAAGTGCGCAGACCTGGCGAATTGCGGAGTGTTTCGCCCGCGTGTCAAAGCAGGCGTAGCGAATCCGGGCGGCAGCTTCTTAGATGCTCCTACCGCGAGCTTAGTGACATCGTGCAGCAGAGGGTCCGCAGGCTTGCGCCAGCGGCTCTGAGTCGGCGTACCCATCCCGCCGATCCCTCGTTTTGGAATCTGCGCGCCATGGTCTATCATGTCGGGCTGGTACGATAGTGGCGCGTCACCCGGATCGGGTAGCGGGATCGTCTTGCCTGCCAGGTGCGGGGCGCGAATCCTAAGGCTATGTATTGAGGTAGGTTCCATGTCTACGGCTTCGGCAACGATCGATCGATCCAGAACCGTGCGCGCGCCTCGCGGTACGGCTTTGGTCTGCAAGGGTTGGCAGCAGGAAGCGGCCATGCGCATGCTCATGAACAACCTCGACCCCGAGGTGGCCGAGAACCCTCAGGAATTGATCGTCTACGGCGGCAGCGGCCGGGCGGCGCGATCATGGGCGGATTTTGACCGGATCGTGGCCGCGCTGAAGGAGCTCGAAAACGACGAGACGTTGCTCGTGCAATCGGGTCGGGCGGTCGGCGTGGTCAAGACCCATGCGGATGCGCCGCGCGTGTTGATTTCCAACTCGATGCTGGTTCCCAAATGGGCGACGTGGGACGAGTTTCGCCGCTTGGAGGGGCTGGGGCTGACCATGTACGGGCAGATGACGGCCGGCAGTTGGATCTACATCGGAACCCAGGGCATTCTCCAGGGGACCTACGAGACGTTCGGCGCGGCGGCGCGCAAGCATTTCGGCGGGAGCCTTGCGGGTAAGCTGGTGGTCACGGGCGGGCTCGGCGGGATGGGCGGCGCCCAGCCGCTGGCGGCCACGATGAACGGCGGCGTCGCCCTGTGCATCGAGGTGGACAAGCAGCGCCTGCTCAGGCGGATCGAAACGAAGTACCTCGATAAGTGGACCGAAGACTTTGACGAGGCCATCGGTTGGTGTGATACGGCGAAGGCATCCGGCGAAGCGGTTTCCGTGGGCCTGGTCGCCAACGCCGCGGATGTTTTGCAGGAACTGATCCGACGCAACATGACGCCGGACGTGTTGACCGACCAGACCTCGGCGCACGACGCGCTGATGGGCTATGTTCCCAATGGGCTTACCTTTGCCGAATCCTTGACACTTCGAAAGACGGATCCGGATCGGTACATCACGGAGTCGATGCGCACGATGGGCGAGCATGTCCAGGCCATGCTTACGCTGCAGGATCGCGGCGCGGTCACGTTCGACTACGGCAACAACATCCGCGGACAGGCAAAGCTCGTGGGCGTGGACAACGCCTTCGACATTGAGGGCTTCGTGCCGCTGTACATCCGGCCGCTCTTTTGCGAGGGGCAGGGTCCGTTCCGCTGGGCGGCGCTTTCGGGTGACCCGAAGGACATCGAGCGGACCGACCGGGCGATTCTCGAGACGTTTCCCGATAACGAGCATCTGTGCCGGTGGATTCGGATGGCCGGCGAGCGCATCGCGTTTCAGGGGCTTCCCGCGAGAATCTGCTGGCTCGGATACGGCGAGCGGGACAAGATGGGTCTGATTTTCAACGATCTCGTCGCCAAGGGCGAGATTTCGGCGCCGATCGTACTCGGGCGGGATCACCTCGACTGCGGTTCGGTGGCCTCGCCGAACCGGGAGACGGAAGGCATGAAGGACGGCTCGGACGCGATTGCGGATTGGCCCATTCTTAATGCGCTGGTCAACACAGCGTGCGGCGCGAGTTGGGTTTCGGTTCACCACGGTGGCGGCGTGGGCATCGGGTACGCCATCCACGCCGGGCAAGTAACCGTAGTCGACGGCACCCCGGAGGCCGCTGCCCGACTAAAGCGCGTCCTAACGGCCGACCCGGCCACAGGCGTCATCCGCCACGTCGATGCAGGCTACGAAAGAGCCGATGAAGTCGCCGACGAGCGCGGCGTGAAGATACCGGGACGGTAGGCGCATCGTGTGTTGGGGATGCCGCCAACGTGGCTGCGGATCATATCGGTTGTGATCACTACACCTCAGATAAGGGCTGCAAGGAGCTGCAATGTTCTTGAAAGAGTCGCTGCATCCAAGAACGCCATTCCATTCCAGTTGATTCTTTGTCGCTGTATTTGACGCATATTTTGGGGCGGTTGTTTAGCGGCAAGTTCACCTGCCATTGCTTCCTGTCGCACGGTTTCGTGAGTTCAACGCGATCATTCAGGTCGGCAATGCAAGACTGTGCTTTGCCTCTAGCTGCACACCGGGCCACATGCTCGGAAATCGATAACCGAATGGTCGTAGCAGCAGAATCGGCCGCACTTCTCTTGGGATGTGGCGGCATTTTTCTTTCGCTCCCATCATCGCGGCGCATGACTACCTGGCCGCGCAAGCCGTCCAATTCCTCTACGTAAACCCGATCAAGCAGGTCCATGGTGCGCTCCAGAGATATCTCCAAATGTTGTGGATGAGTTCATGATCAGGCGGCGGTTTTTTTG
>JBHHUB010000210.1:0-6206 GCA_046753625.1 Phycisphaerae bacterium | reverse complement strand
GCGTCGCCCACCGAACCGGCGTCGCGCACATCCCCGGCGATCATCATGCACCGACGGCCGTTCGCTTCGAACGTACGTACGAGGCTGGCATCATCCGGCGGCCCAAAATCATCCGGGGGCAACGCCTGATCGAAAATAGCGACGTCGCACCCGTCGCGCGCAAGCGTCTGGGCGATGCAGCGGCCTATGCCACGGCCGGCGCCAGTCACCAACGCTCTTCGCGCTACGAACATTCAAACCTCACGAAACTCAGGTCAGCTCGTCACCGTTGCCTTCAGCGTCGCACCGCACTTGCCGCAAAACTCGAAATCGCGGGGAATCCCTTTCGCCCCACATTCCGAACAGGCCTGGGCGTACGGCCCCCACAAGAACTCGCTCGACCCGTTCGGGTCCGCCGCCTTCTTGCGAAGCCCCACGTAGTCGGCCTTCCGCTTCTCGACGAAGGCCGTCATGCCCTCATGCGGCTCGAGACTCGTGTAATGAACCGAAAGCCAATCCCGCGCGTGCCCCACCGTGCCATGCCACGCGGCATCCTTCCAGAAATTGACCTGCGCCTTGGTGTACCGCGTGCACTCGGAGAACTTGTGGACGATCTGCTCGCACAGCTCCGCCACCACCTCGTCCAAACGCGAAAAGTCGAGCGAATACCCGTCGACACCCTTCTGTGCCTTCTTGATCTGCTCCGGGGTGGCGCGCGACTCGAAAGGCTGATCCCACGGATCGGTATTCCAGTCGGCCAGGTACGTCCGGCCGCCCGTAAACTGCGTCACAAACGCACCGTCCGGCCCCTTCACGGTCGGCGCGACCGTGTTGACCAGCCCCATCGACAATGACGTAAACGCCCCATAACGCTGATTGAGAAACAGGATCCCCCGCGCCTTGCGGTCCCCGACGTGAATCGGCAGCCACTGCGTCGAACCGCCGCACGCCACCGAGCCGACGTTCGTCCCCACCTGGGCGATAAACGCGTGCTCCCCCATCACGGACAGATCGCAGGCAAGCTGGCTCTCGTTGCCGCCTCCGACGGCCATCCCGTTGAGCCGGGCGATCACCGGCTTGGAGCAGTTCGTAATCGATTCGATGTACGCCTTGAAGCACGACATGTACTTCCAGTAGTCGCGCGGCTTCTGCGTGTAGGATTCCTGGTATTCCTTAACATCCCCGCCCGTACAGAACGCGCGATCGCCTACCCCGGTAAACACGACGACGGCCACCCGATCATCCCAGGACGCATCCTGAAACGCCGCGGCGAGCTCCGTCAGCGCCGGCGTGCTGTAGGCGTTGTAGTTGTGGGGGCGATTGATCGCGATGTGGGCGACCCACCCCTTCTTCTCATAGCAGACCTCATGCAAATCAAGCGACTCAGGGCTTTTAGCTGGGAACATGGACACCTCGGGCCTCCTTACCGACCAAAAGATGCAGAAATCAGAACGAACGTTCGATCGCATTCCTACGGCAAATCAAGCGCTCCCGACGGGCCGCCTCGGCTCACACCATTGCCGCTCTCCCGCATTATCGACTGAATAGCACCCGTGTCAAGCGGTTTTTTTGCGAGTAATCACTTGACGGCAGAGCCCATTCGGACGATACTAGGGCCGTTCAGTCGTTCATAAAGTACGTAGTGAGTGTCCAGTAAAAATGAATGAAACAGAACAAACGTCCGGTTCGCACCCAGCAGCCTCCGTACCGCTTGATGTTCGCGGCAGTTACGACGATCGCCTCAATCACATTCTGGAGGCCGCTACCGCTACCATCGCGCGCCTCGGGTACGCGCGCGCGTCCATGCGTGAGGTCGCCAAGGCCGCCGGAGTTAGCCTCGCGGGAATCTACCACTACTTTGACAGCAAAGAAAAAATGCTGTTCCTCATCCAGTTTCGCACGTTCGGATCACTTCTTTCCAACCTTCGCGAGAAAGTGTGCGGTGTGGATGATCCAGAGGCGGCACTGCGTATCATGATCCGAGCCCACCTGGCCTATTTCGCGGCCAACATGGGCGCGCTGAAGGTCTGCTCCCACGAATTGGATTCGCTCTCCGGAAGCGCCTACGACGAAACACGCAGCATCCGGCTCGAGTATTACGCGCTAACCCGCGACATTGTGGATCGACTGCTTGACGCCCGAGGCAGCAATGGATCCATCGACCGGCATGTGACTACGATGGCACTGTTCGGAACGCTGAACTGGCTGTACCGCTGGTACGATCCCCAGCGCGGACCGGCCGTCAACACGGTCGCCGACCAGATTACGGATCAGTTTTTGCATGGCATACTCAGACGTGTCGGCGCGAAAGAGCATTCAACTTAGTGCGTAGCCCAGCCGCCCTCAGCTGGACGTTGGCCGCGACACAGCGGTGCGACGCTGTTCCACACGGGATACGCATCGGAGAAACAGAACATGTACCTACCAACCGTCGAGCTTCATCAGATTTCGTCGCTGACCGAGGCGTCTGCGCTGCTCGAGCGCTTCGGCAATAGCGCACGGCTGCTCGCCGGCGGCACCGATCTGCTCGTCGACCTCAAGGCCAAGCGAGTCAGCATTGATCACATCATCTCGATCAATAAGATCGCCGAACTGAAGGGCATCTCCTTCGACGACAGCGCGCTATCGATCGGCGCGCTGACGACGATCACCGAATTGGATGAGTCGCCCATCGTGTGCGAGCGATTTCCGGCGATCGTGGATGCCACTAGGAGCATGGCCGTCCGGCAAATCCGAAACCTGGCAACCGTTGGCGGCAACCTGGCCAGCGCCGTGCCGTGTGCCGATCTGCCGCCGATTCTGACGGCCATGAATGCCTCGGCGCGGCTGTGGTCGCCGGAGCGGCAACGCCTGCTTTCACTGGAAGAGTTCTTCCTCGGCGCCCGCCGAACCGCGCGTCAGGAAAACGAGATTCTGTCCGGCGTTGTCGTGCCCCAAGCCCTGCCCGGATTCGGCGCGGCGTACGCCCGATTCGGGCTCCGCGAGGGCAACGCCATCGCCGTGGCGTCCGTCGCCGCGGGCATTCAGCTTGGCTCGGACGGGACGATTGACACCGCCAAAGTCGTGCTCGGGGCCGTAGCGCCGATTCCGAAAGTGGCGGCACGGGCATCGGCGCTTCTTTCGGGCGCCGCGCCGACCGAGACTCAATTCGCGTTGGCAGCCGATGAAGCGGTTGCCGAAGCCGATCCGATTTCCGACGTTCGCGGATCCGCGGCGTTTCGCAGGGAGCTGGTCGGTGTGCTGACCCGGCGCGCGCTGACCGACGCACTTCGACGAGCCAAGGAGGAAATCCGATGAGTTCGATCGCAACACTCTTAGTCAACGGCCAGAAGCACACCGTCGTGGTCGAGCCATACCACACGCTCGTCGATGTTCTGCGCGACAGCCTGCGCCTCACGGGCACCAAGAAGGGCTGCGGCGTCGGCGACTGCGGAGCCTGCACCGTGCTCATCGACGGTAAGCCGATCAACAGTTGCCTGGTCCTAGCCAGTGAGGTCGGCGATCAGCCGATCACCACCATCGAGGGCATCACGGATCAGGGCGAACTAACGGCAATCCAAAAAGCCTTCGTAGGCGAAGGTGCGGTTCAGTGCGGGTTCTGCACGCCGGGCATGGTGCTTTCCGCAACCGCCCTGCTCGATCAAAACCCGGCACCCACCACCGACGACATCAAAGACGCCCTGGCCGGCAACCTCTGCCGGTGCACGGGCTACGCCGGCATCATGCGCGCGGTATCGCGCTGCGACAACTACCGCGACAACGACACCTGCGCCAAAAAGGCCCACACGCTTCCCGAACGCAAGGAAGGCCGATCCGATTACCGCCCCGGCTCCGGCGACTGCACCAGCGTCGGCGTTTCCATGCCGCGCGTGGATGCGGCCGACAAGGTCACCGGAAGAGCCATCTACACCGACGACATCAGCCTGCCGAACATGGTGTACGGCAAGATTCTCGGCTCGCCCATCGCCCACGGTCGCATCAAGCGCATCGATACATCCAAGGCGGAAGCCTTGCCCGGCGTACTGGCCGTCATCACCGGCAAGGACGTCGGCGACACGATGTACGGCGTCTCGCCCGCACGCTACGACGAGGTCATCCTGGCCAAGGACAAAGTTCGCCACGTCGGCGACGAGGTGGCCGCGGTGGCCGCGATCGACTTGCGCACCGCGGAAGCGGCCCTCGAACTGATTCAAGTCGAGTATGAAGAGCTGCCGGCCGTACTCGATCCCTACGAGGCCGCCAAACCGGGGGCTGCGTTGATTCATGATCGCTACGAGCGCAACATCAACACGCACGTCAATCAAAGTTTCGGCGACGTCGAACAGGGCTTCACCGACGCGTATCTGGTCCGCGAGGAAACCTTCACCGGCAACCACATCTACCAATCGCCGTTGGAGCCGCACGCGGCGATCGCGACGTGGGACCATGACGGGACGCTCGTGCTCTACACCTCGACGCAAGTGCCCCACTACGTGCAATACATGATGGCCCACGTGCTGCACCTGCCCCTGGGCAAAATCCGCGTCATCCGGCCGACGGTCGGCGGCGGATTCGGCGGCAAAGCCGAGACCACGCCCCTGGACCTTTGCGGCGCGTTGCTCAGCAAGCGGCTCGGACGACCGGTCAAAATGGTGTACTCTCGCGAGGAGATGTTTCACCACGGCCGCGGACGCCACAAGCAACACATGAAATTCAAGCTCGGCGTCGATCGCGACGGCACCATTCGATCCTTCGCCAGCGAAATCTACCTCGACGGCGGCGCCTATTCCTCCTTCGGCGTCGCCACCGCGTACTACGCAGGAAGCGTGCTGCCGACGCTCTACCGTTTCCCGAACTACAAATACGACGGCTACCGCATGATGACCAACAAGCCGGCCGCCGGCGCCATGCGCGGACACGGCGTGCCCCAGCCGCGTTTCGCCTTCGAGTGCCTGCTGAGCATGGTCGCCGAAGACCTCGGCATCGATCCCATCGAAATCCGGCGCCGCAACGCCATGACGCCCAACTCCCTCACCGTCAACGAGATGGACGTCGGCAGTTGCGAGTTCTTGCGCACGCTCGAGGCCGTCGCGGACAAGGCGCATTGGGGCGACAAGTACAACAAGCTGCCCAAAGGCAAGGGCATCGGCATCGGCTGCGGCGGATTTGTCTCCGGCGCCGGCTACTGCATTTATCGTGGCCAGGTGCAACTTTCGCACGAAAAGGGCCGCGAGCCGTTCCAAAAGAAGTCCATCTTCCCCCACGCCAACGCCGTCGTAAAGATCAGCGAAGACGGCATGGCCGCCGTCCTGATGATCGGCGCCGCGGAGATCGGCCAGGGCAGCGACACCGTGCTGACGCAGATGTGCGCCGAATCTCTGGGCATCCCCGCCTCCCGCATGCGCATCCGCAGCGAGGACAGCGACATCTCCCCGCTCGATCTGGGCGCGTATTCCTCCCGCGTCACGCTGATGGCCGGCCACGCCGTGTCCCGCGCCGGCGCCGCCGTGGTCGATAAGATGAAACCCTACGCCGCCAAACTGCTGGACTGCCCCGAGGCGATCGTCGACGCGCACGACGGGGTCATGTTCGTCCGCAACGACCCGTCGCGCAGCGTCGCGTGGGAAGAGGTGGCCAGAAAGTACTTCAATGCCAACGGCCCACTCGTGGGAACCGGCGCCTACAAACCGCCCGACGGACTCGGCGGCGACTACAAAGGCTCGACCGTCGGCACAAGCCCGGCCTATTCGTTCGGCAGCGCGGTCTGCGAGGTCTCCGTCGATCTCGAAACCGGCAAGGTGAAAATCGACCAGTTCACGGATTACCACGACTGCGGCACGCCGATCAATCCCATGGCCGTTCACGGACAGGTTGAGGGCGCGGTCGTCATGGGCGCAAGCGAGACGATGCTCGAAGACGTCCAGTTCGACAAGCAAGGGCGCATCCTCAATCCCAATCTACACGGCTACCTCATGATGACGATCAAAGACGCGCCGGAGATTTTCAGCGGCCTGGTCGATTCCTACGAACCGCGCGGACCGTTCGGCGCTAAGGAAATCGGCGAGGGAAGCACGCTTCCGGTACTCGGCGCCGTCGCCCACGCCATCGCCAACGCCACCGGCGTGTGGATCAAGGACCTGCCCATCACGCCGGAAAAGATTCTCAAGGCAATCCGCCGGGAACAAGCAACGGAGGAATCGATCGCCCTGTAAGGCGGGTTTCAGCCGTCCTCGAAATGTGATAACACA
>JBHHUB010000209.1:0-6212 GCA_046753625.1 Phycisphaerae bacterium | reverse complement strand
GATTCTGAGCTGCTGAGTGCAGGTATGGGACGGTTAGGAAACCGATGCTCTATCCGACTGAGCTACGAGCGCCGACCATGGGTTGCTTGGTTGAGCGTAACGAATTACGGCCTTGTCCGCGAATCGGCGGACACGAAGGCCAAAGTGCTATTCTACTACAAGACTGCGTCAAAGACGAGCGATGAGACGGTCACCTGCCGGCGGGCCAGCGGCGCATGGAGTGGGCCGCGGCGGCTGATCTTGCCGCGGATGATCCGAAGCAGGATCAGAAGCTATCGCTGGGATCGCGCAACGCCACGGGCGGTCCGAGGATTTCGCGAAGAATGATCGCGTCGCGCACGACGCTGCGGGTTAGCTTGGGAAGCCGGGTGCGCACCTGCTGCGGCTCGTGGTATGCCGCCGCTGTTGACGGATGCGCCACCTCGTCGCTGAGTTGCAGGTGGTGTTCGGCGACCGATTCGTGCATTTTCTTGAAGCGATGCTTCGGCGCCGATGCCGGAGCGGGCGTGTCCTGCGGCTTGCGCCGCCGCAAGTCTTCCGCGCTCGCCCGTCGGGTTCGATGCGTTTTGGCGCGAGACACGACGGGCTTGGCGACCGGGCGTGGAGCATCGGACGGTGCAGCGGTTGGTGGTGGCGCGCTGGGCGTGCCGAAGGCAGGCCCAGCAATGGGGCGGGGCGCCAGCATGGGCGAGGGGGGATGCCGCTGTGATGTTTCCGGGCGGCTGGGGGAAGGGCCGGCGGTGGGACGATCCGGTCGGGGTCGTGCAGCCGGAGGTCGCCGTTCGTGCGATCCTGGCTGGGGATCGGTCGGGCTGCGTCGCTCCAAAGCGTCGGCGTCTTTCATCTCCGTGAGTTTCTTGATGATCGCTTTGCCGAGCCCCTGGAACACACTGCCCAGAACAATGGCCAGGACGATGATCGTTTCGATCCAATCGCCGAAGTGTGCTTGGGCCAATGGCGTGCCGTCGATCATGCGATCCTCGCCAGCAACGCGCTTCCAATACATCGCGAGCCGTCCCAACATCTGAGGGCGGGTCGAATACAAGCGTGCGCGGCTGCCTCAGCCCGCGGCTCGGGTGGGCGGCAAGTACGCGCAGATTCAAGCGTGACCATGCACTAGCCCTTCTTATCGCGCGGGGTGTCGTCCTTGCCGATGGCGTCGCGCATGGTGGTGTCGGCCTGGATATTCTTCATCCGGTAGTAGTCCATGATACCGAGATTGCCGCTGCGGAACGCTTCCGCCATGGCCTTGGGGACTTCGGCTTCGGCGAGCACGACCAGCGCGCGGTTGTCCTCGATTTTGGCGCGGTTCTCAGCCGCCGCCGCTATGGCCATGGCGCGACGTTTTTCCGCCTCGGCCTGGAATCGCCGTTTGTCGGCCTCGGCTTGGTCCGCTTGGAGGCTGGCCCCGATGTTGGAGCCGACATCGACGTCGGCGATGTCGATGGAAAGAATCTCAAAGGCGGTACCGGAGTCGAGGCCCTTGGCGCTGACCGCTTTGGTGATCAGATCGGGGTTTTCCAGTACGTCGGCATGGGTCGCCGAGGAGCCGATCGCGCTGACGATGGCTTCCCCAACGCGGGCCACGATGGTTTCCTCGGTAGCGCCGCCGATGAGTTGCGCGATGTTGGTGCGTACCGTGACGCGGGCTTTGGCTTTGAGTTGAATGCCGTCCTTGGCTACGGCGTCGATGGAAGCCTTGCCTAACTCCGGATTGGGGCATTCGATCACCTTGGGGTTCACGCTGGTGTTGACGGCCTCGATGATGTCGCGGCCAGCCAGGTCAATCGCGCAGGCCTTCTTCCAATCGAGATCGATGGCCGCCCGGTTGGAGGCAATCATGGCCCGGGCCACGTTGACGACACGACCACCGGCGAGAAAGTGACTCTCCAGGTCATTCGAGGAAATGTCGCGTAATCCGGCTTTGACGAGCTGGATCTTGGCGATCACGATGGTGGTCGAATCGACCTTGCGCAAACGCATGCCGATCAGATCGAGCATCGTCACATCCGCGTTGCTCATGTAGGCTTGGAGCCACAAGCGGAAGAACTGGCCCACGACCAGCAATATGACCAGAACCACAATGCCGATGATGCCAAAGACCCACCAGTAGGCATTGGAGGTCTGCTGCGCGACGAGCATGTGCTGTAATTCCATCGATCGGGTTCCTTTCGACGATCCCCGTTGCCAGACGTATCGCTACGCCTTCTTCTCGATGACCGCAAGATTCGTTCCGGTCATCCCGACGCCCTCCACCTCGGCGCCAGCCTCAATCATACCGAACCTGGCCACGCACGAAATACGCCGACCGTTGAATTCGCAGATGCCCACGGGCCGCAATACGGAGACGGCCCGGCCGGTGGTGCCGATCAGATCGTTGATTTCTTCCACAGGGACCGACGTGTCCGCGGGGGTAATGACGGGATTGGGCGGCGCGATGAGCTTGCCGATCGTGGTTTGCGGCCAATACTTTACGGCCAGGTAGCCAAACGTCGGAATCGCCACACCACAGGCGACCACCGCGACGATGCCCGCGTCTCGACCGGCGGATTGAAATGTCATAACCACGCCCGCCACCAGGAACCCCAGACCCATGACGGTCAAAATGCCGTGGGACGGAATGAAGATTTCCGCGACCAGCGCCAGAGCGCCGACGGAAAACAGGATGACCAGGATCACCAGATCGGGCACGGCCGACCTCCTCTTAGGGGTTACGCCCGTTGAACTACCTGACGGCTCGGACCACGACGCGGTGGCCTCGGCGTTTGATCACCTCAACCTCAGTATCGGCCTCGATGAACTCACCCCGGCTGACCACATCGACCAGGACGGAACCAAAAACGGCTTTACCGGCAGGACGCAGCGGGCTCTTGGCCGTACCCCGACTGCCCAGGTGGGCCGCGCCGCGATAGGCGTCGTCGGGGGCAACGTCCGCCGGAGTGGGGTTGGCCGGTACGATCGCCCGGAAGAAGGCCGTCTTAGGCAGCACCCGACTGAGCACGACCATCCCGACCAACGAGGCCATGAACGAAGATGTTAGCGTGACAATACCCGTCTTCAAGGCATCGATGGTGCTGGGAAGCGAGGGGATGTAAATCGGGAAGGACCGGCCCGGTTCGTCGGGAACAAACGTGGCTAGCAGACCGACGGCGACCAGGAGTATCCCCGATATGCCCGCAACGCCGAATCCGGGGATGACGAACACCTCCAATGTGATCAGCCCCACGCCCACAACAACAAGCAAGATTTCCCACACGTTGGCGAGTCCCGTCAGGAAAGGCGCGCCGACAAAAACAGCAAGCCCGATCAGGGCGATTAACCCCGGTACACCCACGCCGGGCGTATGAAACTCAACGTAGGCGCCCAACATGATGATAATCATCAAGAAGCCGCGGACGTACATGGACGTCAGCCACAATGCGAGCCCTTCCGACCAACTTCGATCGATCCGCACGATCGACGCCAGCGCGTAACGCGCTTTGAGGTCGGCCTCATTTCGGACGATGCCCTTGCTGAACCCGTAGGCATGCGCTTCGCTCGCGGACATCTCCAGCAATTGATTCGCATGCACTACCGGTTGGACCACATCGGTTTCCATTTCGAGGATGGGATCGTAGTAGGTCTCGACGAGCTTCCATTTTGGTTTGCTCGCGGGCGTCTGTGTCGGCTCACCCTCATCGCCGGCATCGTTTTCGGCGGGTTCATCCCTTGCGGCAGGTTCTACTTCTTTGGTCTGATTGGGATTCTCGCCGCCATCCTCGGCTTCTTCGTTCGCAGTCGTGGACGATTCTTTTTCGCCCAGCCGCTTGAGCTTCTCGGCGCGGCGGACGAATTCTCGCTCGCCCGTCTCCACGTTCTCCAGCCACCACACCTCGCGATCCGGCAGCACGAACGCCTCGCTGAGCACCTGATCGTATCCGCGCAGCTTGGCCGACGCCCGAAACTCCGCGAGCACGGGCGTATACGCCTTGGCCTGCAACTCCTCAGGGACCGCCGCCGCCCCACCGGGTCCGCCCATGATGACCTGAGAATCGCCCATGCGCGAAGATTTGGCCATGACGATTTCCTCGCAGGCGACCGCCACGATGGAGCCGCCTGAATGGGCGTTGGGGTGGACCCACGCGACCGTCTTGACCCCTTCGAGATTCTTGATCAGATCGGCGATGCGAATCGAGCTCGAAACCAAGCCGCCCGGCGTGTCCAGATCGAAAATGATCGTGGTGACGCCCCGCGATACGGCCTCGTCGACGCGGCGTTTCAGGCTATCGTAGGTGATGTCCGTGATTTCGCCATGGAGCGGAAGAATGGCGGCCGTGCCTTCCGGCGACGGGTTGACGGCCGGATCATCCGGTACGGCTTCTTTCGCCCAAACCGGCCCACCCGACATCAAAAGGACCAAGCCAACCGCGCAAAGACGCCGACCAGTAGCGACGCACCCCCGGCCGACGGTAATCAGGCAACCGCCCCGGCGACGGGCGTCAGCGCCGGTGCGCCGGGCAATCACGGCATGATGGGGGGATGGATGATTCATAAGCGCACGCTGAATTGAAGGGTTCTTCGGCCCCAAACCGATCGAGGCCGATCACTCACCTACATCATACTGTATTTTACGCCTCCGCGGGCGCAGCGACAAGTTGAAAAGCGGTAAGCGATTGTAATGGGAGAGGCTCCCCCACCTCCTCTTGGATGTGGGGGACCCGACAGGTATGGCCCAGCCGCGGGATCGCCTACCGATTTTCCGTCCACCATGTGACCGTGCGCAGCAGGCCGTCCTCCAAAGCCACTTTGGCGCGCCAGTGCAAGAGCCGCGAGGCCAGCGACGTATCCAGGCATCGCTTGGGCTGGCCGTCCGGGCGGGACGTATCCCACTTGATCGCCCCGTGAAAGCGGCACAAACGCGCGATCATCTTCGCCAGGTCGGCCACGGTGATTTCATCGCCGGTGCCCAAATTGATGGTTTCCGGGCCGTTGAAGCGGGCGGTTGCGGTGACGATGGCGTCGGCGGCGTCGTCGACGTAGAGAAATTCGCGCGTGACCGTGCCCGTTCCCCAACAGGTGACCTGCTCAACCCCCGCCGCAGTGGCGTCGGAGAATTTGCGAACGAGCGCCGGGATGACGTGCGAGGTTTCCAGGTTGAAGTTGTCGCCGGGTCCGTAGAGATTCACGGGAATCAGGTAGACGCCGGGGAAATCGTACTCCGTGCGGTAGGCGTCAAGCATCACGCCGAGCGCCCGCTTGGCCACGCCGTAGGGGGCATTGGTCTGCTCCGGATAGCCGGACCAGAGATCCCGCTCACGAAACGGCGTCTTGCAATCTCGGGGGTAGGAGCAAACCGAGCCGACCTGAACAAACTTGGCTATTTCGCTTCTGCGCGATTGTTCGATCAGATTGATGCCCATGGCCATGTTGCGGTAGAAGAACCGGCCGGGATGGCGTTGGTTGGCGCCGATGCCGCCCACGTCGGCGGCGAGATGGATCACCACGTCGGGCTTGTGCTCCTTGAACATCAAGCGGACCATCTCCGCGTCGGTCAGATCGAACCGGTTGGATCGCGGTACGAAGAGATCGCCGACGCCCTGTTCCTGCAGGCGCTGACAGACGACCCGGCCCAGGAACCCGGCGCCGCCGGTGACGATGACTTTCTTGCCCTGCAGAAATGGAGTCATAGAGCGCCGGGCCTCGCAAACCTATCCACGATGATCAACCACCTTTCCGGCCTTGACCACCGCTCGGGTGCAGTTGCGGCCCAACTCGTAGCACAGGCGCAGGTGGTTGGGCACGTCGAGCACGACGAGATCGGCCTGCATGCCCACCGCCATCGCGCCCAATCGATCGTGGCGACCGATCGCGGCCGCGGCGTTGGCGGTGGCGGCCACGAGCGCTTCGGTCGGCGTCATATTCATTTGCGCGCAAGCGATGCCCATGACCAGCGGCAGCGATTCGACCATGCTGCTGCCCGGATTGTAATCGGTCGCCAGCGCCACCGGCAAATCAGCGTCCAAAATGCGCCGCGCCGGCGCCTGATCGACGCCCAGATAGAACGAGCAACCCGGCAAAAGCACCGCGATGGAACCGGCGGATTTCATCGCTGCGATGCCTTCATCGTGGATCGTTTCCAGATGATCGGCCGAAATGGCGCCGACTTGGGATGCCAATATTGTGGCACCCATCTGTGTGATCTGGTCGGCGTGCAGCTTCGGGCGCAATCCCGA
>JBHHUB010000208.1:0-6339 GCA_046753625.1 Phycisphaerae bacterium | reverse complement strand
CCGGCCCGTCGTCTGGGCGATGCCGGCGTAGCCCTGGGCGGCGTTGATGTCGTTCTTGCCGAATCCGCGCTTGGCGCCGAGCGCGACGGCAGCATCCTGAGCATCCGCGTAGTTGCTGACGAGCATGATCGGCGTGTCCTGGGTCACCGGGTCCGCCTGAAGTCGCCGGATCAGCGCCAGTCCCTCCGTTCCATTGCGGTCCAGGATTCGGTTTACCAGCACCAACGCGTAGTTGCCGTCGCGAATCTTTTCCCACGCTCCATCCGCATTGTGCGCCCGATCGACGTGGGCGTGGAAGTGCGCCATCAGCATTTGTGCGATGCCCGAATGGTCCACATCGCATTGCCCGACGTCGAGCACCGTGGGTTGGTATTCTTGATTCATGACACCAGCATCATACCACGCTGGGAGCCGGTTGGGGAGCTGGATTGGTTGGGGGCGCCGGTATGCATGATCCCCGGGACGGATACGCCGACTCAGAGCCACTGGCGCCGGCCTGCGGACCATCCGAGGCGGGATGTCACCTGCGCGTAGGGCGGGGCGTGCCCCTGCCGTCGAGGGCCGCGACGGCCATTGGCAGGCGAACGCTGCGTTGCAGGCTTCGCTTGGGAGGACCCTGCAACAGAGCAACCGCCTGCCCTACACCCTGACCGTGTGTGTCTGCATCCTCAGTGCGGCTGCGACCGCAATGCCCAGCCGCCCCGCGTCGCGTCTTTACCCCACGCCAGCATGCAGAATTTGCAGTTTTTCCGGTCGACCCTTAATGCTCCCTAATGCAGCTGGCAGCCGGCGCCACCGTGCGGTACTATTTGAATAGATCAATATTTCACCATGGTCATGTAGGTGATCTGTGTCGGCGGCAGCGAGCCCGATCATTCGAAGGAAGTCCGCGGCAGCGTTTTAGGATGGGGATCGCCGCGCCTGTCGAGTTTTAGGAGGGGGGGGCGACAGCGCGGGATCTGCCGCGCACGCAAGCGGAGCTGGGGGAGCTCCGCTTGCGGCTTTTTTTGTTCTTCTTGACCAGCGATGCTGCTAGGATGGATGGGGCCCAACCGGCGGCTCGATCGCCGGGTATCATTGGGGGGAGGCGTGCCCATTTCGGCGACCGTCACGTTTTCACTACTCGCCGAAGCGCCGCTTTGGAGATTGAACAGGAGCGGCCTCTTTTTGTGAGGAGGGATGAATAGATGAAATCGGGATGCCATGCCAACACGTTTGCCGGTCGGACGGTTCTGGTTTTCGCGCCGCTGACCCTGCTCTTTTCAGGAGCCGCGCAGGCTCGATTAGTCTCTGTTAACGCCACCGGCCCCGCCCGCCTTGCGATACTGGCGCCCGCTGTTGCGCTCGGAACGGTTTACGACTTTGGCTCCGGGGCGGGCGTGGATCGGTTCGCCTTCGGCAACGCCCTGCCTGCAGCGCCCCTACCTCCGGTGACGAACGCGGTTCCGTCGACCGTCTTCGGTTCCGCGGATTACGCAGCGGTGGCATTATCGGACGATTCCCGCTACAGCACCGGGGTCATCGAAGGGGGCAACGTGGCGGCCACACGCTTCGTCTTCTCGATTGCCGAACCGCCGGGCGCCATTACCCAGATCGATATCCTCTGGGAAGGCGGTGGTGATCAGGACGCGTTCCAGACCGTCTGGCTGTGGAACGCCGGCACCGCCTCGTACGTGCTGGCCGGCAGCCGAACCGGCGCAGTGCCACCAGACGGCACGGTCGCCCAAACAATCACGACCAACCCGTCCGATTACGTCGACGCCTCGGGCAACCTGACCATCCTCGTCAACTACAACGCCGAAGGCGGGGCGTTGCTCACCGACTACGTGAGCGTGACGATCACGGGTCCGCAATGCGCCTTCGATGCCGATTGCGACGACGGCCTGGCTTGCAATGGGGCCGAGACGTGCGTCGGCGCGCTACTCTGCGAACCCGGCACGCCGATCGTCTGCGACGACGGTATTGCCTGTACGGTCGATTCGTGCGTGGATCCCGCAGGCACATGTGACTACGTGCCCAACCATGCAGCCTGTGACAACGACGTCTTCTGCGACGGCGCTGAGGTTTGCGACGCAGCGGCTGGTTGCTTGCCGGGAACGGACGTCGACTGCGACGACGGTATCGCCTGCACGGCGGACGTCTGCAACGAATTCGGTGGTTACTGTGACAACATCCCGGACGCTGGGGGCTGCGTCACGCCAAGTACGTGGTACGTGGATGTTGATGCGCCCGGTGCAAACGGCGGCACAAGCTGGCAGGACGCGTTCGCCACTTTGCAAGATGCTCTGGGCGCAGCCACCTACGGCGACGAAATCTGGGTAGCTGGGGGAACCTACAAGCCCGACGAAGGTGCCGGCCAGACGCCGGGTGACATGGAGGCCACGTTCTTCCTTCACAACGGCGTTGCGCTCTATGGCCATTTCGTAGGTACCGAGACTACGATCGCCCAGCGCGACCTTACCGATCTGGCTGACCCACTCCGTCAGACCATCCTCAGCGGCGACATCGGCATCCCCGGCAACGCCGCGGACAACGCGTTGCACGTCGCGGCGGTTTCCGGCGTAGACTACACGACCGTACTGGACGGGTTCACGATTCGCGACGGCTCGGCGTGGGATGTTCTTGGCTACGGCGGCGGGGTATACATCGCCACGGGTAGTCCCCAGATCAGCAACTGCATCATCACCGCCAATAATGCCGGCGCGGGTGGTGGTGGCGTGTACAACGCCTCCGGCACGCCGACGCTGATCAACTGCACGTTCACTGCCAATACGGCCGACTTCGGCGGCGGGATGGCCAACGGCTACGGCAGCCCGGTCCTGATCGACTGCACGTTCACCGCGAATGGAGCGGACGAGTCAGGCGGCGGGATGGCTGAGATGTTTGGCGATTCGACGCTCACGAACTGCAGGTTCTTTGACAACTTCACGGTCGTGGGCAACGGGACGGGAGGCGGGATGTACGTCAGTCCGTATGGTGGCGTCGGGAACGCCACGCTGACTAACTGCCTGTTCAGTGGGAATTCGTCCGATCACGGCGGCGGGATGTTGGCCTGGGGCTTCGCAACGCTGGCCAACTGCACGTTCAGCCAGAACTACGCCGCCTATGACTCTGGGGGATTCGGAACGTTCGGCGCCCCCTCATCGGTGACCAACTGTATCCTCTGGGGAAACACCGGCGGCGGTACGACGCTTGAACAGCAACAGCTCTTCGGGACGGCGCTATCCGTCGACTACTCGTGTGTCCAGGGTTGGACCGGCGCGCTTGGGGGCGTCGGCAACAACGGTGCCGACCCGCTCTTCGCCGACCCGGGCTTGGGTGACTTCCATCTATCTACCGATTCGCCCTGCATCGACGCGGGCAACAACGATGCCGTGCCGCAGTCGGTCACCACGGACCTTGATGGGAATCCACGCGTTGTCAACGCCGTTGTCGATATGGGTGCCTATGAATTCCAGGAAGGCGGACCGGAGATACCGGCCGTGTCGCAGTGGGGGATCGTCGTCATGGTGTTGTTGCTCCTGACCGCGGGGACGATGGTCGCCGCGCGGTGCGGGGAATCCGCCTCACCAGGGGTGGCCGGTGATTGGAGGGATGCCGGATCCATCGGGCGGCGCGTGCGCACTCGGCCATCACGAGCGAGGAGTTTAGGAAGATGAAAAGTGAATTGAGCAAGTGCCGTCTGGTCAGCATAGCCATCGGCGCGCTAACGCTCGCTACGTTGGGCTCGGCGAAGGCGCTGGGCGACGGCTACACCATCACGGATCTCGGCACACTGGGCGGCTCGACCACTTTTGCGTTCGGGATCAACGATTCCGGCCAGGTAGTGGGCTTATCCGCCCTCGACGCGCAGCCGGGCGGCGACAGCCACGCCTTCCTTTGGGACAATGGCTCAATGACGGACTTGGGCGACTTCGGAGGGTCGAACAGCTCGGCGAACGCGATCAACAACGCCGGCGAAGTGACCGGGTTTGCTGAAAACGCCGCCGGGTTTCAGCACGCCTTCCTCTGGCAAAACGGCACGCTGATCGACTTGATGGCCGGCAACACGACCTCTCATGGCTCGGGCTGGGCGATCAACGAATCCACGCAGGTGGCGGGGCACATCGGTCCCGTTGCCTTTCTCTGGGAACAGGGCGTGATGACACTCTTGAACCCGGTGTGTGCGACGCCGGTTCGGGCGAACGGGATCAACGAGGCCGGGCAGGTCGCGGGCGAGTCGGGCACCTGCCCCACGATCTTATGGGAAGACGACGGCAACCCGAAGACGAACGACATACGCGTCTTAGGGTTTCTACCCGGCGGCTTGTCGCGGGCACGGGCGAAGGCGATTAACGACGTCGGCCAGGTTGTCGGTGACGCGAATTTCGCGCCCCCTGATCTGGAAGACTACCACGCCGTTCTATGGGCAAACATCTCCTGGGATGTCAGCGGTAACTTCACCGGCGACATCATCGACCTCGGTGCGCTACCCGGTGGGCAAAGAAGTTTCGCGCTCGCGATCAACAACCATGGCCAGGTCGTCGGTTCCGCCAGCTCCGTGGGGATTGGGGCATCGCACGCGATGATCTGGGATGACGTTGACGGCATGAGGGATCTCAACGATCTGATTCCACCGGAGGCCGGTTGGTCGCTCAGTTTGGCACGGGACATCAACGACGTAGGGCAAATCGTCGGCATGGGGCTTTTGGGCGGCCAGGTGCGCGGCTATCTTCTGACCCCCATTACCGTTTGCGGTGACGGGCTATGCGAAGGTGATGAACCATTGAGCTGCCCTCAGGACTGCTCGACGATTCCGACGGTCTCCCTGTGGGGGATGATTGTGATGACCAGCCTCGTCCTCACCGCCGCGACCATCGTATTTCACAGGTTCCGCTGGGTCCGCCGCGGCTAGTGGTGCGTCAACGCTGATTTGATGCGGTATCCCGTGTGGCACAGCGGCCCTCCGCTGTGTCTGGGCAACCGCCAAGCCGAGGGCGGCTGGGCCACAGATGACTGAGTCGACCCCTCAAGACAAGCATGACGCTGCACCAGGCTTCGCGGAGTGGGGCATGTAGAATGTGAAAACCGTGCGTTTCACAGCAAGATGGCCCGGGCGGTTTTGATCTAATCTCTTCGGCCCTTGATCGGGTGATGGGCCGACGCTAGGCTTCCGGCTGGAAGGGGTGTGGCCGCGATCGATGGGGCGAAGCTGACCGCCCTGCCGCGGGCGTACCTTGATCTAGCAACGGGAGAACTCCGTGTCCGCGACAAGCACCGCGCACGCCAAAGCCGTCGAACTCGGCAAGCATGTTGTCCGCATGACCACGGCCGCCGGTTCGGGGCATCCGTCCAGCGCTCTGGCACTAGGGCACATCGTGTCCGAGCTCATGTACAAGCATATGCGCTACGATCCTTGCGATCCGTGGAACGACCGGAACGACCGGCTCGTGCTTTCGATCGGCCACGCCGTGCCGATCGTGTATGCGGCCTATGCCGACCTGGGCGGAGCCGTCGGTGCGAGCGCGGGCGATAAGCGTGCCCTTGAAATCGCACAACTGGCTACCCTCCGCGAGTTGCGCAGCGTGTTGGATGGCCACCCGAATCCGGCCGAGGGTTTTCCCTTCTTCGACGCCGCGACGGGCTCTTTGGGCCAAGGTCTTTCCGTTGCCGCCGGCCTGGCACTGGGGGCACGGCTCAACGGAATCGACAAACGCATCTTTGCCATCGTCGGCGACGGGGAATCCCGCGAGGGGCAGGTCTGGGAGGCGTTGGATTTCATCGTGGATCATCGCCTGACGAATCTGTGCGCGATCTTCAGTTGCAACGGGCACGGACAAGCGGCGGCGGTTTCGGCGCAGCAATCGGTCGACGCGCTCGCTGCCAAAATCGCTGCCTTCGGGTGGCAGGTTGAGCAGATCGACGGCCACGACCCGGACGAAATCGATAAGGTGCTTTCTCGATTCGGGCAGGCGGACAAACCGCTGGCGATCGTCGCGCGCACGGTCAAAGGTTGGGGCTGCGACATGATGCTCGGCAAGAACTTCCACGGCAAGCCGGTTCCGCCCGCTGAATTGGACCACGCCTGTCGGCAATTGGACGCGACGGGAACGCAGCTCGCCGCAGCGGCCAACGGGGCGATCCGCCCGGAACTTCGCCACAGTGAAAGCCCGTCTCGACGGGCGGAGCCGATCCAGTTGCCCGGTTTGGAGTCGGCGCTGCGCAAGGCCGATCTGGAGGCCGTGCTGGAAAAAAAGAAGCTGGCCACGCGTGCCGGATACGGTGTCGCGCTGGCGACGCTCGGAGCGGCGGACGAGCGGATCGTCAGCCTGGACGCCGACGTCAGCAATTCGACCTATG
>JBHHUB010000207.1:0-6414 GCA_046753625.1 Phycisphaerae bacterium | reverse complement strand
ACATTGATTTCGTACTGTTCACGGGCGACGCCACGGACAACGTCCAACACAACGAACTGGTCTGGTTTATGAAGCTGTTCGACGGCGGCGTTGTGGACCCGCGGACCGGCCCCGACGATCGAAACCCGGAGGACATCCCACGCCCGGAACTCGATCCGAATCATCCGTTTACCGCTCAGGGCCTCTATCGCAACGGTGTCCACGGAGATCGCCCGAGCGTGCCTTGGTACACCGTGCTCGGCAACCACGATCGTTTTGCCTCCGGATCGTTCCCAATCGTACCATCTCCGCTCGGAGGCCGTTACGCCCCACTACCGCTGGATTTCCGATTGGGGCTGTTCTTGCCCACCGGCATTTTCCCGGAAGGCACCCTCGCTTGGGGAGCCATCACGCCAGCCCGCCCGGGACCGCCACCCATCGTTTCGTTTCCGGAGCTCGTCGAACCCGATGCGGACCGGCGATTCATCAACGACCGCGAGTTTGTTCAGGCGCATCTCGACAGCGTCACCGAACCCAAAGGGCACGGGTTTCGTCAGAGCGCGCCGGACCAAACGTGGTACAGCGTGGCGCCCGCGCCGGGGCTTCGGCTGATCGGGCTGAATACGTCGACGCCGATCCTCGAGAGGCCGCGGTTCATCTTTTCGGAAGGGGCGATTACCGGCAAGCAGGCCCGCTTTCTCCAGCGAGAATTGGAAAAAGCCCAGGAAGCGGGCGAGTGGGCCATCGTGGCAACCCACCACCCCAGCGCGACGCTCAAGCCGATCTACGGGACGTCGTTGGTGCCGCAAACGTTCCAGGCGTTGCTGCGCGCCTTTCCCTGCGTGAAACTCCATCTGTGTGGACACCTGCATTATTCCTTGGTGATCGATCGCGGCGGGTACACCGAAATGGTGACGGGCGCGATTTTGGATAGCCCGAACGAAGGTCGAATCCTCGAAATCTGGCGCAAGGACGACGCATTGATCCTGCGCTATCAGCCGCTGCGCCACGACGTCCGGATCGATCCACCCGACCCAGCCCACGAGGCCATGTTCGCCGATCCCTTTGTAGAACTCCGCCGCCGGGGCGCGGCCATCGCTAGAACATTTCGCCCGCCGACCTGAGCTGGGGCGATCAATCCGAGCCGCGGGCGCCAGCCCTCGGACTGGTCCCACCGCTAGCGCAGTGGGCTCTGATTCGCGGGCCCGATTCCGGTGGCTCGGGCAGCGACAACCCATAGATTAGAGTGTGACGCAGCGCTAGTCGCCGCCGAAATCGACCTTGGGGGTCTTCTTCGCCTGCTCGGTAATCTCGAAGTACTCCGCCTTTTCGACACCGGCCATGGAGGCGTAGAGTCGGCCCGTAATGCCACGAGTGAATGTGTTGAGCGTCTTAACGGTGTCGTTGTAGCGTTTGCGCTCTACGGAAAGGCGGTTCTCGGTACCCTCCAGCGTATCCTGCAGTTTGAGAAAAGATTCATTGGATTTCAGCTCAGGGTACGTCTCGCGCAGGACCAGCAGCCGCGACAGCGCGGATTCGAACGAGCCGGCGGCCTTGGCCTTGGCGGCCGGCCCTTTCGCCTGAAAATAGGATTCGCGAGCCTTGGCGATGCCGAGAAACACATCCTTTTCCTGACCGGCGACACCTTTGACGGTCTCCACCAAGTTGGGTACCAGATCAAACCGCCGCTGCAACTGGTTTTCCACCTGAGCCCAGGCGCTCTTGACGCTTTCGTCCAAGGCAATCGCCCTGTTGTAGCCGTTGTAGGCCGCACAGCCGACGAACATGCACCCGCCGAGCAACGCGGCGGCCATCAACATCAATATCTGCGTCGCTTTCATCTTAGCTTCCTCTTGCCGTTGATACCCGTTTCCCGACTGCCCGGCGTGCCCTACCAACCGCCGCCGCCACCGCCGCCGCCCGACATGCCGCCGCCGAATCCGCCACCAAATCCGCCGCCGCCAAACCCTCCTCCGCCGAAACCGCCGCCACCGAAGCCACCGCCAAAGCCCCCCCCCCAACCGGAGCGTCGATGACCTCCAAGGGAACGAGAGAGCACGCTGCCTAGAATCATGCCCGTCAGCAGGTTGCCACCGCCCCAGGTGCCATAACACCGACTCCGGCGACCACCGAAGATCACCATGAAGAGAATCAGCATCGGCACCAAGCCGGCGCAGGCGACCGTGCCCTGCTTCCGCGACGCGCCGCCGGCGTGGCGGTACGCGGGAATACCCGCCAGGGTGACATTGTGGGCGTCGGCGATTTTATTCGCGACCGAAACCGCCATGCGTTCGATACCCGCCGAGTAGCGTTTTTTCTTGAAGTATTTGCTCCGAACCGAACGCCAGAGCGATCCGCACCACGCATCCGGCATGATCGACTCCAAACCATAGCCGGTGTGGATGCGGGCTTGCCGCTCCTTCATCGCCACGAGGATCAGCGCCCCATCCCCCTTGCCCGCCTGCCCGGGCTTCCACAGATCAAAATGGCGCTGAACAAACCCGAAGAAATCCTCGTCGTCGGTCGTAGGCACGGTGACCACGAGCACGAACGCCCCGGTCTTCTGACGCAATTCCGCCAGCCATCCGGCGATGGATTGCTCCGTGGCCGCGTCGATGACGTTCGCATGATCCGCGACGAAATGAGTGGGCCGAGGCAACGTCACCTCACCCCGGGCGGCCTTGACGCCCGTGAAGGCGACGCCGGCAAACGCCGCCAGCGCGATCAAGCACCATGTCGACGTTGATTGCCGGCTAAGACCACCCATCGACGACCTTTCCCAACGCTTCCACGTCTTCGTAAAGACGCTTGAACCCCTCGAACCCCTGCGAGCCCGTGCCTGAAAGCGCCGCCGCAATAGCGTCGAGCTTGCGATCGAACATTTTTTCAACCTGATCGAGCAAGGGCGCCGAGGCGTGCACGTCGCGCGTGCCATTTAGCCAGAGCAACCCGCGCAGGGTTCGCCCGAGTGCATCGGCCGCACCCGCTTCGATCGCACGCAACGCCTTGCTCCGGCCCGCGGCGGCAAGGAGACCCTGGCGCAAGCCGATGAGCATCGTTTTCAGCTCTCGCTCGCATTGCAGCCGCACGTCCGCATCCTTGAACGTCAACTCGGCGAAGCAGTCCTCGCCGAACACCGTCAGGCGTGTTTGGTGGATTTCGATCAGTTCCAACGGAAACGTATCGAGGGAGGATTCGATGTATTCCGGCGTCATGATGAGCGGGGCGCGGATGAGGGCCTTGCCGAGTTTCGCGCCGTGACTCGCCAGCTTTTGAAGCAGAATGAGGTCGACTTGGCGCAGCACCATCACGTTGCCAATCGCGCTGCGCTTCGCATCCACGGCATCGTCCGCCGACGTCCCGTAGACGGCCAACGAAATCAAGTCCGATCCCGCAAGCTCCTGGGCCAATGAAACATACGGCGCAAGCCGCTCCCGCAGCGCCGGTGGGATGGATCGGATCGCCGGATGCTCAGGCGGCTGGCTTTCGATTGGTTTTTCTTTAGTGCTCATTGAGGTTCCAAGGCTGCAAGAGTCCTATGCGACCGAGCCATGTAGCGGCGCACACCGCCAGCTTCATGCTTAAGGGTACCGGGATTCCGACGCGGTGGCGATTATAGCGATCGGCGAACATTGTAAACGCCCCACCACTTCTTACGGAGTCCGCGGCGCATTCGCCGGCACCGAGTCAGAGCCGCTGGCGCAAGCCTGCGGACCCTCAGCACGTAGCCCAGCCGCTTTGTAGCCCAGCCGCCCTCGGCTGGGCGGTTATCCTTGGCTGGGTGGTTGTCCAGACACAGCGGTGGACCGCTGTGCCACTACGGCGCCCAGACACAGCGGTGGGTGGCATGGGCAAGCGCTAGCTTGCCCGTGCCGGGGCTCGGGGTGCACGGGCAAACAAGTTTGCCCATGCCACCCATCGAATCAGCCTTGACAGAGCACTAGCCGGCATTCGGTTGAACGAGGCGGCGGCGACCGAATTGGACCTTGGCGGTAGCCGCCAGCAGAAGCGCAAGAACGAGCAGGCCCCAGGTCGAGACCGTCGGGACGTCCGCTTCGCAATCGTTGTCATTGCCCGCGTTACAACCTTGGTCCCGATTGCAGCAAAGATCGTCGTCGATACAGGCCGTGACAATCGAACCCGGCAGGCAAACGCCGCCGCCCGAGCAAGCATCACCCGTAAAGCAGCTACCCGGCATGTCCGCCGGCGCACCGCATGGCGATCCCGCCGGAGCATCGTTGGCGTTGCAGTTCCCGCCGCCGTCGCAGATGCCCTGATCGGAACACTCCGTCGGCCCCTGGCCACAAAGGCTGCCGCTGCTTGCGAAAAAGCAAATCGACAAGCAGCAGTCGCTGGGATCGTCCGGGCCGTTGTCACACTGTTCGAAGGCCGCGGCGTTCACTATTCCATCGCCGCAAATAGGCAAAGTGCAATCCGCGTCGCATGAAGCGGACTCACCAGCGTCATCGCATTCCTCGATCCCGACGTTATGGAATCCGTCGCCGCAAACGTTGAGCACACAGTCCCTAAGACAGGAATCGTGCTGGTTGATGTTACCGTCGTCGCATTCCTCGTTGGCTTCGACAATACCATTTCCGCAACCTTCCTGAAATTCGTAGGCGCCCATATCCACAATCGGCGGCGTGCCGATCCCTGTATCAACGGTTTCCGGATCATCGACGAATCTGGGATTGCCGTCGAGGTCGAAGGGTAGGGGCTCGAATGTACCGCCGTCGCCGTCAAGGTCGGGCACGTCGGGAGGCACGGCGGCGTTGTTGGCCGCGTCAATGCACGGCGAGCCCGAGAGGAGGCGCAGGTCGTCGTCCGCCGTTCCGGGGATGCCATCGGGCCGCTGGAGTCCGCGAATAGCGGGTCGGCGTCGATGTTGCCTGCACCGGCCCACCCGCTCTGCACGTCGCTGTAGCCAACCGTCGTCACGGCTCCGAAACCATCGACAATCTGGTCTGGAGCATTTCCCCATAGTACACAGTTGTCTAGGGTGGGCGTACCATCCTCGCCCGTGCTAAATATCCCTCCGCCGAGCGCACCGGCAGAGTTCCCGCTGAACGTGCAGTTGGTCACAGCCGGGCTACTCGCGATCTGGTTGTACATGGCGCCACCGGTATCGAGGGCGACATTTCCGCTGAAGGTGCAGTTCGCCACCGTCGGATTGCTATTATCTGTGTTATGCATCCCGCCACCGCGGGAGGCAGTGTTCCCGATGAACGTGCAGTTGGTCACCGTCGGGTTGCTGGCATTGGAATTCACCATTCCACCGCCGCCGCCCGAGTTCCCTCTGAACGTGCAGTCGGTTACCGTTGGGTTGCTGCTTACGAGATTCCACATCCCGCCGCCTGAGTTTCCGCTGAAGGTGCAGGTGGTAACCATCGGGCTGCTTCCGATATAGTTGAGCATCCCGCCACCACTGCCTGAGTTATTGAAGGTGCAGTTGGTCACACTGGGGCTGCTGAAGTGGGAGTTAGCCATCCCGCCGCCACCGTCTGCCGAGTTGTCGGTAAACGTGCAATTCGTAACCGTCGGGCTGGCGCCGGCGTTGTACATGCCGCCACCGCACACCACCGGATCCTGGCACACACCTCCCGTTCCGCCGGTGATCGTGAATCCATCGAGCACGGTATCGGGGCCTTCGTTGGTGTCGCAGCGGACGACTGGCTTGCCTTCCGGTGGCTCCGGGACGGGCCCCGCGTCGATGATGGTGACGGCGGGCCCGTCCGAGCTTCGGAGCGTGATGGCCTTGCCGTGGAAGTTGATTAGCTCGTTATAGGTTCCTGGGGCGACGACGCATTCATCGCCGGTGATCGCGGCGTTGATACAGCTTTGAATCGTGGGGAAGTCGCCCGGTACATGTAGCACGGCCGCCCCGGCTGTCCCGGCAAAGCTCAAGCCCGCAATGGCCACGCACGATCTCAGCGCCAGCCCGCAACCTGCCCCGCGAGTAACCCTGTGATGCGTAGGCCGAGGCCTCATCCAACGCGCAAACCAAGACGCGCCCGATCGTTTTTCGTGAAACACTTCCATTCCCTCCCGGAGTTGGATTTGCCCCATGGCTGCAATCGTCAAGTCGGCATTCTAGCGAGACAGGCGGCAAGAATCAAACGGAAAACACAGGTTATCGGCGGGAAATTGTGCCTGACCGCATCGGCGGCTGTGATTGTAGGCTGTAGCCCTGTCTCTTGATTGCAGGCTGAAAGCCTGCTCTGAAGTAGCCGGGGGCAAGCGCAGCGCCGCCCCCGGGATCGCGGCGCCACTCAACCGATCGACCCTGTAAGGGTCGTCTTTTCTGTAAGGTGTGCGCGACATGGCGTTTGGACGACCCATTCAGGGTCGAAGAGAGTGGGGGGTGCGGTGACCGTGGGTCCGCCATGGGCGGACCCACCGCTACTGTTGGACAGCCATTCAGGCGGTAGGAAAGAA
>JBHHUB010000206.1:0-6459 GCA_046753625.1 Phycisphaerae bacterium | reverse complement strand
TGTCGGATAGGGATCGTCGGTGGTCAGCTCGATCTCGATTTCGTGAGGTAGCGCGTCGGTGTGGTCGCGCGCTCGGGCCAGGAGCCAGCGTCCGATGTCGCAGGCCGCCGGGTCCACGTGGGCACCCAGCAATGCATCGAGCCGGGCCAGCGCCCGCCCGGTATCGGCGATCAATCGGCCTGAGGCATAGCGAACCTCCGGCGGCACTTCGATGCAACACGGCTGCGTGATCAGGTCCTTGATGGGCATATCCGGTTTGTAGCTCAGCACCCATCCGAGCGGACTGTTCTTCTCGGCAAGTTCGTTGATCAAACATCGTTCCAGCAAGACGCCTGCCAGGCCCGGTGGCGTCTGCGCAAACACGAGCCGCAATTCCTCGTCCGATCGCTCAAAAAGTTGGATCATGGCGCCGGAGATTTCCGGATCGACCAACGCGGCACCGGCCGCGACGCAAAGAACGGCATCGGCTTGCTCGGCGCCGATCAGCGATGCCAGCAGGCGGCAATCCACGAACTCATCGAAGCAGGAGGTCCCGCCGACCCCGCCGCGCCAGCCGTCCAACGACCACTTTCTTGCCGAGCGCACCAGCGACCGCCAGGGTGGATCGTCCATGGCGTAGCCGCGGACGGCAGCGCCCGTGCCCTTCACGATGGCCCGGCAAGCGTCCTGCTGTGCCTGCGGGCAAAGCACGAACACCCTGTCGAGCCGCTCGACGGTCGCCAGGCGCAGCACCGTGCGCCGCAACACCGGCGTCCCGCGCAGCGCCTGGGTCAACCGGCTGGCCGTACCGACCTCGGAGGTTTTCAGGTCCGCCTGGATCGCTGCCACGATCTTCATGCCTGCTCAACCCTTTCGATCATCCGGGCCATGGCTTGCCTGAGGATCGTCTGGGCATCCTCGCAGCCGTCGCGCACCGATGAGATGAACTCGGTGTCGCGTCTGATCTGCAATTCGGCACGCTCTCGCTCGTCGGGACGGTCCGCGCTGATTCGCCGATCGGCGGAAAAGCGGCGCAGCTCCGCAAGTTGCCCCGTGGCGCTGACGATCTGATAAGGTCGGGTTTCCTGCGAGATGCGGGTGCGCAATTCGTCGATTCGGATCAGCCGCCGATTGAACGCG
This sequence comes from Phycisphaerae bacterium, assembly GCA_046753625.1. Classification (GTDB taxonomy): domain Bacteria; phylum Planctomycetota; class Phycisphaerae; order UBA1845; family UBA1845; genus JADFOB01. Next base: position 5,340 of record JBHHUB010000206.1, on the reverse strand, counting down.
AGCGGGTCGTTGGTCAGCGATTCGAGCTCTCTTAGAAGAGACAGAACCTCGGCACAAACGTCAATCGCCTCGTCCAATTCCGCAAGGCGGGCCTTCAGCTCGTCGATGGCTTCGGGCAGGCGGCTGATGAACCGCCACTGCGTCTTGCTGCGGTAGTCAAAGCGGTTCGGGTCGATCGGATCCCGGCAGTATCGTTCCACAGCCTGCGCCAAATCCATCACCTCGGTGCCGCGGATCCGCGCGCCACCTTGCGTCGCGTCGATCACCGTAGCGGCTGTGGTCGCGATGTCCTTCTCGAATTGTTCGAGGTAGGTAAGCAGGAGTTCGTCGGTGTAGACCTCGCCGCCGTCCACCGAAGGCACCTTGCGGAGGATTTCCCGGTTTCTGACGATGCGATCCCACTCCTTGTGCTCCATCGAGCAAAACCGATTCAGTTCGCTTTGCCAGGCGAGGTGAATCTCGACGCCGGGTGTATAGAACACATGGCCGGTAAAGGCGAGGTCTTGGCCGACGAAGATGATCGGATCGCAACCCATGTAGACCGCCAGATAATATGCGAGATGGGCGACGGTCGCCCCGGCCTTTAGGCCGTCTCGCGCGCCGAGCGATTCACCGACCAACAACCGCGCCCAGGCATTATCCAACAGAGACACGGGGCCGGGGTATTCGTCGATCACATGCCAGGTGGCTTTGGGCTCGGCGACGAGGTGGACGCCGCTCAAATCTCCGACGCCCTGGAAAAACATGCGGGACATCTCGTGGAAGTCGAGGCTGGTCACAAAATCGGGTTCGATCCGGTGTTTCATGAGCGGTTTGATGGCCGTCTGCACGGCGCACAATACGGCTTTGCCTTTGAGCGCGGCGAGCTGGTCGATGTTTTTGCGCAGGCTGGGGCCGGCGGCTATGATCACCGCCGGATTGTTCTTAAACCGATCGCGCAAGCCGTCGATCGGCGGGGATGAAAGATAGCTCACCAGGTTCATGGCGATGTTTTGGCAGGTGACGCGCGAGTTCGAGACCAGCGTCAGCAGGCTCATCCGTGTGAACGTGACGAATTCCTTGATCGCTTCCAGGATCGGCGCAAAGCGGTTTCCCGCCGCCCGGACCGAGGCCGGATGCTGCACGAACTCCATGCCGAGCATTATCAGCGTGCTGAATTCGGCCAGGCGATCGTGCAGGCGACCCTTGTCGGCGTCGACGAGCAGGATGAGTTTGCCCGAGCCGATCGCCTCTGAAAAATCAAGGCATGTCATCGCCGTGGCAATTACTTGGACGGAGGGTTCGATGCAGATGATAAACGCGTCGCCACGCAGCCGCTGAAACAATTCGAGCACGTGGTAGCCCAAACCCAGACCGGAAACTACGAATGCGTACTTTTCCTGGAATTCGACCGAATCAATGAGGCGGGCGGCCTCCTCATGCGGATCGTATCGGCTGTGCAGGTACACGTGCCGATCGGGGGAAGCGTCGATGGCCGCCGTGCAAGCACCGGATCGCGTCGCTTCCAGGGTAAGCCGCCGCTCGTCGGGCACGGCATCGATCGCCAACGCCAGCGCCGCATCGCAGCGCCAGAGGGCCTCCATGTTGCTCAGGAACAGCTCGTTGCCTGCGCGTGGTTTGGCGTTGATCGTTGTCATGGCGTTCATGTTACCGCGCCTCCGAGGTCGGGTCGCCTTGAGCATCCACAAACGTACAGGGCAAACGAACGGCCTTCGCCAATCGCCGCTCGTACAGCGCCCGTGGGATTTCGATGGCTCCGAATTGGCGGAGATGTTCCGTGAGGAATTGAATGTCCAGCAGGGCGAACCTGCGGGCGCGCAGGTGATCGACCAGGGCGACCAACGCGACTTTGGACGCATCCGTTGCACGATGAAACATGGACTCGCCGAAAAAAGCCCCGCCCAACGCCACGCCGTAAAGTCCTCCGACCAGCCGATCGCCCCGCCACGCCTCGACGCTGTGTGCAAAGCCCAGCCGGTGCAGCGCCTGGTATGCTTCGAGAATGTCGCAAGAAATCCACGTGCCCTCCGGCCGATCGGCGCACGCACGCATCACCTCTCCAAAAGCCGTGTCCATCCGCACCTCAAACACGCCACGGCGAACCACCGACCGCAGCGATCGTGTGGTCTTGAACGCCTCCAACTCGATGATTGCGCGCGGATCCGGCGCAAACCAGCACACCCCGCCGGATTCATCCGCCATGGGGAAAATGCCACAGGCATACGCGGTCAGGAGGTTCGCGGGGTCCAGACTCAAATGCATGAATGGCCCAAGCCGATCGCTACGTCTACGTGCGTCAGGTCCGGTGCGAGCTCCTTGGATTGCAGCGCCCGCAAGAAACGCGAAGGATGTCATCCAAGCGTTTGCATGGCCGGACGATCCACCTCGCGGATTGTACCCGTCCGCTCGCGAGAAGGCCACTCTCCGCAATCAGGGGACGCATGGTGCGATGCGTTTCATTTCGGGGGGAACACTCGCGGATGGCGATGAATTGCTCCGCCCGGGGACTCTGTGGCTGAATCCGATGCCATCGCCGCTTTCAATGCTGGGATCGGCGGTCGCCGGCCCGCGTGCCATCGGCGCCTATCCTGGGAACAGGCGGTTCACGGCTTTAGGCGCCAAACCACACTCGCGCGTTCCAGGCACCGATAATCCAATAGGCTCCGCCTCAATCGCCCTGGAGGGCGCCTTGCGGCGGCCATCGTTTCCGAACGGACCCGGCGGAACCAACATGCTCTTCAACAGTCCCGCGTTTGCGGTCTTTCTGCCGATCATGCTGGCTGCGTACTGGGCCGTGCGCGGTTCCACTCGCCGGGCGGTGCTGCTGGCGGGGAGCTACTTTTTCTACGCCTGGTGGGACTGGCGATTTCTCGCGTTGCTGCTAATCAGCACGGTTGTCGATTTTTGCTGCGCCCGCACCATCGATCGGGCCAGAGACAACGCCGCCACTGCTGCCCGTGCAAGACTGCTGCTGGCCGTCAGCGTGGTCACGAATCTCGGCATCCTCGCGTCGTTCAAGTACTTCAATTTCTTCCGCGATTCCGTCGCGGCCGGTCTGGCCCTCTGTGGCGTTTCGACGGACTTGCCCGGGCTTGACGTCATGCTCCCCATGGGGATATCGTTCTACACCTTCCAAACCATGTCCTACACGATCGACGTCTACCGGGGCAAAGCATCGGAAAAAAGTCTGCTGAGTTTTGCGGTATTCGTCGCCTGCTTCCCGCAGTTGGTGGCCGGGCCGATCATGCGTGCGGGCAAGCTCCTTCCGCAGATCAACCGCGACGCAGCGCCGGGGGACGTGGATCTCTCGCAAGGCGTCTACCGCATCTTTCGCGGGTTGTTCAAGAAGATGGTCGTGGCGGATGCCCTGGCGCTCTACGTCGATCAGGTTTTTGCGGCTCCGGCCGATTACTCCGGCGTGGCCGCGTGGATCGCGCTTTATGCCTACGCCTTTCAAATCTACATGGATTTTTCCGGCTATACCGATGTCGCCATCGGCGTGGGGCGACTGCTCGGCTTCCGGTTCACGGAGAACTTCGATCGCCCTTATCTGGCGGCCAGTCCATCCGAGTTCTGGCGGCGGTGGCACATCACCCTGTCCACCTGGCTTCGCGATTACCTCTACATTCCCTTGGGCGGGTCAAGAAACGGCACGTCGAAAACGATGCGCAACCTGTTTTTGACCATGGCCTTGGGTGGCCTGTGGCACGGCGCGGCCTGGACCTTCGTGGCGTGGGGCGTCTACCACGGCATCCTGCTGGCTGGCGAGCGCGGCCTCGGGTTGCGCCGGTCGCAAAGCAACGTTGAAGACACGCCCTGGTCGACGCAAGCAGTCCGCATCCTGGTGATGTTCCATCTGACCTGCCTCGGCTGGCTGCTCTTTCGGGCCCCTGATTGGGGCACCGCGCACACGCTGTTCGCCAACCTTTTTGATTTCGGCGCGGGCGATGTGCGCGGTTTGCGATGCCTGACCATCGTCCTGGCATGCGCCGCGGCGCATGCGCTGCCCGCGTTCCGCGATTTTGGTGATCGTTTCGCAAGGGTTCCGTACGTGGGGCAGGGCATTCTGGCGGGTCTTTGCATGTGGGCGCTTTTATTGCTGAGCCCCAGCGCCAAGCCGTTTATCTACTTCCAGTTTTAGCGCCCATGGACAGTCCGCGGACCATTTCAACCAGGCCGACCCGCCGCGCGGTGGCCGCTCTGTTCGTGGGCTTCGCCGTAACCCTGCTGATTGGTGACGGAATCCTGGTCCTCATCACGCCGCCGGAAGTCTACGGCAGCACGAATCGAAGCCTGTGGAAATGGCGCCTCTACGAGAAGACCCCTGAGCGCCCCGACATCGTATTCCTGGGATGCTCTTATGAGGTTCATGCGATCAACCCGGCGGTGGTGGATGCCGAGCTGAGCCACGTTCATGGACGGACGTTACGCAGCATCAACCTGGCCGCCTCGGCCTCGAGCCTGCTCACCGAATACCTGATGGTGCGCCGGCTCTTGGATCGGGGCGATCGGCCGTCGATCGTCTACCTCGGCGTGACGCCCAACGCCGCGGACACGTGGCTGCATCCCTGGCTGATCAATGGCCTGAAAGCTCTGGGTGACTGGCGCGATCTGGCGTTGGCCGCGAAAGGCGGGTCTTATCTGCTGGCCCAGGCCGTGCCGCGCAGCGTCTTTCAAAGCTATCACCAGTGGGACGACTGGCGCATCATTGCCGAGCGGATCATCCTCGGGGCCGCCATCCACCCCAAGACCGCGTTGACACGCTACGACACCGGATGGGCCGAGTGGCGAGGCCGCCCCGTGACCCATCGTGGTATGGCCAAAGATCGACCGATCGATCCGAGCAGAATCGACCCCGCCCGAATCGACCCGGGCAACGTCAACGGGATCGCCATCCGGCACGCGATTGGGTTACTCCGCGGCTGCGGCGTTGCCGTGCGGCTCGTGGAGCTACCGCTTTCAACCCATGCTGCGGCGTTTGCCGACCCCTCGCGCAACGCGGACTACCAGCGCTTCATCCAAACGCTCGTGCAGCAGACGGGCGTCAGGGTCGTGCGTCCGCCCCGGGGGATCGTCACCGACGCGGACTACTGGGACGACGTGCACGTAACCGCCGCCGGCGCCGAGAAGATTTCAAAATGGCTGGCCGCCGACGTAGCCCAAGCCCTCGCCGACGATTCCACGACCCACCTTGCGCGCAACGATTCGTAGAAAAACGTCCGCGCACCTTAGATGTCTCGAAAATGGCACGAGTTTCAAGGAACGTCAGGCCGAGGCGTGGCCGCAACGATTCCGAAAAACAAGCGTGCCCACGCCCAAGACCGCGAGCATGAGCGCCAG
>JBHHUB010000205.1:0-6503 GCA_046753625.1 Phycisphaerae bacterium | reverse complement strand
CGCGGCCCGCTCAGCGAACCCCATGTCGATGTCAATGAGGGCGACTATCTGCTGGCGGTCAACGGGGTGGCCTTGGACACGACGAAGGCCCCCTGGGCGGCGTTTCTTGGATTGGCCGACCGCGTGGCGACGATCACCGTAAGTGACAAACCCGTGCTCGACGAGGATGCCCGCGACGTCGTCGTCAAACCCATCGGCAGCGAGAGCACGTTGCGGTATCGGGCGTGGGTGGAGCACAACCGTGCGTATGTTGAGGCGCAAACGGACGGCCGGGTCGGCTACATCTACGTGCCCAACACGGGCATTCAAGGACAAAACGAGTTGATCCGGCAGTTCTACGGGCAGGTCAACAAGGCCGCGCTGATTATCGATGAGCGATGGAACGGTGGCGGGCAGATTCCGACGCGGTTTATCGAAATGTTGAACCGACCGGTCGCCAACTATTGGGCGCGCCGCGACGGAAACGATTGGCCCTGGCCGCCGGATGCCCATTTCGGCCCCAAGTGCATGCTCATCAACGGGTTGGCCGGTTCCGGCGGCGACTATTTCCCATTCTACTTCAAAGACCGCAAGCTCGGCAAGTTGATCGGCATGCGCACCTGGGGCGGACTCGTCGGCTATTCTGGAAACCCCGGCCTGATCGACGGTGGCGGCGTGACGGCACCGACGTTCGCCTTTTACGAAACCGACGGCACCTGGGGTATCGAAGGACACGGCGTGGACCCGGACCTTGAAGTCATCGACGATCCCGCGCTCATGGTGGACGGCGGCGATCCACAGCTCGATGCCGCCATCGCGCACATGCTCCAAGAGATCAAACGCAACGGATACGCGCCGCCGCCACGACCGGCCTACCCCGACCGGCATGGCATGGGCATCAAGGAAGCAGACAAATAGGAAACATGGCGGGCCGCGAGCCCCAAGCCTAAACCGGATCCATCAATGACCATGAACCATACGACGCTGATCGACGCAACATCGTTGGCGGGCCTTCTTGACTCCAGCGACGTGGTGGTCGTGGATTGCCGCTTTTCGATCAAGGATCCGCAGCAGGGTCCGCAGGCCTACCGCGCCGGGCACATCCCCGGCGCCGTCTATGCCGATCTGAACAAAGACCTTTCGGGGCCGATCATGGTCGGCGTAACCGGTCGGCATCCACTCCCCGACATGGCATCCTTCGCTGAGACGCTTTCTCGCTGGGGGATCGACGGAGACGTCCAGGTGGTCGCGTATGACGATGCAACGGCGGCGCCGGCGTGCCGGCTGTGGTGGATGCTCAAGTGGATGGGGCACGACCGGGTAGCCGTGCTCAACGGGGGATGGTCGCATTGGCAACGCAGCGGGCTGCCGAAACAGGCGGACGTCCCGACGCCCAAGCCGCGGACCTTTCACGCGAGCCCCCGCCCCGAACTAATCATCAGCGCCCGTGAAGCGGCCGAGTTCGCCGAGAATCCGAACCGCTTGCTCGTGGATTCTCGAGCGGCGGCGCGTTATCGCGGCGAGGTCGAGCCGATCGACCCCGTAGCCGGCCATATCCCCGGCGCGATCAACGGCCCGTACGAAGACAACCTCGACGAAAGCGGATTGTTGCGAGATGTACCATCGCTCGCCGCGCGTTTTGACCGCTTGTTTGGAACATGCCAAGCCAATGACGTCGCGTTCTACTGCGGCTCGGGCGTCAGCGCCGCCAACAACCTGCTCGCCTGCGTGCACGCCGGGCGTGGCTTGCCCAAGCTCTATCCGGGATCGTGGAGCGAATGGATCGCCGATCCAAAAAGACCGATTGCGACGGGGTAGTTTGACTCCGGGCGGCTCGTTGTTTGATGCGTTGGCCCGTATGGCCGGCGACTGTCGGGCGTGTGCACCTGACCGCCCAGCCGAAGGCGGCTACTCCGCACGTCATGGTTGATTCAACAGCAGCGCGATACCCGCCACCACGACCGCCCCAGCAAGCACGGCCAACGCAATCTTCGTCCAACTGTAGGGTCGGTCGCCCTGGACTTCGCCCGTGGCCGCGTTGACCACCACCTGGTAGGACTTCTGGCCGTAGCGGTAGGCCATCATCCACACCGGCAGCAGCAGATGCTTGTACGTGATCGCGTCGTAGGCCGACTCGATGCTGTGCACACGCTGCGTATCTCCACCGATGCGCCGGCAGACTTCGGCTTCAATGGCTATGTCCATCCGCCCCTTGGCGACCAGGAACCCCCGATCCAGCGCTACCTCGTACGTCCGCGCCAGCAGACCGGCGAGCACTTCGTCGTTGTAAGGGATGCACTTGGCCAAGGGCCACGGCTCCAAAGCACGAAGCCGCCGGCTCGGCAATCCCTCGCCGGCTACCACCAGGACGTCGTCGAAAAAGCGCTGAAACTCACCCGCTGCCGGATACCACCGCGTCTTGCGAACCGTGCGCCGGTTCTTGCCCGTGCCGACGGTAACGTAATAGTACTCGCCGCGCTGACCTGCGTACCGGTTGAAGGTAAGGGCGTCAAAAGTCCAATAGGGAAGGTAAACACCGTTGAATCGTCCGTCGACGCCGCGCTTCTTGAAATCATTCGGTGCGAACCAACGGGATTGGATCCATGCGTTAAGATGTCCGCGTGCCTGTTTTCGCTCGACCAGGAAAGGGAGAACGCCGTCGACCGGAATGTGGTCCCGCGCTTCCTGCACGCCTTCGAGCTGAAGCGGCGCACCGCAATAGGCACATTCACGGCTGATCAACGCCCCGACGAATCGAACGGTCGAACCGCACGATCCACACGTGACTTCGGAGCAGGAAGTCTCAGCCGATGCTTCCGACTCCCTCTTGCGGCGCAGCGCAACCATGCGCCGAGCCATGGACTCATAATCTTGCTCGGCCACCTCGCCGCTGACTTCACGCAATGCCTTGACATACCCGCAATAGGGACACGTGAGCGACTGTATGCCGATGTGGAACGTCAAGTCCGCGCCGCAACCTTCGCACGGAAAGTTTCGCGCGGAGCCCTCCCGGCTCTCGCCATGCACCTGGTCCGTATCGACCTGATCGTTTCGGGCGAGCGATGGTGATGATGGTTCGGCGCGGGTCATGTTGATGCGTCAACCGGAAAGAGGAAATAGCCACCGGATTGCCGGGACACCAAGGAGGAGGGTGGTTGGGGGATCAGGGTTAAAGATTGAAGGTTTAAGATTGAAGATTGGGCATCATGTTCGTATTGAGCCGGCATTGGACGGTTACCACCCCGTGTCTGTAGTCGCGTAGCGCATTAGGGGGCCGCCGCAGGTGGCGGTGGCGGCGCGGCCCCTGCAAACAGCGGAGCGAGTTGGGGAATGGTTCCCGCCTGCTGCCATCCGGTTGACCCCGGCGTCCAAAGCAAGGTGGAGCTCGTCACCTCGCCGCGACCGATACGCTCGGCAAGCTGCGCATGAGAGAACGGGCCGGTCGTTTGCCCGTTGACGGCAATATGCCACACGACCGTCGGTGGCGGCGGCGCAAACGCACCGCCTACCGCGCCTTGCCCCCCACCTTGCATCATACGACCGGCCATGGCGAGCCCCATGCCCAACCCCAGGCCTTCCGCCGCGCCACCGCCAGCCGGGTTGTTGGCGGCGGCGGTCATCGCGTTGCCCATCTGGTATTGCTGATACCGCTGCATGTCTCCGATGACGCTCATGCCCGTCCGCGTGTCGAGCGCACGCTCCACTTCCTCGGGCAGCGAAATGTTCACGATCAGCAACTGTGGAACATCGAGTCCGTATTCATCGTCCACCCGCTCGACCACGTTCTTCCGCAACGCCTCGGACAACTCGGCGTACTTCGCCGCCAGATCGAGCGCGGCAATGTGAGACTCGCCAAGAATATCCGCCAGTGAGGTAATGATCATTGAGCGAAGCAGTTCGTGGATCTCATCGGCCTCGAACGTGGCCTTGGTACCCACCAGTTCTTTGAGCAATGCCGCCGGTCCGGTTGCTTGGAGGGCGTAGGTTCCAAACGCTCGAAGGCGAATCGGCCCAAACTCCGGGTCACGCAGCATAATCGGATTCGGCGTGCCCCATTTCAGATCGGTCACCTGTGTGGTGTTGACGAAATAGACCTCGGCCTTGAACGGGCTGTCAAAACCATGCTTCCAACCCTGCAGCGTGCTGAGCACGGGTAGGTTGTCGGTCTTGAGTTCGTAGTGGCCGGGTTCGAACACGTCCGCCAGTTCACCACGATGTACGAAGATGGCCGTTTGCCCGGGGCGCACGATGAGCTGGGCACCGTTTTTGATCTGATTGTGGTATCGCGGAAACCGCCACACGAGGGTATCGCGTGTGTGATCGACCCACTCGATGATGTCAACCAATTCGCCACGTAGTTTGTCCAATAGCCCCATGACGTTGCTCCACCGAAGAAAGCCGGGAATGCCAGGCATAATTCACCGCGTGCCACGGCTTTCGCCCCACGCACGCACAACCGCGCAAGGTACGACCCCCGCCGGCTCTGGTCAAGCAGCCCCTACAGGCCATAGAGGTAATTCGTGCGGATCAGGACAGTCGGTGGGATGAGCCCGAGGTCGTGGCACACAGGGCCGGCGTCTTCTGCCGATGGAAGGCCCGCAGAATCTTCAATTCCTTTTCAACGGACAGGTTGATCAGACGCCCGGTCGACCGGCCGTGTTGGTCGACTCGTTCGACCACCGGCTGCGTATGAGCGCCCGGGACGATCCGCACGACACGCCCCGTGTCGCCATTGCTCAAGTCCACCAGGCTTCCGATCGGAAACAACCCGATCGTATCCAGGAAGAGGCTCGCGGTGGGTCGGTCGAACTTCAGCACGCTCGCGAGGATTTCCCGCGAGGCATCGTACGGCCGCAGGGCCGAGCGATAGGGGCGATCGCAGGTCATCGCGGCAAAGACATCCGCAACACCGACGATCCGAGCAAACGGATGGATACGTGTTTCAGGGCGGCGCCTGGGGTATCCGCTTCCGTCGGCCCGCTCGTGTGACTGGTAGCCGATCAGCGCGGTCGTCACCGGAGTCAGATCGATGTTGGCCAGCCACTCGATCGTATAGAGCGGATGCTTGTTGACCTCCGCGCGCTCGGCGGCGGTTAGCGGCCGCGGCGCAAGCCGGATTTCCTTAGGAACGCGCACCATGCCGATATCCTGGAGCAATGCGCCGAATCCGATTTCCGTGATCTTGTCCTGGGTAAGCCCGGCCTGGGCGGCCATGGACATGCTCAGCAACGCCACGTTAACGCAGTGATTGAAGAGGTACTCGTCACCGGCCTCATGCAGGCTGACAATCAACGGAAGCAGGTCAATGTCGAGGGTAGCGCGGGTAACGAACCCTTGGAGCGTGTGGCTTATGGTCGATCCGGCTACGTCACGACCTCGGGCAAGATGGGCACAGACATCCGCCACGACCTCTCCGGTGGCCGTGTGATCCTCTACGCCGGTGACCGCTTCACTCTTCAAATCGTCCAGCGACAATCGCGGCCGCTCGACGTTGCTGAACTCGCGAAACGGAATCCGCTTTTTGAGCTCATCTTCAAGCAACGCATCGAGCGCCCGGGCTTGACTGGGCGCGACCTCAGGCTGGTGTTTCTCGGGCTCATGCGATTCGGTCTGCTTGGATCGAACCCGAAGCGTTCTGATCCCGCGTGTCGCGAGCAGACGCAAGAACCGCGACGTCACCTGAAGGCCAGCCGCCAGAAGCAGCACGTCCGTCTTGGCGTCGTAGATGTCCTTCGTCAGACGCATTCCAGCGTGCAGGGCATCAATGCTGATCGACTTGCCGGCATCCGGTTCGCCGGCGTCAATCTCAGACCGGTAGGACGTCGTATGCTCCGGCCACTCCGGGCCACCGAACAAACCCTCTTCGGCGTATTCGGTGAGGTAGATCAGATGGTCGGGCCCCAGAACCGTCCCGGCTTTGACGATCACCTGCCCGCTGCTGGCGTAAAGGTGGCCGGGGAGATTCAGACCGGGTTGGAGATGTTTCGGGCTTATCCTCTTTCGCATAGTCGACCTGTATTCTCGGTCGTTGCGGCGAGCCGCATTGTCGGAGTAGTGTCTCGAAAGAACTGTCGTCGCTTAGGCCATTCCGCTTGAAATCGGCGGACCATCGCCGCGATAGCGTCGTGCACGGCCCTCTTTATCGGGTGCCGTGCTGCATGGCGATGCGGCGGATCGGCCTATTGAGGCCTGGTCAAAGATGCCCAGTTGGATCGGCGTTTGGGCCGACAGCGCCAACTACTTGGTATCACAAGCGAATCCGCCAAGGATCCCGTTTCTTGCCAACGATCCATAACCCCCTTTAGATGCTGCAGTAATGATCCACTCCCGCTGGATTCGCCCCCATGGATCACGGTTTGGCACGGGTGTTGCCATGTAGTCTCTCGAACGCGGCGACAACGCCGCGATTCTGAACAAGTGATGGGGCGAAAGCCCGCGGACACCCAACTGTTGCCAAAGGAGCCATTGCCATGCCAACCCCATGTAACCTTCGAGTCGCCGAGTATCCCGGTTCGTGTGAGAAG
>JBHHUB010000204.1:0-6513 GCA_046753625.1 Phycisphaerae bacterium | reverse complement strand
TCAAATACAGCGAAAGCAACGTTAGGATGGACGACCTCAAGGGGTTACGGATGCTTTGCGACCAGAAGGACATCCCTCGCGCCTATGTCGTCACGCGCGACATGGGCGACTTCGAGGTCTGCACGATTGCAACGAAGACACCCTCTGCCGACGGCGCAAGTATCTTGAAGATTCCCGCGCCGCTGGCGTGCTACTGGCTGTCCCAGTTGGAGCATAGCAAGGCTGCTGCCGAGGAAGGTTGAGGAATCAAATGCCGACGAATACGTCCTCCATTGCAGAACCCAAGTTGAACTGATAGCTGGTTCATTGTAGGGTGGGGGCGGGCATCACTTTCTTCCTAGCCTGTTCAACCCGTCACGCTGTTTCTCGCCGGGCATCACTCGAATCTGCGCCGATCGGCGAAAAATGTGCGCACACCGATCACCCGGCGCGTTATGTAGGTGGTCCGAAAGGAGGGCGGGGTGCGCGCATGTTAATCGTTTCAGGGACGCCACAACACCAGAACCGTCGCCATCTCGCGTCGGTGCTACGTCGACCGCACATCATCACGGGGTTGGTCGTTTGTCAATCTCGTCTCCTCGTCGAGGCGAAAACGTGGCGGGACTACTGGAGGCCCGCCAGCGAGTTCGTTGAGGCGGATACTCGCCTCGTCCATCGGTTGAAGAGGCTAAGAGCCGCCTGGCTGGATGTTCTTCGCAGAAATTGCGGGAGACGGCGGTGGCAAACGTACTGTTGGCGCTACTTCGGCTTGCTTCATCATACGCTCCAAATCGCCAAGACAGATCCAAGACGCTGTGAGCCATGGTCGATGCTTCGCCGCATCCTCGCCTTTGGAACGTTCAGGATGAAGATGCGCGGCGCGTCCGGAACGGCCGCCGGGGTGGCGAGTGATACTAACCCGCTCTACTTACTCGGCCGGCTGGCGCCTGATTGCCCGCCATCAACCCCGCGGCACATGCCGCTCGTGCTACCGTTGGGCAGTAGTGAACCGTACTACAACTACCGTCAGATCGTGGTCGAAAAGAGCAGTACTTCGAGAATCATGTTGTGTCCATCGGTAGACCTCAGCGAGCGCTCTGGGAGTTTCAATGTAATCGATCGCTTCACACGTTTGGTCAGCGCCAAGCCCGACCCGTATTGGAAACCCAGAGCTCGTCTTCTGGCACGTCGCATCCTGACGAGCCTACTTCGAGCATGGAGAAGAACACGTCGGACACGAGACAGAGATGCGGAGCTGGCAATACTCGACCTTGGAGCAGGAACGGGGCATCTTTCCGCCAGAATTTGGCGACATTTGTGGAATTCAGCGCCTGCTGACGCTCGGTCCATGGCGTCGCTTCACTTCGTAGACACTGCCGGTCCGACGTTCGGGCGCTCCTTTGGCGTGTCGCGCGCGAACGACTGCATACGCAATGTGGAATGGACCCGGGCGGATTACCGATCGCTTCTGGACGACGATGATTGGCTTGCGCAGAACGGTCCGTTCGATTGGGTGTTCCTTTGTCGCTTGCTGGACAACGCGAGCAACTTTGCCGTAGAGAGGATTGACGGGATGGCCCCCAAGAACGAGGCGTTTGCTCGTTGTCAGCCGCACCGGTGCCTGGCACCGCGTCGTTGGCCGGATGGGCTGAGAGATGTTGCCGTACGCACCGTTCGGCGCGCTGCGAGCGCCGGAACAGCCATGCCACAATTCTCCCTTTCGGAATACTTCGGAGCCATGCGTGCGGTCATGATGCAGAATCTCGATGCCGTTGATTCAAGCTCATGCTACTTGCCGATCCGGCGTTACAACCCCGCCTCATTGACAACGTGTAGCGGGCGCAGCATCCTTGGCCAGCTTATGAAGACGGCTTCAGCGATTGTGATCGAAGACCTCGACCTCATGCCCGAACATCTCCAAACCCATCGGGAGCAGTTTGGACTGTCCGGCACGGCTGCGGTCCATTGCGTAGCGGACGGCTTCGTGACAGAATCGCAGCAGTACGCCGTAATGCGCGAAGAGTTGGCGAAACAAATTCCGGGGAAGCGTCTATGGTAGAAGTGGTAAGACGAAAGCGCAAGTCTCCGATTCTGACGCCATCGTCGATTCCCTGCCTGAACTCACTGCCAACGATCAACATTACGCAGGGCTGCGCTCTCGGATGCACCTACTGCTACATCCAAGGTTACGCGAAGTATCCCGGTCCCGACCAAGTGATTCTGTTCGAGAACACGGCGGAACTCGTGAAGGATGAGCTGAGCCGGAAACGTCGCCTGCCCTCCCGTGTTTACTTCAGCCCATCCAGCGATGCATTTCAATACTTGCCCGAAGTGCAGGAAGTCGCCGCGGCTACGATGGCCGTGTTGCTCGACGCGGGTGTAGAAATATCATTTCTGACCAAGGGTTTCATCTCCGAACGATTCTTGCGACTGTTCGAGACCGCGCCGCAGCTTGTATTTGCCCAAATCGGAATCACCACGCTGGACGCATCTTTTTGGAAGCAAGTCGAGCCACGAACAGCACCACCGCACAAGCGGATAGAATATGCCCGCGCGCTCGTTGATCGCGGCGTCGCCACGACGGCGAGACTCGACCCGCTCTTTCCTGATGTGTCAGACACAGACGAGAGCCTCATTCCGCTGCTTGAGTCTCTCCGTGATGCGGGCGTTCGCCAAGCGGCCGCGAGTTATCTGTTCTTGCGACCCAACTGTTCTAAGACCATGATGGGGCAGGCGGATACGCTCGACTTTTTGCCCGACACGCGGGCGTCCTGGCAGTATCAGCGATTCGATAGCGGCTGTGGCGGGGGTCGAATGATTGCGGATGACGATCGGTCGCGCCGCTTCGCTCACCTTGTGGTGTTGGGACAGGAGTTCGGCATCAGCATCGCTCCGTGCCGGTGCAAGAACCCGACTCTGGCCAGCACGGTCTGCGGAATCGCGGGACCGTCCGCTTCGTCAGGTCCGAATGTAGAAACGCAACCAGTCTTCGATTTTGCCGACAAGCGTTGAACGATGCGGTCTACTTCACCCTTGCAACACCAACGTGCATGTGCATCGGAGCGACGGCGAGAAAACTGTCCGCGGCGGCGATACTTGACCCTTGGTGTCGTTTCCTCGAAGATGGTTTTGTCGATGGATTTGGGAGCGCTCATGGGAGCGCGAAGGCCCAAAAGTATCTGGCGGAGTGCGTTGCGACTGCGATTCTTATCGGTTTACGGCTACGACCCGGTAACCTAGGTAAGGATTGACCCCCTAAAAGGGTTGATTTCGCAGCCGCTCGGGGTTCAAAATCCCGTCCTGGCAACAGGGTGAGGGTTCGAGTCCCTCCTCCGGCAGTGATGTAAACCATTCCAGGAAAGACAGTTAGCCAATCTCCTCAGACCTATGAGTGCCCCCCGTGCCAGAGCCTCGAACGCGTGGGCACGCTTGACCGTTTGGGTTTTGCGTAGCGGTTGTGGGAACGCCCCCTGACGACCGCGCGGGCGTCGAGCCTTGAACTCAGGGACACTGCCGACCAGGGACACTGCCGAATCGAACGGCTTTCGAATCCACGGCACGAAACGTGAGCCCGTTGGAATACGGTATCAAGGCACCGGCTGTTTACGGCCCGTCGGGATCGACCAAAGGGGTCGGCGGATCATGGATGCAATGGTGGACGGCAGGTTGAGCGCGTCGCGGCCGCGCTCATGGTCGGTGCCGATGGCCGTGCGGGATGTTGGTCGATCGGCTCACGACTCGGCGTCGCCCGGTGCTACCGTTGGGTCCGCTGGAGGACGTGTAGTACTCAGTTACATTTCCGTTGTGGCGCACGGCTGAAATCCTCATGCGGCCGCCACTTTGAATCTTGGTTACCTCCCAAGGAATCGTCGCACCTGGCAGGCGATCCTTGGCGGCCTCATCAACTCGAGAAAACGCCAGGGTGCCCGTGGGCGGAAAGATGAGCGAGGCCGACTTGGGCGACCGCGGCGCGGTGGTTGCCTGATCCACAACCCGTCCGCCGGCGGCGCATCCCGAAAGGGTTATCAGACCCCCAACGAGTGTGGCCCTCGCGAAACCGCAATGATGTTGAAGCATGGCTCTCCTACCGACGCGACCGATAGAGCTAAAGGGGTTATCGGCGAAACCCGATAAATCGATGAAGCAATTGCCACGGGTTACCGTGAGACGCTGTCTTTGCCTTGCACGCCACCGCTTAGGGCAGGAACGGCGTGATCTACCAATGCTTCTGAGGTATGGGTGATGAGGAGTCGGGTTGGGGTCGCGCCGTCGGCACAACCGAAGCGTGTTACCTGACGGTTACCCCTCTGGATTTGACCAAATCCAGGCACCGAGATAGAGTGTATCACAATCATGGGTCGAATACTGACTATCTCTGCCGTTCTCGGGTCGCTTCTCGCTTTGCCGACGCTCTGCGTGGGCGGTGTGATTGCGCATGCGTGTAGCTGCGCGGCGGAGGCAACCTGCCATTGCAGCGTTGACTGCGAACACGAATGCGGTCGGGAACACCAGGGTGGTTGTGGGCACGAAGGCGGTTGTCCGGACGATCCGTGCAGCATGCGCGTTGTTCGTCCCGAACGCCACGATGACGGCAGCGTCACGGTTTCTCGGTTTGCGATCACGGCCACACTCATCGAGGCGGACGTCAAGCAATCCAAGGCCGAAACCGTCTTCCCAGGCTTGTTGAAGTTGCCTTGCACCAGAAAGCTGCCGTTCCCACGCAGCGACCTGCCCCTCCTAATCTGATCCTCTTCACGATCAGCCCAGACGTTGTCTTGTGCGCGGACACCGCGCCCTGACCGTATTGCTTTGTCAACGGCGCGCCATTCGTCGAGCGGGCGCCGACTTTGCCAGTAACCCGTTGAGGAATCGCGAACATGCTCAAGAAGACTGCATCGGTTTCTTGTCTTGTCATCACGGCAGCGTGGCTCAACGGCTGCGCCACCGTCAACCCGAGCCATGACTACGAGCAGGTCGGCCGACATGTTCTCGAAGCCACGGGAGGGGAGCGCGTTTATCGGCCCGAGGACGATCGGTTGGTAGCCGGAATCGTCGCAGCGCTGTCGCAGGACGGAATCAGCGCGGCGGAAGCGACTGAGATATGCCTGCTGAACAATCCCCACCTTCAGGCCATGTTTATGGATGTCGGTATCGCGCGCGCGGATGCGGTTCAGGCGGGGCTTTTCTCCAACCCCTTCGTGGGTATTTCCGCGCGATTCCCCGACGGCGGAGGGCTGGCCAATATCGAAGCCAGCGTCGCACAGAACATCGCCGAGTTGTGGCAGATTCCCATGCGCAAGCGCGCGGCCGAGCGATCGCTCGCTGCCGCGATTCTTGAGCTCGCCCGAACGGCGGCGGAGATTGCGTCGAACGCGAAGACGGCGTACTACGCGGGCGTCGGTGCGGATGAGCGGTTTCGGATCGCCCAGGAGAATCGCGCCATTGCGACGAATCTCCTCGAGCTTGCGCTGGCGCGGCAGAAGGCCGGTGCGGCCAACGAGTTGGACGTCAACCTGTCACGCAGCATAGCGCTGAATGCCGAGATCGAGGTTGAGCAGGCGCGCTTGGCGGCGGCCGAGTCGCGCCGGGAATTGGCCACCATCCTGGGCCTCACCGGCGACGCCGACGCCCTGGTCTTGACGGACCCCTTGCCGACCGAATCTCTGGAAACACCGGAGGCCGAAGCGCTCGTCCAAATTGCCAAGATTTGGCGTCTTGACATTCGGACGGCACAACAGACGGTATCCGCCGCGCAAGCCCAATTGGCGTACGAGTACCGCCTTGTCTGGCCGGTCTTCGAACTCGGCCTGGCCATGGAGCGATCGGAACGCAGCCGCCAGGGGGGTCGTGATGTTCTGGCGGACACGGCGCGAGCGTCCTTCGCCGGCGGCGGGTTGACGGCGCCGGAGATCCAGCCCCGATCGGAGCGGCGCAGCGCGCACGGCCAGGAGTTCATCTTCGGGCCGAGCCTCGGCGTCGAAATCCCCATCTTCGATCAAAACCAGGCACAGATTGCCAAGGCGCAGTTTGCGTTGCAGCAGGCACGCAAGACGCTGGATGCGCTCGATCGACGTGTCACCCAGGAGGTGCACAGTGCTGTTGATCGGGCGATGACAGCCTGGCGCTTGATGCAAATGTACCGTGATCGATCGATGCCCCTGGCCCAAGGTAGTCTTGATCTATCGCGCGAAGCATACCGCGCCGGTCGCGCCTCGTTTCTTTCTGTGCTGGAGGCGCAGCGGTTCTTCCTGGAAACAAGGCGCGGGTATGTAGCGGCGGCACAATCCGCGGCCGCGATGATACCCGAACTCGAACGGACGATCGGGCTGCCGCTGGACCGATTCCTCGCTGAAGTGAGCAAGCCCACCGACCCCCATCACAACGCCGAAAAGGAAAATGGATCATGAGCAGTGAGCGAGCGCGAAATGCTTTCGTCCCCCTGGCCTTGGCCATCTTCAGCATGACGCTCTGGGGCGGCTGCACACCGGCGGACCCCACGACCTTGGGGACATTCGTAACGGACTTTCTACGCAA
>JBHHUB010000203.1:0-6715 GCA_046753625.1 Phycisphaerae bacterium | reverse complement strand
CGCGGAAAGCACCGCGCGACACGCCGATCAACCAGATCGAGATCAACTACGATCAACCTTGGCCGACCCGGCACCTTCGGACCATCGAACTGGCGTACAGCAAGACGCCCTACTTCAATGAGTGCTTCCCAAGGCTTCGAGCCGTCCTTGAGACGCGCCGCGTATACCTGCAAGACCTCACCAACGCCATAGTGGATCTCTTCCGCGACCTACTCAGGATCACGACGCCGACATCCCGGTCATCCGAGCTGGGCATTCAAGCCGGCGAGAAAAACGAAAAAGTGTGGCGGATATGCCGGGCGCTCGGCGCCGACGAGCTATACGACGGGCAGGCCGCCCGTGCGTTCCTCGATGTTGACGCGTTGGAACGGCGCGGGATCAGGGTCACGTTTCAGGCGTACGAGCATCCTGAGTACCCACAGCGATTCGGTCCGTTCATACCGTTTCTTTCCACGCTCGACCTGCTGATGAACTGCGGCCCGGAGGCCCGAGCAATTATCCTCTCGGGAACAACGGCAAACCGGCGCGAAGTGTTGGATCGGCCGGAACTCGTCCCGGCAGAGAAAGGAATCTCGGCGGCATGAAATCACCTAGCGAAAAAATCGAGTTCTTCAGGCACGACTTGGGATTCGAAGAAAAAGAGCGCATTGTCGATGCGCTGGATTCCCTCGTGCTTACGACCGGAGATGCGGTCCACGAGATGGAATCGGCGCTGGCGACCTATCTGGGGGTCAAGCACGTGGTCGGCCTGAACTCCTGCACGGCCGCCCTTCATCTCAGCCTAATCGCTTCCGGTATCGGCCCCGGCGACGAAGTGATCGTCCCCGCCATGACCTTCATCGCCACGGCAAACGCCGTGCTCATGGCCGGCGCAACGCCGGTGTTCGCCGACGTCGATCCGAGCACCGGATGCCTTACGCCCGAAACCGCGGCCTGTCGCATCACAAAGCGCACGAAGGCGATCATCCCGGTTCATCTGTATGGGCTGCTGTGCGACATGAAAGCGTTGCGAACGCTGGCAGACGACCACAAGCTTTACCTGATTGAAGACAGCGCCCACTGCCTGGAAGCGACGCGACACGGCGTCCGACCGGGGTGCGAAAGCCACGCAGCCTGTTTTTCCTTTTACGCCACCAAAGCGATCACCTGTGGTGAGGGCGGTGCGCTCGCCACCAACGACAGCGAACTCGCCGAGCGTGTTCGGCGTTTATCACTGCACGGCATGACCACCTCCGCCTTTGAGCGACATGCCAAGCCGTACCAGCATTGGGACATGGCCGAGTTTGGGTGGAAATACAATCTCGACAACGTGCGTGCGTCCTTGCTCCTGCCGCAGATCGCCAGGCTTGACCGAAACTGCGTGCGCAGGCGCTGCCTCGCCCTACGTTACGAAGACTTGCTCGGTGACATCGAAGGCGTCGAGTTGCCCGGCGTCGCCAATGAGATGTGGTCCGCCCGGCACCTCATGACGATCTGGGTCGATCCCAACCGCCGGGATGACCTGCTCGGCGAACTGCAAAACCGCGGCATCGGCGTGGCCGTCAACTACCGGCCCGTACATCTGATGGCCTATTACCGCAAACGTTTCGGCTTCCAACCGGGCGATTTTCCGAACGCAGAGAGGATCGGAGCGCGAACGATCAGTCTGCCGCTTTATCCTCAACTGTCCGAGGAGGAAGTCGAGCGGGTCGCCGGGGCCGTTGCCACCCACGCCCATCGACCGAAGGGCGCGAGGGCAACGGAACTTCTTGGCCCGACGAACGGCCATGAGGCCGCACGGGTGAAAGTGTCAGGATAATGACGTCGTTAACCCAACCTTCAAGTCCCGCCCGCAATCCTTACCGGCAAATCGCACGAGTCGGTCGAGGGCGCCTCAACTCGGCCGTCCGGTCCACGCTGCGATCCAGCGCCAAGCCATGTTGGATGTGGCTCGGACTGATTCTTCTCATCGCCACGGGACTTCGCCTGCATGGACTGGATCGGGAGGGCTTCTGGGGTGATGAATACCTACAAATCCTATCCTATCGCCTTCCCCTCCACTACACGATGTGGCACGCGCTATCGCGCCACGCGTTCGGTCCGCCCGATTTTGTCATCGGATGGCTGGCTTACCACATCAGCCCCACGGTCTGGATGTGCCGACTTCCCTCCGCGCTCTGGGGCATAACGAGCATTGCCCTCTGCTTCTTGCTCGGTCGCAGACTCATCTCCTGGAAAGCCGGACTCATGGCCGCCGCGTTCCTTACCTTCTGCCCGATGCACCTGGTGCTCTCCCAGGAAGCGCGTCCCTACAGCCTTTGCCTCGCCTCGATGCTGGCCACGCTCCTCCTGTTGCTCCGAAGTTTTGAAAAACCGACCCGTGGCCGATTGCTGCTCTATGGGATGATGGCATTTTTTTCTACGACGACGCGATCCTTTACACCTTCGGTCCTGCTGGCGGTCATTACCGTAACGCTGACGCTGGCGGTCGTGGTTTCTCGTGGAGCCCGTACGACAGGTGACACGCCCGATTCCACGACTCGGTTCACGCTCCGTCGGATATGGATCACCACGCTGATCGCCGAGTTCTTTACGTTGATCTGGATCGTAATCCTGCTGCGCAGCATGCCCGGCCTGCCGGAACCGCTTGCGTTCCTGCGCCACGCCGGCCAACCGTCGCCCCCCCGGTTTGTACAGAATCCTTACGACCTCGACCTCTCCTGGGTGGCTCGGATCACGAGAAACTCAGGCATCGCATTGCGGGTGCTTTGGGCCAACCTTGGCGAGGTCGTGTGCGGCCTGAGCCTGGCGGGCATCGCCGTCATCATCGCGCGGTGGAAGAAAACACCGCTTCCCGATCGCTGCCTTTGCGTTGTCATGCTCGGCGCGGGACCGGCGGTCACGCTCGCCTACCCTTTTGTCGGCGGCGCTCATCTTTTTTACGATCGCTACAACTTCTACCTCATGCCGATGGCCGCCCTGTTCGCTTCCTATCCGTTATCGCTTGCGCTGGGATGGATCGCGCGCAAACTGCGCACGCGAAGCTCCATCTCAGTACCCGCCATCGTGGCGGCGGTCTGCCTCGCCATGGCCCACCCCGTCGCCGCGACCATCCGAGAATCACAAAGTTTCCGCCGCATCGACTGGCAAGGATGCGCTGCATTCCTCGAGCGTCGCGTGACCGGCGATGACGTGATTGTAACCCTGACCGATGCGCCGTTCGGCCGGACTCAAAAGCGATTTTTCGGTAAGTACGAGTGGCCCACAACGGATCGACCGCTCTGCGAAGCCGCATGGACGCTGGCGACATCCGACAGCCACTTCGAACGCCTCAACCGACGACACGGCAGAATCTTCGTCACCGTCGTACGCGACGTTCCACCGCAGCCGAAGAACCTGTATCGTTCCATCGGCCTCCAACGCCCGCCGGCGGGTTTTGATCTGGTCAAATTCAGAGGGCTTGATCTCCTGATCGAGCAAGACTCATCCAACCCGTTGCCGCGACGAATGCTTGCCATTTGCGACATGCTGGCCGACCTCCCGCTGGTCAACGCGTCCACCAAGGTCGTTGCGATGGCGCTCAAGACACGCATGTTGGATCGGCTCCATTTGCCCGAACAAGCACGGGCCACCTACGCCGCCGCCCGCATGCTCGTCCCGGCCACACAGGCCGATCTGTTTGAGTTTGCCACCGCCTCCTGGAAGCCCTGACGCGAGCTCATTGGGCGTGGCGTTCGACCCGACCGTGCCCTTCAAAACGCGCGGCATACCCTGCCCCCCCGGACTCTCGACGCGGTGCACCTGCCGGGGCGCAACCGAATCTCGCCAGGGCGACATCAAGTGCGATACTGCTTCAGATCGCCCCTCTTCCGACCGATAATCCATAACGCGGGCTCCTTGCCTCGAGCCTTCCTGGTCGTTGAGACGGTACGCGAGCGAGCCCATGGACATGGACGCTACACAATGCGGTCGAACGCCGGAACAAGACCAACCCCACCCGACCACCACGCCTAAGCCGAACCGCCATGCCCGGCGCATCAAGTTGTGGTTCGCCGCGCTTTTGCTGTTGGCGCTGGCCGTGCGGCTCATCGATCCGATTGGCTGGCTCGGCGCGGACGATGCATCCTACCACGCCGCGGCGGAGCACGTGGTGCACGGCGAGCCCATTCGCCGGATCCACCACCATTACGCGCGCTCACCCATCGTCATAGCCGTGGCCGTGTCCATGATGTGCTTCGGTGACAGCCCCGCCGCGCTGATCTTGCCGACCCTGATCAGCTCGATCTTGTGCATCGTCATAGTAGTTTTGATCGGACGGCACCTTTGGGGCTGGTGGGTTGGATTGCTGGCGGGGACCATCATCGCCTTTCTCCCCGCGTTCCAAAATACGTCGACCTGTCTCTTGCCCGGCGCGTACACCTGCTGCTTGGCCGCAGCGGCGATCCTCGCCACCATCATGGCAACCGGCGCAACGCAACCACGGACCTATTGGTGCCTCGGGCTAGCCGCCGGGATGCTGGCCGCGATGGCCACTTCGGTCAAGCTCTTTACCGGGGCGGTGTTTGTAGGGATCGCGTTTCTTGCGTGGCAACGACACACTTCATCGCGCGGGCGTCGCTTGGTCTGGATGGGGCTGGTGATCGCGGGTGCGGCGCTGTTCGTCCTTCTTGAATGTACGTTCTACACTTGGACGGCGGACGACTTCTGGTTCAAGTTTCAAGCGTTGGCAGGATCACGCGGCACCCACACCATGCTCCCCGGATCGACCGAGGCCTACGTGTCGTTGTCGCAAACGTTGCGCGTCATCATCTCACGCCTTACCATGCCCTTCCGGCTCACGGACTCCGGTTGGGGCGTCACTGGATACGCTTTCTGGCCGGCCATCCTGGTGGGAATGTTCGGCGACCGCCGCACCTGCGGGCTGGCGGTTTGGGCCTCAGTAACCTTCCTGGGCGTAGCGTTTGTTCCGATCAGCATCGCCAACGGCGTGTACCTGTTCCCCGCGGTCGGCTTCAACGGTGTGAACCTGATCGCGCTTTGTGTGCCGTTCTCGCTTTGCCTGGCGTGGGCGATCCACCAACTCGCGACAACCGTCTTTCGCCGGTCCCTGTTTTATCGAACGTGGCCCGTGGCCCTGATCGCGGTCTTGGCCGTCTCCAACTTCGATCGCTACCGGACGAACAAGCTCGGCCCGTTCCGACAACAGCAAGTCGCGTCGGCGATTCGCCGGATGATCGCGACCGTCGAGCTCGACGAAGGCTTGCCGATCTTCACGACACCTTCAATCTACTGGCGCTATCGGGTCCTGTTCCCCAAGCCGCTGCGCCATCGGCTCCGCGTAGCCGCCGACGCCGACGCGCCGCGCTGGTGGCGCGACGTCTGCTACGATATTCGAAGGAGATGGAGACCGCTGCCTTCACCCGAACATGCCTATCTGATCGCCACGCCCGAGCACCTTCGCGGCCAAGAACTCTATTGGGATTACGGCGTCGGCCTGCCGAAGAAGGCAATGACCAACTGGAACCACGCCACGGCCATCGCCACCGCCATCCGACGGCATGGCATCATCACCATCCAGCCCCGGCCGGCCCCCAACGCTCCGGGTTCCATCCTCTGCCTGCTCGGCCCGGCTGCAGGAAAAATGGAGCTCGCCTCTTCGCAGTAGGCATCCATCTTCGCCGGCCGTGCGACGATCCCACCATGCGCTACCACCCGCCGACGACGCCCGACGTAACCATGCCATCGCGTGCCATCTAGTGAATCCGGCCCAACTTGTTCATCACGAGCAGCTTGAGTTCCGTCATGTCCTCCATGGCGAAGCGAACGCCCTCTCGCCCCAATCCGGAGTCCTTGATCCCCCCATAGGGCATCGAATCGACGCGAAAGCTCGGCACGTCGTTGATGACCACCCCCCCGACGTCGAGTTCCTCGTACGCGTAGAACATATGGTCCACCCGATTCGTAAACACGCCCGCCTGCAAGCCATAGCGACTGTCGTTGGCGCGCCGCACGGCCTCTTGAAATGAGGCAAATGGCTCGATCGTCGCTACCGGGCCGAAGGCCTCGACGCAACTGATCTTCATCCGCGGATCGACGTGCTCCAACAACGTCGCGTCGTAGAACGCGCCGTTGCGCTGCCCGCCGCAGATCACACGCGCGCCGCCCTCGACGGCCTCACCCACCCAAGATTCAATGCGCTTCGCTTCCACCTCGGAGATCATAGGCCCGAGAAATGTCTGTTCGTCCCGCGGATCACCCACGGGCAGATCCTGAATCCGCTTCATCAGGGCGGTCTTAAGCGATTCAAACACGTGCTCGTGGGCAAAGATGCGCTGGACGCCGATGCAACTCTGTCCCGATTGGTAGAACGTCCCGACAATCAAACGGTCGGCGGCCAGCGCAATGTCCGCATCCGCGTCGACAATGCAGGCTGCGTTACCGCCCAGCTCGAGCACCACCTTCTTCTTGCCCGCCTGCGTCTTAAGACGCCACCCCACATCCGGAGACCCCGTAAAGCTCAGCAGCTTCAGCCGCTCGTCGGTCGTGAATAGATCGGCCCCATCGCGGGAGCAGGGCAGGATGCTGAACGCCCCTTCGGGCAGATCGGTCTCCGCGAGCATCTCACCGAGCAGCAACGCGCCGATTGGCGTACGGCTCGCCGGCTTCAACACGAACGAGCAACCAACCGCGATCGCCGGGGCCACTTTGTGCGCGACCAGATTCAGCGGGAAGTTGA
>JBHHUB010000202.1:0-6726 GCA_046753625.1 Phycisphaerae bacterium | reverse complement strand
TCCATCGGCTCTCCGTCCGATCTCCGGGGGAGGTGCGGAGCCCGGACTGTGAAACGCTCCTCGCCGACCTGCAAGACGTCGCCGTCCAGCAAGGCGCATCCATCTGAGGTCCGACCGTTGACGATAACCACGCCCGCCTCACCAATCGCTCGTGCCACGGCGCCACCATGCGCATTGACGACGAGCACTTGGGCCGCCTCGGCGCCCTCCACGACGATGTCGCAACCGGCCCACGATCCGATCAGCGCCGAATCGGACTCCAACGACCAACGCTCGCCGCCACCAATCTGCAACTCGATGGGGCCGGCCTTGGCCGGCGGTTCGGATTCCGTCGTTTCGAAGACCGCAGATATTTTACCGAGCTTGATCCGGTCGCCCGATCGAAGAATGGCATCGGCAACCGACTTGCCGTTGAGCCGAGTGCCTTGGCGAGAGTAGAGGTCGAGAATCCGCCACCGGCTCCGTGTGTGCATGATCGCGCAGTGCGTAGCGCAGAGGCCGGCATCCTCAGGGACGACATCGGCAAGAGAGCCACTTCCAACGATTACCACATCCCGATCCAAGTCGACCGGGCTCGGTTCGAATGCGTCATCGAAAATAAGGCTGGCGCTCATCGATTTGATCCAGGAGTCCGTTGTCCGACCGGCCGGCCCTCGCTTGAGGGCGCAAGCATCGCCATGACCGGCCCGAAGACCGGTAAACCGTCGGACCATCCAACTCGCTTGCTTTATCGGCCCACGTCGGGCTGCCCTGAAACACGACCCGACTTTGCCGACGCCAAGTGTTCAAAAGTAAACACGGCGGTATCGGTCGCCGATACATTGTGCGAAAGAGCGCGGACGTATGTTCGGCGCCCGCGATCCCGTCGCCCAGGCTACAGGAGTTGGCCCATGAACAACGAAATACTCGAAATGATCATCCGTTCAGCGGCCGTCCCGACCATGCCCCAGGTGGTGACCCGATTCCTCGAAATATCCGGGGAAGAGAATTACAAGGTCAAGGATTTGGTGGCCGTGCTCAATATGGACCCGGGTATTTCCGGTGAACTGCTCCGGCTGACCAACTCACCGTTGTTCGGCGTCACCCGCAAGGTCACTTCGCTCCAACAAGCCGTGACGCTCTTGGGCATGAAACGAGTCCGATCGCTCGTGCTGGGGCGCTACTTGACCGAGGGGATCGGCAAGACCGGCAAGGACATGGGTGATTTCAGCTTGAGCTACTACTGGCGGCGTTCGCTCGGAACGGCTGTCCTCTCGGCCAAGTTTGCAGACCACGTCGCTTCCAGATACCGGGAAGAGGCGTTCCTCGGCGGCTTGCTGGCCGATGTGGGCGTTGTGGTGATCAACGAAGCGTTGTCCGAGCGCTACACGCCCATCGTAGGGCACTACGCGCCGATGTGTGCCGACGATTTCGTGCAGCAGGAGCGTGCGGAACTTGGCCTGACGCATGCCGAGGTCTCCGCTCTGGTTTTGGACAAGTGGATGTTGCCGCCGACGATCGTCGAAGCCGTTCGACACCACCACGAACCCGACATCGGCAAACAGGTCGACGAGGCTGCCGGCACGCTCGCGCGCATACTCAACGGCGCCGGCCGAGTCGCGAAGCTCCTTTGCGAAAGCCCCGACAAGGACGTGGTTGTGTCGACGTGCAAGAGCGCGATGGACACGGTGGGCCTTGATGTTGCGGCGCTTCAGCGTGCCCTCGGCGACATCGAAAAGGAGATCGGCGAATTCGCTCAGTTGCTCCGAACGGACATCATCGAAAGTGGCATTTACGCCCGCATATCGCAAATCATCGTTGAAGAATTGGCGGGGCAAGCGGCGGTACGTTAAGTTATTAAGCGGTACGTTAAGTTATTAAGTAGTGCGGGCGCCCAAACTGAGCCTCTTGTTCTGGGTCCCGTGGCGTGCTGCAACGCTTCGGGCGGATTGGCAACCAAGGTAGACACTGCAGGAGAGGATTCCGTGCACGTAATCCAGCACACCGCCGAGCAAATCCAGACAACACTTAAGCGCATGCCGCCGAAGAAAGTAAGCCAATTGCGAGCGGGCCTCAGGCGACTGAGATGGGAACACTTCAACTTCATCCGGGAAACACTCGACCACGCCCGAGCCAAGCGCCGCTCGCCCATCGGCCATTTGCGTTTCCTCGAAGACCACTTTCAAGAGTGGCGCAAACACGACCTCGCCACCAAGTTGGCGATCATACATTGCGTCACCAACCAATTTGATTCGCGCACCTGGCCGGGCGATGCGCCGGAAGATCATGCGGTGCGCGAAGTCATGGCGTCGGCCGATGCAACGGACCAGGCTCCCGCACCATGCATCGTGCGAAGCGGTTGATCCCTTCCACCCACGTCGCGCTCGCGACGCGGCCGCCCAATCGGCAATGCTTCAAGGCTTGGGGGAACAACGCCTCCGGTCCTGCGTACCGCCTCGTGCCGGTCGGCGGGCGTGGCTGGCCCTTACGGCACTTTGGGATTCTTGGAATCCGCCCCCGGAGGCGCCGGGTTGAGCTCCGGTCGTTCTTGCTCGGGCAGTGCCCCAAGCTCGGTGTTGCGGGCCAAGGTGACGGTCACTCCGAAATCCAGGTCCGTCTTGTCCCACCGGGCGAACGACACATCCCCAAACCTATAGTAACCCTGCAACATGCGGCGCGAGCGTTGAAACTGGAGGTACACGTCGTAGCCCGCCGGAATCATGTAGATGGCCTGCACCAGATCGCCGAAATGATGCACTTCGCGACCTTGCGCCCACTGAATTCGATCTCCGGGGCGAAGCCCGGCCGTGCGGGCGGGCGATGGGTCGGCGACTTTGCGAATCAAGGCACCGCCTTTGGCCCGGGCGTTGACGGAAATGCCCAGCCAACCGCGGTAGAACGAGCGGCCGGTCTTCAAGACAGCCACGATCTCGTCGATCCGCTGCTTGGGCAAGACGAAGCCGATCCCGGAATCGTAGAATTCCACGCCGGCCAGTTCGCCCGGTCGTTGCGCCATGGGCACGCACACACCGATGACGTTGCCCTCGATGTCGCAGAGCGGACCGCCGTAGTTGGCTGGGCTCAGCTTCGCGTCGGTTTGGATGGCGTTGCCATGCATGCGGTTCAGCGCACTGACGATGCCCACGGTTACCGAGGGATGCTCGCCACCGAATCCCATCCCCAAGGCCACCGCCCACTCGCCCACTTGGACGTCCTCGCGCGAACGCCAGCGCGGCACGGTGAGGTCTTGGGCATCAATCTTGAGCAACGCGATCTTGCGTACCTGATCGCGGGCGATCAGCCGCGCGTCCTTGCGGGAGCCGTCGGCGAAGGAAACGAATATGACGAGCGGCTCGCGCACAAAGTTGAAGCTGCTGGCGATGATGTAGCCGTCGGCGGAGTAAACGATGCCCGTGGTCGGCCCGTCGGCGATGACGAAATCAGAGCCCGGAGTGTCGCGGAACAGGTTCTGCGCGCGGCGCCGCTTGATCGCCTCGACATCTTCCTGCTCGGGGTCGTCGAGGATTCGCGCGACGGGCTGCGCGCCGCCGAGGGTTTCGATACGCACCAGCGACGGGCGCACCTGGTGGGCGACGGCACGAAAAGCCTCCTGCGTCGTGCGCATCAGTGACGGCTCTTCGCCAACGGCGCTGCTGCTTGCCCATGCCAGGCCAACGCAAACGGTCGCGGCCAACCCGCACCTTCGAAGATGTTTCGGTCTGGGGGTCATGGTTAGGATTCGCCTTCGATCCGCAGCGTAATGATGCGCTTTTTGCGCCGGAGCACGAGATCGATGCCCGCATCCGGTGAAATACGACGCATCTGTTGCTGAAAATCCTCGACGCTGGTAATGCTCCGACCGTTGACGGTCAGGATTAAATCATCCTTGCGCACGCCCGCCCGGGCCGCGCGCGACGACCGACGCACACGCTCCACGAACGGCAAGGTTTGCTGGTAGCCCACGTGGGTGAGCCGGATCCCGACATCCAAGGGCTCGGCATGGGCGGCGTCGGTGGCGCGGTCCGCCGCTTGCCGTTGCAGATCAGGATCCAGCGCCTCTTCGAGGAAATCCGCGAGCACGTCGGTAGGCACGGCATAGTTGAAATGCGTATGGGTGAGATTCGCGGTCACGAACCGGCCGATCATTCCCACGAGCTTGGCGTCGAGGTTGACCACGGCGCTGCCCGGTCCGCCTGGGTTGCTGGTGATGGCGTCGATGACCAGGACGTCGCCATGATAGGGAAAATCCTTAACGCGGCGCCGGGCGTCCAGGGGCGTTCGGACGGAAAAAACGCCATGCGCCAGCGAAACCGGCTCGCTGCCCTCGGCCACCTTGAACGCATTGCCCGCGGTGATGACCCAATCACCCGGAAGAAGCGTCGCCTCGTCCTTCAATGCGAAGTAGGACAACCCGGTTACCGCCGGATCGACCTGGGAGCGCGCCGTTCCGGCCAGGGGACGCAGCCGCAAGAGGGCGAGTTGGCGGATTCGATCCCGGTAGACCACCTCCGCCTCATAGCGCCGTCCGCGGGCATCGGTCGCACGCACGGGTTGGGCTTCGATGAGCGACGAAAGCACCGTGAGCACCAGACCGGCGTCCGAAACGACGATCCCACTGCCGTATCCCACCTGCCGCCCCGCCGCCAACCCATACAACTTGACCACACGTGCGGTAACCGTGTCCACGGCATGGCGCAGCGCAGCATCTTCGCCCCATGTCGGTGCGGTCGCGGCCACCAGGGCCACAAACGGAATCCATTTGTATGACCTTGGGACCGTCATGGGCGCGTCATCTCCCAATGGGAAAGCGTCTCGGTAAACGACACGCCCGTGCCGTACACGTCGACCGTTTCGGGCAGCCGCATGCCATCGATGTTGCGAAGATCGCGAAAGTCTACGGCCACGCGCCGACCCGAGGGTTCATCGTCCACCACAACGCGCCGAAGCAATCCGGTTCGCGTACCCAGCAGCAACCGCGCCGTGACATCCTCCGACAGCCGCCACGCAACGACGGCTGCGTCTTCGATCTCAAACGCGGCATCCTCCTCCCGCCGGGGCAACAAACGATCGCCGCCGAGATGGGTCAGATCCGCGGGATTCCATTCCTCCGCGGGCACCAACATGAACTGCTGTGCCACGAAGAAAGCACCGTAAATCAGTTGCTCCTCGGTAGCCATCGTAAACCAGTCGCCGCCGGCGCGCGTTCGAGCACGAGCCTCCGCGTTTTCGAAATGGATGGTTTTACCCCGCGAACCGTCCGATCGAATCGCTTCATACTTCAAGCGGCCTTCGCGAAACCCGTGCGATCGAAAGCGCAACGCGCCCGGCAAACCGGACGTCTCCCGGACCACGTCGCAATGTATGGCCTGCGGCAATGCGGCGCCGCGGGGAAGGATGGTTTCTTGAAACCGTGCGATCAACCGCCGAATCTCCCGCTTGATGAGTGCCTCGGGAGCCTCGTAGGGCTTCTTCAGGTCCGGGTCGATCGGGTCGAGGCGGACGGTGACGCGTTTCGGGATGCCGTCGGACACGATGTCCAGACGCACGTGCCGATGGGCCGGATAAGTGCCCATCACGGAAACAAAACGGTTGGTAGAGGTGATGCGTATGTCGTCGATCGCGATCAAGCGGTCTCCGGGAGCGATTCCGGCACGATCGGCCGCCCCGTCAGGCGCAGCCTCCACGAACATGACCCCATCGCGATCATCCACCGTTGCCAGGAGCGTGCCATGTCGCGTCAGAAGGCCGGCACGCAGCGCCGGTATGAACATCTTGATCTGATTCGAAGAAATGGCATAGCCGAAGCCCACGTTGAACCGGCCTCGCGTGTTCACCGAAATCCGTCCGTTGATACCGATGACCGCACCATCGCTGTTGAAAAGCGGACCGCCCGAATTGCCGGGGTTGATGGAGGCATCCACCTGCAGGCAATCGGTATAGGCCAGATTCTTGCCAACGCCCCATTGGTACCGATGCACGCCCGTCACCATGGGGCTGGTGACGGTCGGTGCGTAGTCGTCGCTCAGGGAGAACGGATTGCCCATAGCCATGACGGTGTCACCGACGCGCACGGCGTTGGAATCACCGAGTGGGGCAAACGGGAAATCCTTCCGACCGACCAGGCGAAACATGGCCACGTCCCCGGTCGGATCGATGCCGAGCACTTCGAGCTCGTATTTCTTGCCGTCGGACAGCGCCCCCCAACCTCGGCGTTCGCCCATCATGCCGGCCACCATGTGGAAATTCGTCAGCCCATAGCCGGAGGCGTCGATCAAGACGCCGGACCCGCCGCCGCTGAAATCGGCATCGAACACGCACACGACCGCCGGTGCAACGCGTTGGATCGTTGCGATCCGGGCGGCCTGATCCCGCAATACCTGATCGAGATTCGGCGGAGCGGCTCCTGCGGATGATGCGAGCATCCAGGCAGCCACGCCAAGCCCGGCCGCGCGGCCCGCGCTGTGCGGGCATCGACGGCGCCGGAGTCGCAACGGACGGATCGAGCCGCACACGGTTAGCGATCCCCTCCCGACGACGACGCCGGACCGATCAACCTGGCGCCGGCCCATACGGCGTGATCCGAAAGGTCCATCGCGTCGGCGTAGTCCACGATAAGAGAGAGCTTATCCACGTCACGCACGTCGACGGAAACGGTTTGCGCCTCGCTTCGACCGGTCAGCGTGCCGCTGTCAAACAGAACAGCGCCGTCGCCGTTCAAGCGAAAGACCACGCTGCCGCGCGGGCGTA
>JBHHUB010000201.1:0-6799 GCA_046753625.1 Phycisphaerae bacterium | reverse complement strand
AACCGTCAACATTCAGCTTGGAAGGCTGATGCTCTACCAATTGAGCTACGCCCGCGTAAGTGCGTTCAAACAGTGGGTTTGGCCCACGCTCGCGACGTTTGGCTGCACTCCATTTCCTGCTCGCCGATTGTACTGCAAAGCCGAACACCCTGTCCATCGACCCGAGGTCCTGGATCCCTTCCTGGATCCGCGCTTGGCTTATCGCACCGGCTCGAGACGCGGCACGCTTGCCAGACGGATCACGGTCGAGAATCACACTGGTACACTCACGTGGATCTGTGGAACAGCTATCGGCCAGTCGTCCGGAGAGAGAAAAATCGCAGAACGGGCCGATACTCTGTAAGCTCTTATGTGACAATCCCTTAACTCGTAAGCGTCGGTGAATGCATGCGGTCACGATCCGCTCGACCACGCCAGTTCGGACCGTTGAATCAGGGGGAAACCGCATTCCCCGGGGACTTTGAGGGGGATTCGTCTACTCGTTTTGGGGAACGATAGTCCGCGTGTCCAATGGCCGGGTCGCGCTCGAGCAATGCTCGCTGGTTATGGTATCACTCGTCCAGCGAGCCGGACACCGTGTCATGGCCGCGGAGTATAGCTGATGCTCGCCGACGCGGGGAACTCAGCTGTCTCATGCCCGGGGCCGCGGGGCCGCTCGTTTCGACGGTCGCGCCTCTTAGGGCGCAATTGCGGCTGCAGACCCCACCCGAGGGTCGCGGCCATCCTGCCTTGAAAACCACTTCGTGGCGACCCTCAGGCCGATGGGCCGGCGTTTGGGCGTTTGGTAGTGCGGCGTGTGGTCGTTGCCCACCGAGTGCCGGGGTCGTGCGCGTGGCAGGCGCGTGCAAGCAGCCGGCTCAGCATCGTTGTCCAAGGGACGCCGGGTGGCCTATTGGAAATGGGTCTGGAACCAGCCCCAATCGTTCAAGTCGACGTCTCCGTCGCTGTCGCTGTCGGCCGCCCCGCAGGATGGGTCGATCGGCCCACCAGACGGGGCCGACTGACAGGAAAGGAAGAACGCGTGGTCAAGCAGGTCGATCGCGGAGTCGCCGTTAAGATCCGCGGTGTTGGTATTGATGCCCGTGTAGTGGATGCTGGATTCGGGGCTGTTGCCCATGCCGCAGACGGCCGTACCGAAAACGGGATTCCCCGTTCCGCTGGCTGCAATGGTAGGAGTGGTGTCGGCCACAGCTTGCATTTCCACGACCGCCACACGCGACCAATTCAGCGGACCCACGGCGGTTGGATCAGCCATGCACCCGCCACCCGGGATGTACGCGCCGCTGATATCTTCGACCGTTCCGGTCACGTTGTTCGCCGTGCCGTGCGTCAGGCTCGTGAAAACGAACCCATGGAAAATGCCTTCGGAAAACGGAAAGTTGTTGTTGCCGGTGACGATGACCGCTCCGGGATCGAAGTGCACATCCAGGCTGACCGCGGAAAGGCCTCCCGGATCGTCGGTTTGCGCCCAGATTTCAAGATTGAAGACCGATCCGGCGAGAAAGGACACGTTTTCGGACGTGGGCTGCGTGGTGATCTCCTCGGGTCCGAAACTGAAGGCATCCTTGGCAACGAGGCGTATGTTGACCGAAGGAAGGCCGCCCGCGGGGGTCGGGCCGGGCCCGTCTTGTTCTGCATTCATCTCTGTTGCCAAAACGCCACAAGGAGTGACCAAAGAAACCAGCGTGATGACGGATCGCCACCAGCCGTTTGGATGTCTTCGTCTGTGTCGAGTCATGAGCGCGTCCTCGCCTGTTGTTCTCATGAGACTTTCCCTTCCGCTCCTCCGTCCGTGACCTTGGCGTCGATTGTGTGGTGGGCGTCCCCCTTCGTTCGCCATCCGGTACAACGTAGATGCTGCAATCTGGCGCAGCAGCATTCCGGAGACGCTTAGCACATACTGTGCCAGATGCATCTGGATGGCACGGGCGAAGGCACTGATATCCCGCATTCATGATGGATTCGCGTCTGGTCCGCGACAAGGTGTGTCATTCATCGGCGCCCGTGCGATCCATGAGATGCGCGGTCGTCCGATGTGGTTTGCACCGACCTCGTCGGCAACCCTGGTGGACCGTTCGGTCGTAGTTGGGGGGCCACGTGTCACGTTTCGAACGGTGTTTGGCGGCGCTGCGGGCGGAGGCCGGCAACGTGCGACCGTGTGCTCAGTTTTGGCGAAATGCCCCACGCATCACCGCACGTGATCCGTTCGTGGGGCGTGATCGCCGTCGTGTGGTTGCCCACGCTTTCGTCTCATAACGTGGCTCAGGCGGCCGCCAAGCGCGGAATGCCACACTGGCGATTGTTGTGGAACGGAACGTGCAAGCGTCTCGGTGGGTGCTCGACTTTAAGCAGTGAATGAATGGATTGCTTGAATATAAGGATTCCCTAAGGAAGTCTGCGGTTATGCGCGCTTCCGACTAGGATGGGTGAGGCGAACGACACCGCGCCGGCCTCATCGGCGCCTGTGTGATTCGCCGCAACGTCCATGGTCATGCAAGGGGGGGACGTTGAGCCCCGGGTACACCATTAACGCTTGTAGAGATGCCATGATGACCCAAAGATCGGTTGTCGCATTACTCATGTGGGTGGTTGCGGTCGTCTTCGCCGGGCGCGCGGCTGCGGCTCCGCCGGATCATCCCATAATCACCGAGGTCTACACGGATCCGGTCGGACTTACCGACGGTCCAGTCGCTCGTGATGCTGCCAGCACGCATCAGGAGTTCATCGAGATTTACTTGCCGACGCTGGCTGACTTGGCGCTGTCGCTCAACCCGGATGCGTTGAACCTGACGTTCTATGAGGTCGAGGGCGATCTTATCAGTTCCGGCGTCAATCTGGTGAACTACCGCTTCGATCTGCCTACGTTTGACTTGAACCCGGCCAACGGCATGACCGGTCTGGCGCGCCCGCCAAGTGGCGTGGTGGTCTTGGGGTGGGTCGACTACTTCGGCAATCCGCCCGTCGATCTGGCGGGGACACCATCAACGCGCATCGGCCTGGTCAACGGCGGTATCACGACACCACCGGCGGATTACCTGTTTCTCCCCATCAACGGAAATCAGTTTACCGGTACGACCAACTTCACGCCCGTGGTCGCCGAGTCGCTGATCGACTTGCCGTCGGAGGCTACCAGCGGCGTCGTTCAAAACGGATCCGGCGCGTATCTGCTGGTCAATCGTGATTCACCGGGTTATGTCGAGCTGTGCGACGATGCCCATGCTTTGGATTGCCTGCCCGCCGGTGCGCATCCTCATTTGGACAACGACGCGCTGGGGCTGAGCACTACCGCGCTGATGGACGGGTTTGCCGCCAACGACCACACGAAGTTTCGTGTGCTTCGGCAACCCTATTCCCCCGGCGACGGAGTTGATTTGGAATCGACGCTGCCGGCGGGCGGCGCCTTTACCCCGCTCGTGCCGCAGGTTCCGGAATCCAGCGGTGTACAACCCGCACCGGGCAAGGCCAACGGCTATGCCCGTGTGTTTGTTGATGTGGCGAAGACAACGGAAAACGCCACCCCGGCCGATGACGATCCGGTCGCAGACGCGCTGGGAGCCTACCGGCACGTCCGCAACGATGGACCGTTCTTCCCGACGCCCGGCCGCGCAAGCTCGACGACGTCGGCGCCCGAGTTGGGCGTAGCGCTGGCGCCCGAGCAAGTGTTCAACGTGTTGCCGTTGACCGTTGGTCGTCCGGGGGTGTTGTCCGCCAACTTGGGCGGATCGTTTGGTATTGATCTGGTGGCCACGGTTGGCGTATCCTCCGACCCAACCGTGGCCACGTTCGTCAACGACGTTGCAGCGACGGGCGTTGTGGGGCAGGCCTTCGGCTTTCCGCGGATCGCGGTGACACCCGCTTCCAGCCTAGACGGTCTGATGGCCACCGCTTCGGTGACCGTGACGGCGAGCAACACGGCGGTCGGTGACCCTGCGGTGGTCAATGCGGTCCAGACCACAACGATTACCGCCCGCATCTTGAATCCAACGACCGGCACCGACGAGAACGGCCTGCCGCGACAGGCGACGGTTTTCGCGGCCGTGCAAGGGATTCCGGCGCAGGTCGGCGTGGCCAATGAGTTTCTAACCACGGATTTGGGTGCCTACGCCGCCGCCAATCTGGGCTTTGCGGTTCAGGCCGGTCGTGGGCATGGGGCGATGCTGGCCGATCCGTTGACCGATCTGAACGACGGCTTCTTTGTGCAAAATGTGCTGATCGAAGATTTTCCGGATCCGCTGCTTCCGTTTACGTTCATCAATGCACCGGCGGCGGGGGCGGGTTTGCTGGATCTCTTGGATACGGTCTTGCTTTCTGCGGAAGTGGCGAGCGGGTCGGGCGCCTACGATGAGACGGTCAACACGACGCAGACGGGGCTGCGGGCACTGCGTTTGAACCACCCGGATATCCTTACGTTCGGGGGCACGTTCACGCCCTCCGAGCGTCTACATTTCGTCGAACCCACCGGCCGCGTGGGGGAGCCGCGCAGCGGTCTTTCCTTTGCCACGACGACGCGCACGTTTGAGTTGGCGATCGTGGACGCCAACGTGCGCAACAACAACACGCTGGAAACGGGGGCGACGGACGATTTCGGCATCGTCGTGGAAGTGCTTGACGTGGAGGCCGGTGCGCCGGCCGCACCGGGCGAATACGTCTTTCTCAGTTTCAGCGGCGGATTGCAGGGGATGGACATCGACTCGCTCGACGTTCCCGGCGGGCCGAACGTCGCCAGCATTATTTTCCTCGATCTTGACAACCTGCACGATGTGCTCGGCATCCGTACGATTGAGCAGATTTACGCCATTGACTCGAACGGAACCGGTGAGCTGGACCCGATCGATGTCTACAGCTTGAACCCGGTCTTCATTCCGGAGTGCATCACCAACATCCATTGCGATGATGCCAATGCCTGTACCACGGACACGTGCGACGTGGTTTTGGGGGTCTGCCAGCACACGACGCTGGCCGACGGCGCGGCGTGCGGCGATGCGCTCTTCTGCAATGGAACGGAGACGTGCCAGGCGGGGGTCTGCATAAGCAGCGGCGCCCCTTGCCCGGGCGGATGCGAGCAATGCGACGAGGTGGCCGATGTGTGTACCCATTGCCCCTTCGACTTGGATAACGACGGATTCGATGTGATCGGCACGGGCGATTTCGGATTGTTTTCCGGCTGCTTCGGGCGAAGCTATCTTCCGAGCGATACGGAATATGTCGCATGTATGGCATCGAATTTCGACGGAGATATGGACCCGGCCACGGGCGCGTACGTCGTGGGCACGGGGGATTTCGGCGTGTTCAGCGGGTGTTTCGGGCAGACGTGCGGCGCCTGCGCCACTTGCTTTCCTTGAATCATGATTGGATTCGGCGACGGATCTGTTGCCACCGCAGCAGACG
Source organism: Phycisphaerae bacterium (assembly GCA_046753625.1). GTDB lineage: Bacteria > Planctomycetota > Phycisphaerae > UBA1845 > UBA1845 > JADFOB01. The sequence goes on along the minus strand of JBHHUB010000201.1, from coordinate 1,411 downwards.
TACTTGAGAGGGCCATCATCGTGAAACGAAGCGGATGTTCGTCGTATACCCCTGCCGCCGGGAAGCCCGGTCGGAAAATCCAGTTCTTGGCGCTGGCGCTGTTTGCATGTGTGGGGGCTTCAGCGGAGGCACTGGATCGGGCGCCTGTTCGGACGGGTCGGGGCAAGCAATTGGTCGGACCGGCCGTCTCCGTGAGGCTCGTGGCCAAGCATCCACCGCTTACTTTTACCGACACCAGCACCACCTTGCCGCTTTCCGACGCGACGGCATTTGTGGCCGGTGAGACCTTTCTCGTGGAGGTCTGGGCCCAAACGACGCATCCCTCAGGCCTCTCTGCGGTGAGTTTGGACATCCAATTCGACCCGCTGGAGGTGGCGGTGGTTTTGCCCGGTACACCACCGTTCTCGGCGGGGATTTTTCATGGACTGCTCTTTACCGGTTTGACCAACGGAACGGCGGACAATGTGGCCGGAATCGTCGACGACCTCAGCGGTTCCTATGTTCCCGGGGCCGGTTGTGCCGCTTCACCGGTCGGAGACGGGCCGATCAATTGGGTGCGCGTGGCGATCGTGGAAATGCAGGCGCTTGTCGATGGGAGTCCGATGATTGCGCCGGGCCCGACCGGCAACCCCGTCTTCGGTACCGCCGCGTGCGGCCTGGCCAACAGCCCGGAGTCGGACATTACCTACACCATGATCAACCCACCGTCCGTGGATTTTCACCTCAACGTCGCGGCCGGTTCGAGCAACGTGCAGCAGGGCGACAACGTGACGGTTACGTTTGAAGCGACGAACATGAACGTGCTCGTCAACGCGGTGCAAGGATTGCTGCATTACGATAACACCATGCTCACCTTGACGGGCATTACGCCGTTTGACCTCGGTCTGGCGCCGCCCGCCAACGGTTGGGTTGAGATCAACGAGACGGATCTATCCGGCGATGTCGCATACGCGGCATTCATTACGAACGGGTCGGTCAATGCCGACGGTGTGGTGGGGACGTTGACGTTGACCGCCACGGGCGTGGGGACGACGAGCCTGAGCTTCCTACCCGACCACCCGATTTCCTTTCCTACATTGATCAACAAGGCCACCGCTGCGGCGACGGCGGCGTCCATTGTGCCGAACACGTTTGGTTCCGGCGTCATAACGATCGGGGCATGCGACGATGGCTTGACGTGCACGACCGACACCTTTGACGGCACCAATTGCGTGTTCACCGTCAACGCCGGTAGTTGCCTGATCGGGGGTGTCTGCTACAACCAAGGTGATTCGAATCCCGCCAACGGTTGCGAGGAATGCAACGCCGCGGCCAACAATATCGATTGGACTGCGAGGGTGAATGGGGCCCCCTGCAATGACGCCAACGCGTGCACGACGGGGGATACCTGCTCGCTCGGAATATGTGTGGG
>JBHHUB010000200.1:0-6810 GCA_046753625.1 Phycisphaerae bacterium | reverse complement strand
CGGCTCGCTGCGACGGGTTTCGTAAGTAGCCCGACCATAAGTTAGGGGAGCTGTTCATCTGCGGGGGCGGCGGGCGGGGCGACCCCCCCTCGAGCGTGCGCCGTTCCGGACGGTCGCGGTGCTGATCGATGGCGCGATTACGCACCCAAGCGCGGGTGGGCCAAAAATCCTCAACGCCGCCGGAGCCGCGATCAGTCGCTCACCTTCCACCATCGACCTTGGACCTTCGACCATTGATTTTTGACTTTCAACCTTCAGCTTCCGACGCGGCTCGCCGTTGGCTCTCGCGGCCGGTTGTCTTCTGCAAGATTTCGGCCTAGGATGGCTTGGCACGGTGCCCGCGTGCCGATTGTGAGACAACTGCGATATAACCGACAGGATTCCACGGCCATGGACCTTGATTTTCTCGTCGCCATCCCCGTGTTCGATGAAGCCAGGTACCTGATTCCCGTGCTCGATCAAGTTCGAGAGTATGCCCGGGACATTCTGGTGATCGATGACGGATCCAGGGATGCTACGCCGGAACTGCTCCGGCAAGTGCCCGACATTCAGGTCATCACCCATCCCGAGAACCGGGGATACGGCAAGAGCCTGGCGGATGCGTTCGCGTTCGCCATGGCCGGCGAGGCTCGGTGGCTGATTACCATGGATTGCGACGAGCAACATGAACCTGCGTGCATCCCGCGTTTTATTCAGGCTGCGGCGACGGAGCAGGCTGATATCATTTCGGGAACCCGCTACCCCGGTGGAACGGGCGGCAACGCCACGGCTCCCGCGGACCGCAGGGCGATCAACGCCACCGTTACGGACCTGCTCAATCGCCGCCTGGGATTGCGCATTACCGACGCCTTCTGTGGGTTCAAGGCCTACCGTGTGGCGTCTCTCGCCCGTTTCCAGATCACGGTGCCTGGATACGCGATGCCCATGCAGTTTTGGGTTCAAGCGGTCCGGGCGGGGCTGCGCATCGCAGAATTGCCGGTCCGGCTCATTTACAACGACCCCACACGCCATTTCGGGGGTATGCTTGACGACCCCACGGTACGCTTGGCGCACTACCTCGACGTACTGGATCAGGAATTAGCGGCGACCGGCGACTTGCCCGGCGAGTGCGGCCGCGCGCGTGTGCCGTGTTCGTTGGGCTGACCGACCCGATGCTTTTTCCCAACGAGCAACTGAAGACGCCGGTCGGACACGGCCGCACGCTGATTGTTCCGCCGGCGGGGGCATGGGGTAAGGCGGCTGTGGATACCCACCGACGCTTGGGGACGGGGGGACCGATCATCGTGGGCAGGCCGTTGGCGGAGTGGCGACGGGAGACGCGCGAGGCCCTGGTCGGCGATCCCCACCGCCTGTTGGTGGTTTTGGGGCATCAGCCGGCGTTCATCCACCCCGGCGTGTGGGCGAAGCACATTCTCGCCGACCGATTGGCGCGAGCGATCGGGGGTTTGGCGGTGAATCTGGTCGTGGACACGGACGTGCCGAAGTCGTCCGAGCTGGCGGTTCCCTCTACAGAGGGGGGGACGGACGCGCTGGGTCGGGTTGTTTTTCCGCATGGTTCTTACCGCGTTCCCTTTGAGCACCTCCCGCTGCAATCGGTCGAGCAGGTGGGCCGGTTCTCAGAGGATCTTCGGAAGATCATGCGCGATCGTTTCGATCGGTCGCAGATTCCGGTGTACGTCGAGGGCGTTCGCGCTGCGAAAGCGCCGGCCGACTGGGTCGATCAGGCCGTCGCAGGCCGAAAAGCCATCGACCACAAGTTTGGGATTCATCTCGCCGAGCATCGAATCAGCCGGCATTGGTGCACGCCGTTGGTCGTTGACATGATTCAAAACGCGTCGCGGTTCACGGCTGCCTACAACCACGCTCTGGCGGTCTACCGCGATCGCCATCGAATCCGCGGAACCCGTCGGCCTATGCCGGACCTGGAATGCGCTCCAGCGCGTTGCGAATTGCCGCTCTGGCTGGAGCGGCCCGGTGGTCGGCGTCACCGCCTGTTCCTCTCGCGCGGAGGCGGGCTTCGCTTCTACGCGGATCAGGAGTTGATCGCGGAGTGCTCGGCCGAAGCGGTGCGCACGCCGGATGCGCTTTCGCGCATGTTTGCGGATCTGGAGGGTTGGGTGCTGCGCCCGCGGGCGATTGCCTTGACCCTTTGGGCTCGATTGCTGCTCGCCGACTTTTTCATTCACGGCATTGGGGGGGCGAAGTACGATCAGATCACCGATCAGATTATGGCGGGGTACTACGAAGTCGAGCCCCCGGCGATGGCTTGTGCGTCGGCCACGTTGCACTTGGATCTGGGGTTGGGGCCGATTGCGGCAGAGGCTGTGGGCGATCTTCAACGCCGCATTCGCGATGTACGGTGGAATCCGCAGCGCTATGTGCGCCCGAGCTCCGAAACGGCGGCATTGTTTGAGCTGCGTGAGGCGGCGGTCCGGGCGGCCCAAGAGCTGAAGGCATCGGATTGGAAGAACCACGGGGCACGAAGGAAGGCTTTCCTGGCCATCCGGCAGGCGAGTCGGTCGTTGTTGGATACCGGCCCGGAATTGCTTGTCCGCCTCCGCGCCGCGCTGGACCGCAGCCAGGCGGCCGGCGCGAGCCGACGCATTGCATGTGGGCGGACGTATTTCTTCGGGCTTTTTGACGATACTACTCTGGAGCGACTGATTTCCGCTCTTCCCGGTCCGAGTGATTTTCGGGTATAGTCCCTGCTGAAGGGAGAATCATGTTCCGGTGAGACGGTCGCGGGTTGGCTCGTCTGGCCGGGGGGCGACGGAGCCTATTGGGCCTAACCTGATACGGGAGCTACCCATGAGTGACGATACTTCCGACGGCGGCATTTATGTCGATTCGGATTGGAAAGAAGAAGCAGCCCGAGAAAAGGCGCGCCTGGCGGAGCAGGAAGCGAAACGCAAGGCGTCATCCGGGCAGGCAGGGCCATCCGAGGGCGGCTCGCCCATTTTTCTGGAGCTGGTTAACTTCCTGGCGATGCAAGCCATGATCGGCCTTGGCGGGTACCGAGGACCCGGCGGCGAGTCGATTCCGCCCAACGCGGATGTTGCCCGGCATCACATTGACATGCTGACCGCCCTTTCGGAGAAAACCAAGGGCAACCTTACGGATGAAGAATCCAAGATGCTCGAAGGGGTTTTGTACGAGTTGCGCATGCACTTCGTGCAGCAGGCGGGCGCAGGTTTCAAGCCGCCGCCGAGCGAAGATGCGCCGGGCCCGGGTGGCCCGGGATGATCCGAGGCCGTCCGGTACATTGGTCGCTCGCCACAGGGCGATTTCGTTCACCACCGGCCGCGGTGGCCTTAAGAAAGGAAGGTGGCCGACCGGCTTAGCCGGTGGCGATCCGTTCCATGTTGATTCTACCGATTCGAACTGAGTCTGCGAGCCACCGCACGCCGACGATCAACTATGCGATCATCGGCGTGAACATGCTCGTCTTCCTGGTGCTGGGGGATATGTTGCTGGGGCGAACGCTGTCCGGGGTTCGTGATGAGTACATGGTGTTTCACTCGGCGCAGCCGGCGATTTATCAGTTCTTTACCTATCAATTCGTTCATGCCGACGCGTGGCATCTGTTGGGCAACATGTTGTTCCTTTGGGTGTTCGGCAACAGCGTCAACAGTAAGATGGGCGACCTGCCGTACCTTCTGTTTTATCTGGCGGGCGGCGTGTTTGCGGCGTGGGGTTACGCGCTGGTGCGCGACGACGTGTTTCAACTTGTCGGAGCGTCGGGGGCGATCGCGGCCGTGACGACGGCTTATCTGGCGTTGTTTCCGAGAAGCCGGGTGACGGTGCTCATCTGGTTTTTCTTCATTCATTTCGTCGAAGTTTCGGCGATGGTGATCATCGGGTTGAAGATCATCGTTTGGGATAATGTTATTGCACCGTCCCTTTCGGGCGGTGGACAGATTGCCACCGGCGCACACCTGGCGGGATACATTTTCGGTTTCGTGGCCGCGCTGGGCATGCTGCTGCTGCGTGCGCTCCCGCGAGACCAATTCGACATACTGGCGTTGTGGAGCCGTTGGAACCGGAGACGCGTGTACGCGTCCACCGTGGCGCAATCGCCTCACGCGAGCAGGGGGTGGGTCGGCGCCCGGGCCGGCGCTTTTCAGGAGAAACCGCCAACGAAAGCGGAGCGAGAACATCTGGAAACCATCGCTGCGTTGCGCGGCGAGGTGGCTGAGGCGATCGAGCAGCGAGATTTTGCGCGAGCCTTTACGCTGCACGGGCGACTGCTCGGGCTCGATGAGCGGCAATGCCTTTCCGAACGCCATCAGCTTGACATTGCTCGAGAATACTACGGAGCCGGCCGCTTCGGCGAAGCGGCGACCGCGATGGAACGCTTCGCGAAGTGTTACCCGCGAAGCTCGGAACTTGGTAACATTATGCTCTTGTTGGGCATCATTTATGCCCGCGACCTGCGCCAATACGATGACGCCAACAAACTGCTGACCCGAACCCTGGAGACGGTTCGAGATGAAAAACGCCGGGCGCAATGCTTGCGCTGGCTGACGGACGTACGCGCGGCCCTTGGAAAACCCGCGCCGGAAGTGTAGCAAGGAAGCGATGATCATTATGAAAGAGCTGGCCTACCTGAACGGAATCTATTGCCCGATCGATCAGGCTATGGTTTCCATCGAAGATCGCGGTTATCTGTTCGGAGACGGCGTTTATGAAGTGGTCGCCTGTTACCACGGCAAACCGTTTCTGCTCGATGCCCACCTCGCACGGCTTCGGAAAAGCCTGGCAGCGGTGCGCATCGACTACGACTGGGACCAATGTCCGTTCGAGCCGATCATCGAGCAAGGGCTCCGCAAGAGCGCGATGGGCCGACGGGGCATGGTCTACATTCAGATCACGCGAGGTACCGAAGCGCGGTCGCACGTCTACGGCGACGGATTGACACCGACCGTTGTCCTCACGTTTAAGCCCATGGAGCCGCTGTCGGCGGCGCGACGGCAACGCGGCGTGCACATGATGACGGCCGAGGACATTCGCTGGGCTCATTGCTTTATCAAGGCGATCACGCTGCTGCCCAATGTGCTGGTCAAGAACGAGGCCACCCGCAAGGGGTTTGATGATGCCATATTCGTGACGCCGACCGGTGAGGTGCGCGAATGCACCAGCGCCAACGTGTTTATTGCCAACGACGGCGTGCTGACCATGCCCCCGCGCACCCGTTCCGTCTTGCATGGTGTGACGCAGGGTTTCTTGATTCAATGCGCCGAGGGTATTGGACTTAAGGTCCGAGAAGCGTCGTTTGACGTGGCCACCATGATGTCGGCCGATGAGGTGTTCCTCTCCTCAACGACGGTGGAAGTGCTGGGCGTTACGCAGATCGACGGCCGGGCCGTCGCTGATGGAAAAGTCGGCGCCACCACACAGCGGCTCTACCGGGAATTCCGCAAGCGCGCCGACGCGCTGTCCCAGGGTGAGACCTCCATGGCCGGGTAGAGGCGAACGTGCTGAAGACGGCAAGTCGAAGGTCCAAAGTCCAAAGTCCAAAGTCAAAGGTCGAAGGTGGTTCCGGGGATCGATGATTGAGATTCATCGTTGGATGTCAATGTTTGACGTCTGAGGCCTGATGGCTACGGACCGGCGGCGGGCTTGGCGGGGTCATGTGTTTGGGCCGCGGCCAGGGCGGCGCGACCGCGAAGTGATCCCGCTCGCCAGTTTTCTCGCCCCGTTCATGGTTGATTGATCGTCCACCTTGGTCGTCCTGGTGCCTTTGCTTTATGGCGGGAAATGCTCCGCGCGGGGCCGCCGGACTTCGCCGTGTCCGTCGCTGCAATCCGCGCCATTCCGCCCGTCCGGGGCGGCCGGTTCCGGGCTTGGGTTACGGGCCTGAAACTGCTACAATGATTCGCAGTTCAGCCGGGGGTTTCCAGGTGGCGCTTGATTGCGGTGGCCCAGTAGCGTGGGTTATCGAACCAAGGCGTCGCGCAGATGGGGAGAATCTCTTATGTCGACCGTTTTTCGTTCCACTCTCTTGGGCATGTTGATGGTTTTTTCGGTCGGTCCGGCCCATAACGGCCAGGCCGCACCGATCCGTGGCGCCATACACCCGAGCGTCGACCGCCTGTTTGTCAGCGGAGACGCCGACGAGCGGGTCAAGGTTTGGATTTTGTTCGATCCCAATGACAAGGGCGTTGCCTCGCACCAAGCGCAGGAGCAAGCCATCGCACAGCTTCGCGCGACCTATAACCTCAAGGCCAAGACGCGGCGTCAGCTTCGCCGGACGGCGCCGGGGTTGTTCGACGTGCACGACTTGCCGGTCGTGCCTCGCTACGTGGATCAGATTCGTGCGACCGGGGCCGAGGTCAAGGTGATCAGCTGCTGGCTCAACGGCGTGAGCGCGCTGGTCACGCGTGGTCAACTGGCCGATCTGGGTAGATTGCCTTTTGTGGACAGGATCCAACCGGTGCGGCGCGGCAGGGCCATCGATCCGGTTGCTGTGGGCCAGGACCATGCGCCGCCCGCTACGAATGCGACGGGGGGGCCGCCGCCTTTTTGGGGTGCGGCGACGGGGCAGCTTTCGCAGATCAATCTGACGGCGGTTCACGATCTTGGGTTTACGGCCGCCGGTGTGGTAGTTGGTATCCTGGATACGGGATTCAAGCGGACGCACGACGCGTTCAACGTGCCGGGGCATGTGGTCAACGTCGTGGCCGAGTGGGATTTCGTCAACAACGACCCCAACACGAGTCTTGAAATGGGCGATCCGCCCAATCAACATTCGCACGGGACGTACATCCTCGGCGTCCTCGGTGCGTATTCGCCCGGATCGCTCGTGGGTGG
>JBHHUB010000199.1:0-6812 GCA_046753625.1 Phycisphaerae bacterium | reverse complement strand
GCGGCTCTGATTCGTAACGAACCCGAAAGTTTAGGTGTGTCAAAGCACTAGCCGCTTGACCGGGCGGGCTTCAAGCGAGCGCTCGTCAGGAACGTTCCAGCGCCGCTCTATTAGAGGTGATCGCCGCCGGGAAACCCGGCGACATCGGGCCGTTCCCCAACGGAGGCGGCTCGGATTGAGGCACGTAGCTCGTCCCCACGGAGGGCATCATCCATGCGTATCGCCATGCTCGCGCCGATCAGTTGGCCCTTGCCGCCGTCGGGATACGGTCCCTGGGAGCAGGTCGCCCACAATCTGACCGAGGGGCTCGTCCAACTCGGGCATGAGGTCACCCTCTTTGCCGCCGGCGGCAGCCGCTCCAGCGCCCGGGTCATCGAAACCTGCCCTTATGCCTTGGAAACCTGGCCGGTGGAGGAAAAACAGCGACCGCGGTCGTTCGACCCATCCTCCGGCTTGCTGGAAGGGCCACCTGACGCCCGCGCGCTGGAGCAACGCCACATCGCCCAGTGCATGGAGCGCGCGGCCGACGGCGCGTTCGACATCGTCCATTCCCATCTGCACATGCATGCCCTTTGCTTCAGCCGGTTGATCCCTTGCCCGATCGTGTCCACGCTGCATGGCGCGGCCTGGGTACGGGCGACGCACGCTACGTTTCTGGCCTACAAGGATCAACCTTTCGTCTCCCTTTCCGACGCGGAACGGACGTTTCTACCCGAGCTGAACTACGTGGCGACCGTACACAATGGGATTCGGATAGAACGGTTTCCGTTTGAGCCGGTCAAGACGGACGATCTGCTTTTTGCCGGGCGCCTGGCACCGGAAAAAGGAGCGGACCGGGCCATCCAAGTCGCCAGGAAATGCGGCCGCAAACTGCTGATCGCCGGGATGATCCAACCGGAACATCAGGACTACTTCGACGTGAAGATCAAACCGCATCTCGACGCCACCAACGTCGAATACCTGGGCCTGCTCTCGCAAGAGGATTTGGCGCCCTATTACCGAAAAGCCGCGGCCGTCCTCTTCCTGATTTCCTGGTGCGAGCCGTTCGGGCTCGTGGCCGTCGAAGCACAGGCCTCGGGCACGCCGATCATCGCGACGCGCTTCGGCGCGCTTCCGGAAATCATCCGCGAGGGAAAAACCGGGTTCGTCGTGGATTCCTTGGACGCCGCCGCCGAAGCCGTGGGCCGGCTCGACGAGATTGCACCCGAGGCATGCCGTGCCAACGCCCAAGAGCGATTCAGCGTCGAGGTCATGGCAGCCGGCTACCAACGAGTCTACGAAGAACTGATCCAGTAGGCCGGGGGAGCGTAGTTGCAGGTCAAAGGTCGAAGGTCGAAGGAGCACGCTCCAAAGTCCACGGCCGAAGGCTAGAGGCCAAATGCTCAAGGTGGTCCCGCAAGGAGCAAGGATGGTAGCCACGGCTGGAGCGGCGCGACCGCTAGCGGCGGTTGGCGTCCGAGCCGTTACGCGCCGTATCGACCCGTCGATCGTCCGGCAACGCACAGAATCTTCCCACCCGCAAGAAGCAGCATCGCCAAGCTGATCAACCCCCAATGGCTGACCGTGGGGATGGTGCAAATCTCATCACACGTAACCACCGGCGGCCCCGCATCGGCCGGGCAATCCAATTCGTTGAAGGCGGTAATCGAATTGCCGTCTTGATCAACCAGCAGCGTCCTGAACGGGTTGGCTCCCTCGAGCACACAAATGTCCCCTGGATTGCGCACGAGTGCCACAAACTGCAGACACGCCATCACGGCCGGTCCGTTCGTGCCGTGCCCGGTGGGATCGATACTGACCGCAAAGAAAACCTCACCGGCATTTTCATCCACGGACAAGAAAAGCGCATTGGTAAACGGAGAGGTAATATCGCAATCAGCGCCGGCAACGGCGTCCACAAACTGCAGTACGCTTGGATCGTAGCTTAGCGCAAACTGCCCGCCGACAATCACCGGATCCCCCTCACCAAGCCGAATCTCCACCGGTCGGACCAGCCCCGGACCGACACAGCCCGGCCCGACAACGCACAGACTCGGATCGTCGCAGAAAAAGCCGCGACATTGCCCCTGGATGCACCGATCGGCGCTGGTGCAATCACTGCCGTCGTCGCACGCGCCACCGTTGTTGACCGGCTGCGTTCGGCAACGATGCGTCAGTGCGTCACAAAAACCCATCAGACATTCGGTATCAAACGCAGCGCAGTCCTCCGTATCCGGCACACAGGCACACTCAGGATCAAACGTCACGTCCATGCACGCCAGTGTGCCCGGTTGGTCGGAGGGACAATCGATGGCATTGAATACGGAAACCGGCTGGCCGAATTGGTTGGTCAAGATCGTCGTTTGAGGGTTGATGCCTTCGGTCAGGCAAACCTCATGGGCGCCGCTTCCGCTCGGGGCAAACGTCAGGCAAGCCAAGGTCGCCGGGCCTTGAGTACCCGTGCCGCCGTGCAGAAAATCAACCCCCACCGCATAGAACACGCTGCCGGCCTTCGCATCCAATTCTTTCACGAGCTCAGTTTCAAACGGTGAACTCGGATCACACGCCTGGCCCGGCGCGATTCCCAAGAGCTGCATGACGGTCGGATCATACTCGATATTGATCTGTGCGCCGGCGATGGTCACATTGCCGGCGCCGAGCACCGCGCGCACCACCGTCCCACCAGGCACATTGCAGCCCGCTTCGCTCGTAAAGCAGACGCTTGGGTTCTCGCACCCGGTCCCCAGACAGGTTCCGCCGGTACAAACATCGTCGCTGGTACAGTCAAACCCGTCATCACAGGTCGTGCCGTTGGGAGCGGAGACCGCAACGCACCGCGCGCCGCCCATTTCGACGCAGACGCCCTGAAGGCACTCGGCGGCGACGGGCGAACAATCCGGAACCCCGTTCACACAGGTGCACGTTGCACCGAATTCGACATTCGTGCACGACTCGAACGGTTTGCCCGTCGACGGGCAAGCGATTGAATTATCCAATGGGACGGCTTGCCCCGCGTCGTCCACCAGGAAACTGGATCCTGTATCGGTAATCACGCACAAGTCACCGCCCGATTGATTCGCCTTCGCTTCGAATACCAGACAGGCCATCACCTCCGGCGCCGTGGCACCCGGATCACCCGGAAGAACGGATACGGCAAAGAAAATCTCTCCCGTGCCCTTGTCGACATTCAGCAGCAACACCTGCTGGAAGGGCGAGGTCGCGTCACACGCATGGCCCGCGCGAACGCTGATCAGATCGAACGAGGCAACGTCAAAGGTAAGTGAGAATTGCCCGCCCGTAATCGTTAGATCACCCGGGTCCATAATGACTTGGGCTGGAACGGCGCTGCCCGCCACGATGCATGGGTCCGCCGTTTCAACGCACAGGCTGGCGCCGCGCGCGCTGGGGCTGCACCAACCTCCGAAAACCAATAGCAAAACGCCCGCAGCGCGGATTCTCCGCCTGAGCGCGTAACTTGTCGTTATCATTTTCCTTCCCCGCCGGCGCTCCTCTTGACGCCCCTCACGTGCCGGTCACGGCTGCGACGCAAGGGCAACCGCAATCACCCGAACCCCACCCTGCACACCGAGACCCCCTCACCATAGCAGGATGCGCAGCGCATTACAACCTATAGGACGCGAAGCAACCGGAATGACCGCAGGCGAACAATCCAAACAGAGCGCCGATCGTTCGCCAAGGTGGTCTTCGATGCAACCCGGTACCTGATCACCAGCCCACCGGGCACGCAACCAACCCGCCTATCCGTCCCGATTGGGCTCATGCGCCTCGCAACGACCACAATATCGGACAAAACCATCGCCACGGCGACCATGCCATACTCAGGGCATCCTAGCCGGCGCATCCGGCTCCAACGAACCACCGCGCGCATTCAGCAAAACCAGAACACGCAGCAAAACCGCTACATCTCCCCGAAAACCATGCAGAAGTCCACGGCTTCAGTCCGGACGCAAGCCCGAGCATCCCGACCATAAGCCCGCTCAGCGCAATCGCTTGCGCCGAAACAGAATCATGTCATCCACGTTGAGCCAACCGTCGCGATTCAGATCGGCAACCACCAACTGCTCCAACCCCAGTTCAATCAGCTCGGCCACCGATATCTCCGCGAGGGGATTCGGATCGGTGCCAAGCGGATCGCACTCAAGACTCTCGGACTGAGCAAGAAAGTTGTCCACGATAAACGCGAAATCCAAGCCGTCGACTACACCATCCCCATTGATGTCAGCATGTGGACCCGATGCGCCGCAGGCCGTGGACCCTTCGGAATAGTTCCGCAGGTATTGACCTACGAACACGCCGAAGTCCAGAATGTTGATCGTACCCCCATTGGCGGGGCTCGTATCGGGATTCCATGCATCCAGGTTGCCGCCGACGAGCCAGTGGCCACCTTCCTCGGGGTTGCCCTCAAACCGCACGATCAGCGTCTCCGACTCGTGGTCCAATTCGCCGACCGATCGAAGCGTATGCAACGGATCGATGGCGGTTACCACCGAAACGTCCTCGATATCCACCGGACACGCAGCCCCTACCGCGATGATGGCCGATCCGATGCCAGGGGTAAGCGGATTGTCGAAAGCGATCTCCGCCGTGCAGGGCACCGGAGCCACGTCGCAATCCCCGTAGAACCAAAAATCAATACACCGCACGAGGGGTCCATGTACGATGGCAGGCGAGAGTTCCACATGAACCTCGATCGTAGTCGCCGGCGCCGGATGACCGTTCCCCATACTCGGCCCCCCCAGGACCGACCCACTTCCCATACCGCCCCACCAGGAATCGGCTCCAAGCAAGACCACCAGCACCACAATACAAGTCAGGAAGCTCGGCCAAGCCAAGCCGATGCGCGCTCCGTTCTCCACGATCCACCTCCTAGACCAAGCTGCTTCGGGCGATGACCTCACCCACAACGGAATCTGCGAATGCGGAAACCCGCCCGCCTTCCGTGGATAGCATGTTAGTGTGCCGGGTCCGAAAAATCAAACGTGACCGAATTCGGGCGCCAAGCATCCGCTTGGGGGCGTGTAACGTAATGCCCCGTCGCCAAGAGAGAGTGATCCGGCTACCATCCGCTCAATCCATCATGGCAAGTGGCGTGCCGGCCACCTCGGCGACATGGATCGGTCGCCGGCAGCAGCCCGCCATCCTGGAAGGGCTCTTGAATGCAAACAGTTTCATCCGGCCCGACAGAACAAACCACGCTCGCCCCTATTTTGGACATCCGCGATCTGCGCATGCGCTTTCAAGTAGGCGAACACGACGTGCTCGCGGTGGATGGCGTTTCACTGGCCGTCCGGCCGGGGCAAATTGTCGCTTTGGTCGGCGAAAGCGGATGCGGCAAGAGCGCGACCGCTTTGTCGATCTTACGCCTGATTCCGTCGCCTCCAGGATGCGTCGACGCCGGCGAAATCCTCTTCCGGGGACCGCAAGAACCCCAGCCGGTCAGCTTGCTGAAACTCACGGAACGGGCCATGACGCGGATTCGCGGGCGACGCATTTCCATGATCTTCCAGAACCCCCAAGCTTCGCTCAATCCCGTGCTGAGCGTTGGCGCCCAAGTGGCCGAGTCGTTCACGCTGCACCAAGGCCTGCGTGGTAAAGCGGCCATGGCGCGTGCGATCAACATGCTCGAACGGGTGGGACTTGATTCGCCGGCGCGGCGTGCCGGCCAATTCCCGCACCAGCTTTCGGGCGGCATGCAGCAGCGTGTGATGATCGCCATGGCTTTGGCCTGCGACCCCTCGCTCCTGATCGCCGACGAGCCGACCACCGCCCTGGACGTTACGATACAGCGTCAGATCCTGGAGCTGCTCCACAACGTCCGGACCGAAACCGGGATGAGCGTCCTGCTGATCACGCACGATCTAGGTATCGTCGCCCAAGTGGCGGATTACGTTTACGTCATGTACGCGGGGAAGATCGTCGAGCACGCCGACGTCCGCCGGATCTTCAAAAACCCGCGCCACCGGTACACGCTAGGCTTGCTGCGCTGCATGCCCCAAAAACGCACCCGGCGAACGAGACTCCTTGAAATGCCCGAGACGATCCCGCGCCCCACGGCGCCACCTCGCCCGATCCCGGGCCACGAACATCACTTCGTGGCGCCCGCCACCGACCCCTAGAAGCGAGGACGCCGCAAGGTCGGGGGACGGCCCGGCCCGAGGGAATCGCCCCGACCTCGCTTCAGGCGTGCGCCGGCCACCCTGACCCACGGCCGCATTTGACCGGAATGACCGTGGGATCGAGTCCGAGCGCCGAACGTCAAGTCGGGCTGTATGGGCACTCTACACAACCTACGGGCGGTCACCCCATACCAATGCTGTGATTTCCCGTCGCGCGCCGTGTCAGCATTGGCAGGGCTATTTTTTCTATCGTCGCCTCAAGTCTCGCGAGGTGTGCATCCGATAAAACGCGGGTGCGGCTGTACGGGAACGTGCAATCAACCCGTGGAACGGGCGAGCACGGACCGCTTTGAAGCGTGTCCGCCGCTACCGCACACATCCGCAATGCCGCGGACCGGTAGCAGGAGGCGACCGGTCGACGCGGACCGATCGTATGCCGCCTCCCCAGTACTTCAGGCAAGGATATCATCCGTGCGAACGATTACCGTAGCGAACCAGAAGGGCGGCTGTGGCAAGACCACTGTGGCCATCAATCTGTCGGCTTCCATCGCCCGCGAGGGGCGGCGAACGTTGCTCGTGGACATGGATCCGCAGGGTCATTGCGCCCTGGGCATGGCGGTCCCCGACGAGCAGATCGACCTGTCGATCTATGAATGCCTGATTTCGCAGGCTGAAAGCGAACCCATCGATTTGTGC
>JBHHUB010000198.1:0-6927 GCA_046753625.1 Phycisphaerae bacterium | reverse complement strand
ATCCCCTGTCCTAACGGACGTGAGGGTTCGATTCCCTCCTCGCCCAATCGTGCCATTGAATTGACATCTATGGCGGTCGCATATTGCAGTTGTCGGATAATCGGAGGAAAGTACGCGGGCCGGCGGATCGCAACTCGGTGCGAATCGGGGCCGCTGCTTATGGCCCCAGGTTCGGCCACGGTCTGCCATACTGCCTGAATCGCATTGCCGCTGCCTGCGCAGTCTTCAACGGCCTTGGGCCAATCATCCCCAGCCCGCCAAGACCGGCGATGGCCAATCCGGGCTTCGCCTTGGTGGAAAGTCCGCCGGCGTGCACGACAGAATTGGCGGCGACCAAGGATCGCCAGTGCCCCGTTTGCGGGGCGTTCCCGCGAAGCGGGCGACCAGGCCCGTCCTTGCAGGCCCAGCCGGAGATCATCCATTTCCGTCGCTTCCCGCACCTAGAACGGCCGAGAACGCCTCGCCATCACACTGTGTCGTATGACCTACGAGGCACCCGGCAGAATTGTCAAACTCCCATTGCGCCGCGGAACAACCTCATCGGCTTGAGGTTGCGCCAAAACCCGGTAGAGTTGCTGCGCAGGATGCTGTGATCGAAAGGGCGATCGAACATAAGCGCAATGGGAAGTAGAGTCGCATGATGGAACTGCTCGACCTATTTCGGGCTTCGTGGAATCTCTCGTGGGATGACATCGCCCGACTGCTGGCGGCGATCATCTTGGGCGGCGCGATCGGGTTTGAGCGTGAACTGCGCGACAAACCGGCCGGTTTCCGCACCATCATCCTGATTTGCGTCGGCGCGTGCGTATTCACCATCGCGTCGCAGCGGATCGGCGCCCCGGACCTCAATACAACACGCATCGCAGCCCAGATCGTCAGTGGCATAGGCTTCCTCGGTGCGGGCGCGATTCTCCGCAATCGCAACAGCGTGTTCGGTTTGACCACGGCCGCCACCATCTGGGCCGTGGCAGCGATCGGCATGGCCGTCGGGTTTGGCGAGTTCGGGCTGGCCGTGGCCGGCACGCTGGCGATATTGATCGCCCTGTTCATTTTTGATTTCGTCGAACACTGGGTGGGCACCTACCGCGACATTCAAATCTACGACTTCGTAACCCCCAACGAAAGTGACGCCATTGCGCGCGTGGACGGGATGTTCGAAGCAGCCGGGCTTCGGGCTCGCAAGCGGACCTGCTATCAGGACGGCGACGACCTCGTCTTCCACGTCCGCGCCATGGGGGCCAAGGCCAATCACGAGCAACTGCGCGTTAACCTCGCCCGATCCGATGAGTATCGGCTGCGGCGTTCCTGATTAGCCCGGCATGCAAATCGATCGCGGCGTGGGATGCAACGCTCCAGGCAAATGCGGCCGGGGATGATGCGGGGCCGAACCGTTGATGCCGCGTAAACCCTTGTCAGGAAAGGCGCTAGTGCTTTGGCACACCTGAACTTTCGGGTTCGTTACGAACCAGAGCCGCGGGCGCCAGCCCGCGGACTGGTCCCACCGCTAGCGCGGTGGGCTCTGATTCGCGCGCCCGATTCCGGTAGCTCGGGCAGCGACAACAAAGTGTGACGCAGCGCCAGGGCGACCGCACGCTTCGTGCCACGGGTGTCGGGCAGTCGCGCGGGCTTCGAGCCCGCGGCTCGGAGTGAATCCAGCCTCACAGCCGCCATTCTCGCTGTGGCTGAAGCCACGATAATCCCGATTGTTGAAGTAGGCGCCGAATCCGCCGGCCTCGTGGCGGAGCGTTGCTGCAGGATTGGGTTTCCTTTGTTGGCATGGAGCGGATCAGGCATGAAAGCGAAAACATCGGTCAATGTTCGAGTTGGCACGGCCGCAGATCGTGCCCGAAGCTGGGGAGTTCTGTCGGCAGTGGTCCTTTGCCTGGGGCATGGCCCGGCAATCCGGGCGGAGGCGGCTTCCCCGCGGCATGCCGCCAAGCGCGTGCCGTCGTGGCCGGCCGAAGTAGACGAAACGGTCGGCCCCGGCGCGGGCTTACCGCGGCCGCTTGCCGGAGCCTGCCAAGTGGATGCCGATTGCAACGACGGCGTGGGCTGCACGAACGACGTCTGCAACCCGATTACGGGAGTGTGCGAACACGCGACCGGCATCAGAGAGACGATCTGCCGCCCGGGCTACCTGGAAACCGAGCCGGGGTTTCAGTGCGACTCGACCTGTTCCGGCGACGGCACCGAACCTTGCGTTCCCGGTGTCGATGAAAACCTCTTGGGCCGCCTCGGCTTCAATTGCCCCAAGCGGTACACGTTTCATAACGTGCTGCCCGTCAGCCACGACGTTGAGCTGACCACGTGGGCTCTGGGCAGCTTCAGTTCACTCGATCAGTACTACAACATCCACCTGGTGGGCACGACGTTCACCGAAGCGAACATCTACAAGGTAGGGCAGGACGACTGCACGTCCACGGCGCCGCATGTTTTCTTCACGATCAGCGCTGCCGACTTCAATGCCGCCATTGCGGACCCGGGCAGCGGTGTGGGTGACATCATTTTTGAGATCACGGCGTCGCCGGCGGTCTCTTGCAGCGACTGTACGTTCGCCGGAGGAGTGCATCTGGAGTTCGCGCTTCAAGCGTGCGACGACGGCGTGGGATGTACGGAAGACGTCTGCGATGAGATTCTCGATTGTGTCAGCACACCGAACGACACGCTGTGCAACAACGGATTGTTTTGCGACGGCGTGGAGCACTGCGACGCGGCGCTCGATTGCGTAACCGATCCGACTTCGATACCCAACTGTGACGACGGCATCGGCTGCACGAACGACATTTGCAACGAAGTCACCGATGCCTGCGAACACGCCGTCCTCGTTCGTGAGACCGTTTGCCGTCCCGGATACCAGGAGACCGAACCCGGGTTTGCCTGCGTGTCGCCCTGCTCCGGCAACGGCACTGAACCTTGCATCATGAATGCCGACCCAACCATATTGGGGCGGCTTGGTTT
Source organism: Phycisphaerae bacterium (assembly GCA_046753625.1). GTDB lineage: Bacteria > Planctomycetota > Phycisphaerae > UBA1845 > UBA1845 > JADFOB01. The sequence goes on along the minus strand of JBHHUB010000198.1, from coordinate 3,969 downwards.
CAACTGCCCCAAGCGGTACACGTTCTTTGATGCGCTTGAGGTCAACCGCGACGTCCACTTGACAACGTGGGCCAAAGGGAACTACAGCGGTTCCGACCAATACTACAACATCCACCTTGTCGGCACGGACTTCACCAAACCGGGGATTTACAAGCTGACTGGACTGGACGACTGCAGTGATGCACCAACGCCGGTACCGTTTACGATCAGCGCGGACGTCTGGAACGCCGCGGTCAACGACCCGATCAGTGGAGTCGGGGACGTCGTATTCGAAATCACGGCTCCCCCCTCGGTAGCCTGCAGCGACTGCGGCTTCAATGGGGGCGTCCACCTGGAATTCGAGCTTCAGCCCTGCGACGATGGTCTCTTTTGCAACGGTGTCGAGACGTGCGATCCGCTGGCCGACTGCCAGACGGGCAGCGCGCCATGTACGGATCCGCTCCTTCCCGTATGCGATGAAGCCAATGCGATCTGCGTGCAGTGCCTGACCGATGCCGATTGCGACGACGGACTCTTCTGTACCGGAACCGAAGTCTGCACCGCCAACGTCTGCCAACCGGGCACGCCGCCGGTAGCCGACGACGGCATCGACTGCACGGCGGATTTCTGCGACGAAGTGAACGATACCGTCGTGCATGCGCCCGACGATGCCGCCTGCGACGATGGTCTCTTTTGCAACGGTGTCGAGACGTGCGATCTGCTGGCCGACTGCCAGACGGGTAGCGCGCCATGTACCGACCCGCTCCTGCCCGTATGCGATGCAGCCAATGCGATCTGCGTGCAGTGCCTGACCGATGCCGATTGCGACGACGGCCTCTTCTGCACCGGAACGGAAGTCTGCACCGCCAGCGTCTGCCAACCGGGCACGCCGCCGGTAGCCGACGACGGCATCGACTGCACGGCGGACTTCTGCGACGAGGTTAACGATACCGTCGTGCATGCGCCCGACAACACGGGCTGCGACGATGGCCTATTCTGCAATGGTGTGGAAACATGTGGCGCCGCCGGATGTCAACCGGGAAGTGAGCCCTGCATTGATCCGCTGCTGCCGTTCTGTGACGAGGTCGGCGCGACCTGCGTAGCGTGCCTGGCGTCTGGTGACGTCAACGGCGACCAGGTCATCGACCTGACCGACTTCGGCGACATCGAAACATGTGCGACGGGTCCGGTCGGCCCCACCGACCCACCCGCGTACGCGCCGAGCTGCCAGTGCCTGGATACCGAACAGGACGGCGATATCGACTTGAGCGACTTTCAGTGGTTCCAACAGGAGTTCGGCAGCACCCAGCCATGACCATGGCACTGATCGCCGGTCAATCCGAACCGATCGCCCGCAAGGCGGACCGTTCGTGCGGCGCTGGTCAATTCGCCTTGGCCGTGCCGACGAGTGTACTCGCGCGTTTTCGGTAGCGCGACAACCCCAAGATGGCCGCCCCGTGCGCCACAACGTGCGCCGGATGCTCCGCTATGAGCAGTTCACCCTCAAACATCTTGCGGCATGCCTCCACCATGCCCTCCTGACGGGCTACGCCGCCGATGAACACGACGGATTCCTCAAAGCCGACCATCTTCAGTTGGCTGAGCGCCCGACCGGCCAGCGACTCGTGCGCGCCGCAGATGATGTCCGCCACGGTCTTGCCTTCGGAAACGTGGTTGATGATCTCCGACTCCGCAAGCACGGCACAAACACTGCTGATCGGCTGCGGATCCTCCGCCTTCAAAGACAAGGCGCCGATTTCGCCAACGTCCACCTCCAAGTACCGGCAGATGCGTTGAAGGAACCCCCCGCTGCCGGCCGCACACTTCTCGTTGGTCCGAAACGCCTTGACTTTGCCGCCGTCACGCAGGGAGATAGCCCTCGTGCTTTGGGCGCCCATGTCCAAAACAAAACGCGCGCCCGGAAAAATCGCGTGGGCGCCCCGCGCGCCACACGTCAGGTCCGTAATCTGAATGTCCCGCATGCCCAGGCTATACCGCCCCAGCCCCGTCGAGGCGATGTAATCGATCCGATCCGGCTTCAGCCCCGCTTCGGCGCACGCCTGCTCGATGGAGGCGCGGGCCACGGCGTCGAAATCCGCCTGCGTCCGCTCGATGCCGCGCCCCACCACGTTTCCTTGATCGTCGACGATCACCGTCTTGGTGGCTCCGGCGCCAAGATCCACACCTGCAATATGTACCACGTTGCGCTCCTATCTCTCTTTCCCAAGTACGTCAGAACAGAAAACGGTCTTGTGCCTCGCCCTGCGGCACTCAATGGTGCCGGGCCTCCGGGCGTCGCGTGGGCTTCAGGCCTACACGTCAGTACACTTGAGCATCATCTGCCCTGATCGCTAAACCCAATCATGTAATCAGATCGACACCGTCTCTCTGCGGTGTAGTCCCATCGGCGCATCACATCGCCTCACTATTCATCGACCCAGACGGCCGCCTCCGCCCCCACGCCGACGTCCGGCGGATGCCCCGCAAGCACATGATCCATCGCGAACAGCGCCGCCCCCAGCGCGCCGCAAAAATGCGCCTCCGCGCTGATGTTCAGTGTTTTGCCCAGTCTCGCTTCGAGCGAGCGCACCATACCGATGTTGCGCGCCACGCCGCCGGTAAACGTAATCTCCGGCTCGATCCCGACGCGCCGCACCAGACCAATCGTACGCGCGGCAATCGCGTCATGAACGCCCGCTAGAATGTCTTCGACCTTTTTCTTCTGTGCCAGATGGCTCAAGATGTCCGATTCGACAAACACCGTGCATACGCTGGTAAGGCGGATCGGCTTGGTGCCCTTGAGTGAAATGACACCGATCTCATCAAGCGACAACCCGAGCACCTCCGCCGCGCCTGCGAGAAATCGGCCCGTGCCGGCCGCGCATTTGTCGTTCATGCAGAAGTCCAGCACGTCACCTTCCGGACCAACCTTGATCGCCTTGGTATCCTGTCCACCCATGTCGATCACGGTGCGCGTATTGGGGAATAGGATCTGTGCCCCGCGGGCATGGCAGGAGATTTCCGTAACCTGGGTATCGCCGGCCTCGATCTTGTACCGCCCGTAGCCCGTACCGACGACGTACTTCACATCGTCGCGTGCGATTCCGGCATCGGTGACCAATTCATCGAGGGCCCGCTGGCCGGCTCGCTTCACGTTGGCCCCCGTATCGATCAGCACCCGCGCAACGATGGCGCGAGCGGCGTCAATGGCCACCCCCTTCGTCTGCGTGCTTCCCACATCGATCCCAACGGCATATTCCATGGCATTTTCTCTTTCCGGTGCCTTTTGGCGCACCCTTACTGACGCAACACCTCTTCCTCGCGCCGCATTCGTTTGTATTGCAGGGACTCAAAAAACGCGTCGATCCGATTCTTCATCTGCGCTTCCGCATAATAGCGCGGGTCTTCAAGATCGGATTCGACCATCAACGTCGGTACGCCGAGGTCTTGCGTGAAATACTCGCGCATGTCGCCTTGACCGGCCGAAAAAAGCCGGCAGCTCTTGATGCTGTGGATGACGAGCGCATCGGCGTCCCAATCCTCGATGTACGTGCGAATCTGCTTATATCGTTCGAGCATGGATCGGTTGCACAGATTGTGCTCGATCATCTGATCGGCGATGCTCTCCAACGGGTGTTCCGGATCGTGCCGAAAGCCGAATTCCCACGTGCCGCCGACCGTGGAGTAGGTGCTCTGAACGGCCACCGCCCCCCACGCCTCGAACAGATTGCGGAAATTGCGGTAGTAGGGATACGGCGGCGGCCCCTCGATCACGATGCGGAACCGTTCGTCCTCAACCACCCCTACGCCCTCGGCCACCATCTGCTCGTATTCCGTCGCCACAGCGTCGAAGAAATCCGCAGCCTCCTTCGTGCCGCGCAGGGCATTGATCGGCCCCATCATGTTGATGCTGTCGAAGTACGCATCAAACGGCGCAGGACAATGTTTGCACAACTCCTTGGCACGACTCCACCCCTCTTCGGCTCGAGC
>JBHHUB010000197.1:0-6935 GCA_046753625.1 Phycisphaerae bacterium | reverse complement strand
TGATCAACTGCACGGTCGGCAACAACACCGCCAAGAAAAAAGGCAGCGGCATCGCCCACGCCGGCGACGGCGTCGCGACGGTGACCAACTGCATCCTCTGGGGCAATGGCCACCACTCAAAGCACGGTTCCCGCAAAAAATCCGGCCGCGGGCATTCCGAAGATGACGACGGCGACGAGCCCGCCAATCGAGCATCAGATCAGATTGACGGCCCCACCGACAAGCTCGTAGTCCATTACTCGTGTATTGAGGGGTTGATCCCGGACGGCCCGCTCGACGACGGAACCAACATCGGCGATGACCCGCTCTTTGTTGATGCCGACGGGGCCGACAACCGCCGCGGAACCGACGACGATGATCTGCGCCTTACCGTCGGATCGCCTTGCATAGACGCCGGCGACAGCTCAGCCAATACTTTGGAAACCGATCTCGACGGCAACCCCCGCATCGTCGGCGACGCTATCGACATGGGCGCCTACGAGCAGTAACAGACCGGTGTCCCGATCTGAAGCCGCCGCCGACATGAACCGCGGGCGCCAGCCCGCGGAGCTGCGCGGATTCGGCCAACCGAACCGACCCGACAAATACAACCGTTCCCAACGCCGCCCGCGGCGGCGATCCAACAGGATTCAGCTACTGAGGGCATCAAGACCACAGAGAGATTACTGCCATGCCACCTACGTGCGCATCGCACTTCCCTCCACTCTCTCTGTGCCTTTGATGCCCTCCGGGCAAGCTGTTGAATGACTGGCGTTCGGATGTGGTGTCGGCTTCCAGCGGCGAGCATGCGCGGCATCACAGGTCCAAGTGGACCTGCGCTGTTAGAATCACCGCCAAGATACCGATACCGCACTTTTTCAACGGGCGCTCAGGCTTGGTTTTGCCGACCGGGCGGTTTCCCAGCCCACCGCGAGCCCGCCCCGAAAAAGGCTACCTACCCACCACCCCCGTCCAGCGGATCGCCTTCAAATCTCTTCGATTTCCTTCGTTTTCTCGGCAAGGATGACGTCGACCTCGTCCTCGTATTTCTTCGTCAGCTTCTGAATACGATCCTTGGCGTCCTTGGCAAGGTCTTCGCTAATGGTCTTGGCTTTCTCCGCCGCGTCCACCGCCTTGTTCGCATCCCGACGGGCATTGCGGACGGCCACTTTCTGCGCCTCGCCCATCTTCTTAACCTGCTGAGCAAGTTGGTGACGCCGCTCGCCTGAAAGCGGGGGGATCGGAAGGCGAATGGCCTTGCCGTCGGATTGCGGCGTGACGCCCAAGCTGGAGGACTGAAGCCCTTTTTCAATATCCGACAGCGTCGTCGGATCAAACGGCTTGACCAGAAGCGTGCTCGGCTCGGGAACGCCCACGGTAGCCAACTCGCGCAATTCCATCGTGCTCCCGTAGGACGCCACATCAATCTTGATATGCTCGATCAGCGCGGGGCTTGCCCGTCCCGTGCGGATGCCACGCAATTCCTCTTTGAGAAACGCGACGGCTTTGCCCATCATGGTGCTACATTCTTTTTCGATGGCGGCGGTCGACATTGCGGCAACTCCAAGAAAAACGAGCCCCCCCTTTCCCCTCCAAGCCGGTAGGTGTACCAGACCGGCCCACCGGCGACAAGCCGGTCTTAACGCGTGCGTACGCCACGGGCCGAGCGCGGCTCACCCGGCGTCGATCCGCGTGCCGACGCTCTCGCCCAAGACCACGGCCCGCATGTTGCCCGCCTTCCAAAGATCAAGCACCACGATCGGGACTCCGCTTCGTTGGCACATATCGAACGCGCTGACGTCCATGACGCCGAGGCGACGCTGCATGGCCTCGTCATAGGTCAAATGCTCGAGGCGCTTGGCTTGCGGATCGGCCTTCGGATCGGCGCTGTACACGCCGTCCACCTTGGTCGCTTTGAGCAAGGCATCCGCCCGCACTTCCGCCGCACGCAGCGCCGCGCCGGTGTCCGTGGTGACAAAGGGGTTGCCCGTACCGGCCGCAAAAATGACCACCCGCTTCTTCTCCAGGTGGCGAATAGCCCGACGGCGAATGAACTGTTCGCACACCCGATCGATTCCCAAAGCGCTTTGAACCCGCGTCCGAACCCCGATCGATTCAAGCGTATCCTGAACGGCAATCGCGTTGATCACCGTGGCGAGCATGCCCATGTAGTGGCCGGTCGTCTCTTCAATCGGCGCCTGCCGCGCAATCACGCTGCCGCGAACGAGGTTGCCCCCGCCCACGACCAGGCAAATCTCCACGCCCAAGTCGGCGACCTGCTTGATTTCTTTGGCCAAGAACCCGAGCGCCGCGCCGTCGATCCCGCCCTTCCCCTCACCGCAAAGCGCCTCTCCACTAACCTTCAGGACCACTCGTCGATACTTGGGTTCGGCCATCGCCAACCATCCTCGCGTACTGCGGGCACAAAAAAAAGGGCCTTTCGGCCCCGAAGAGTCAGTCCATCATTGACCGATCGTCATGATTTCCAGGGCCGTCACCGTGCCGACACCGGCGCTCTTCAAAACGTCGCCGATTTTCATCTTCGGGTAGTCGTCGGTCTTCACGTGAATCTGCTCCAGCAGCACGCGCTCGCCAAAAAAGGCGTTGACCTTTCCGGTAACGATCTTCTCCACGATACTCTCCGGCTTGCCCCCCTCTTTGGCAACCGTTTCCGCCATCGAGCGAACCTTCTCGACTTCCTCCTCGGGCACGCCGCTGCGCTCGATGGCCAGCGGCTTGGTAAACATGGCGTGCATGCACAAGTCGGCACCAATCGCTTTTTCCGAATTGGGAACGGCGTCGAGCGCCAGCAGAACACCGGATTTGCCGTCGTGGTGAACATAGGAAGCAAGATACTCGCCCTTGACCCGGCGACATTCCTTGAGGTTCATGTTCTCGCGCATCTTGCCGAATACGTCGGTAAACTGCTTCTCGAGTTCCGGGTCTTGACGCAGCGCTTCCGGATCGGGCCGGTCTTCGTCGCCTCTCGCGGTCTTGGCCGCGAACGCCTCGGCCAGAGCGATGAACAACTCGTTCCTCGCTACCGGAGCCGTCTCGCATTGCAATGATACGATCGCACCCGTCTTTTTGGACTCATTGATGTAGACGGCGATCCGTCCTTCGCCGGTTGCCTTGTCGGATCGCTCTTCGAGCTTGCCCTTGTGCTTCTGCCGGAGCCAGTCCATCGCGGCGGCGATGTCCCCGCTGTTTTCCGTCAGGGCCTTCTTGCATTCCATCATCGGCAAGTCAGTCTTGGCCCGCAGCTCCTTGACCATCTGAGCAGTGATTGCTGCCATTGTCTCGATACCTTCCCATCTCAAACTGCATTCGCCCCGAGGAGGCGAAAAACGCCGCAAATAACACACAGGAACGATAGGTACGCTGTTGGGAAAAGGGCGGGCGGCAATCCGCAAACCTGCTGGATCGGCCTGCCCTGATCGCGCGGGTGATTCTTTCACGTCTGGCCGGTAGGGATGACTCGATCCGGCCGGTCCCGTTCCAAAAACATCTATGCCGCTACATCTAAGCCGTAGGCTCCGGCTCGGGGGCGGTCGTCGTGGTCACACCACCGTGCGATTCTCCGGTCGGCGCGTTCGTAGCAGCCGCTACGTTCGCATCAGGCGAAGACGGCTCTGCATCGGCGCGGGCGGTCGTCGGGCGTGCCGATCGGCGGCGCGGAGCCTGATCGGACTCAGCATCCTGCGCCGGAGCCGCTTTCCGCGCCCTTTGCCCCATCTCGATAGCGTCCGTCAACTGCGTCAGCACGAGCTCGATCGCCCTCATGGCGTCGTCGTTCCCCGGAATCGGAAGATCGGCCAAATCTGGGTCCGAATCCGTGTCAATCAGGCAAACCGTGGGGATACCGAGGATTTTCGCCTCGCGAACGGCGTTCTTCTCCCGCTCGACGTCCACTACGATCAACGCTCCAGGCAGGCGCGTCATGTTGCGAATGCCCTCGAGGTTGCGCTGAATCTTTCCTAGCTCGCGCGACCGCGAGGCAATCATCTTCTTGCTGTACTCCAAAGCCGTTCCGTCCGCCTCAGCCGCCTCCAACTCTTCCAACCGACCCAAACGAGAACGGATCGTGCGGAAATTGGTCAGCGTGCCGCCGAGCCACCGTTCGGCCACAAACGGCATGCCCACGCGCGCGGATTGCTGGCGAATGTGGGTGCGGGCCTGACGCTTCGTCCCGACGAAAAGGACATCCTCCCCTTTCGCCACGACCTGCGCGAGAAACTTCGACGCCCGAACCAAACCTTTGACGGTCTCGCGAATGTCGATGATGTGGATGGTGTTGCGCTTTCCAAAAATGTATGGGGCCATTTTTGGATTCCAACGGCTTGCGCGGTGGCCGAAATGAATTCCGGCATCTACCAGTCGACGTACCAACTCCGAAGCCAAGCAACTACCTCCATTTCCTAAACCGAAACCGCTGCGCCGGTCGAAAACTAAGACGCCAAACGACACCGAATGAGTGAGTGTACCACATTATTCGACCCATTCAACACCATTTTGCCGAGGTTTTTTTTGGACGGCCTTGCCGGGAATCGCGGCCTCGGCCGCGACACCGGAGTCTGAGGCCGCGCCGCTCCCATGCGCTTCTGCCCGAGCACCCCGGAGCACCATGCCGCAATGGCCGGCCACGCCCCACGACGGCGCAAGCTGACAGTGTTCACAGCAACCACCCGCCGGACCTCAAACGTCCGATAACCGAGATTCTCAGAATCCCGACAAACCACCCCCAATTGACCGCAGCCCATCGGTTTCGTAGCGTTTCGCCCGAAGCACGCATTCGATCCAACGGCGTTTTTCGGACAGACCGGCAGATCTCAGAGCCATGAACTACCACCGCCAAGCCGACCCGCTCGTGCTCATCAGCGCCGCCGAGCCCAGCGCGGACATGCACGGCGCGGCCCTCATCCAGGCCGTGCGCAAAGTCCGCCCGAAGACGCGCTTCGTCGGCAACGGCGGACCCGCTATGGCGGACGCCGCGTGCGAAATCCTCTTCGACATGACCGCCCACGCCGCCATGCTGCACAACGCCCTCGGTGCGGCAGGGCACGCCTACACCATGCTCAAGACCGCCACCGCGTTCCTCAGGAACAACCACGTCGACGCCGTCGTCGTCATCGATTCTCCAACGCTCCATTTGCCCTTGGCGGGGCAAGCCCACGCCCTGGGAAACGCGGTTCTGTATTACGTGGCCCCGCAGCTTTGGGCCTGGGGGGCACACCGCATCTACCAACTACGCCACAACGTGGATCGGGTGGCCGCGATCCTGCCCTTCGAGGAATCCTATTTCCAAAAGCAAGGCGTCCGCGCGACCTTTGTGGGCCATCCCCTGATCGATTCGCTAAACGCAGCCAAGCCGGACGACCGAACCGTGAAACATATCCGGGGAAACGCCGATCTCTTCGTAGCCATCCTGCCCGGTTCGCGGAAGCAGGTGGTCGAGCAGGTTCTGCCGGGGCAAATCGAGGTGGCCGAGCGAATCGCCCAGGCCGTACCCGCAGCCCGATTCGGGGTCTCCATCGCCGGTGAGCGGGTCGAGCCGGTGGTGCGCGATCTGCTGCGGCGTTCGCCGGTGCCCATCAACGCCTACCGTGACCATCACCGGGATCTCATTGCCGCGGCCGATCTGGTGCTGGTGGCGTCGGGCACGGCCTCGCTGGAAGTGGCGCTGATGGGTAAGCCCCTGATCGTGATGTACAACGCGTCGCCGCTGATCTACCACCTCCTGGGCCGGTGGATCATCAAGACGCCGTATCTTTCGCTACCGAACATCATCGCGCAACGGGAGATCATCCCGGAGTTCATGCCCTATTACCGATCAACCGAACCGATCGCGGAAATCGCGATCGAGCTACTGCGGCATCCCGAGCAGCGCACGCAGGTGACGCGCGAACTCAGCGCAGCGCTCAAACCTCTGCAGACCAAAAGCGCTTCCCAAAACACCGCCGCCCTTCTGCTGAACCTGATGGAAGGATAATCCATCCGCATCCCCAAACGCCCAGCGAAGACGGCCCGGGTGGCCCATGTCCTATTGGACGTGGGGCAGGCGATGATCTTGCGGCTACCAAGGGGGTGGTCCGAGGGCTGGCGCCCGCGGCTCTGAATCAGCGGCCCATCCGGAATGATCGACCCGCCGCACCAGGTCTTGCGACGGAGTATACGACCATTTCTTGTACAAAGCACCGATGGATTCACCTAGCACCGGGTGGCGCACATCCTCCGCAATCTCCGCCAGCGGAAACAGCACGAAACCACGCATGTGCAAGCGCGGATGCGGCACCTTCAGCGCCGGTGAATCGACCACGGCATCGCCGAAGAGCAGGAGATCCAGATCGATCCGCCGCGGTCCGTCGACTTCGCAACGCCGCCGCCCAAGCGAGCATTCCACCGCCAACAGCGCTTCAAGCAATGCCTCCGGCGTACGCGTAGTATGAATGCGACACGCCGCGTTCAAGTAGTCCGGCTGCCCTGGCGGCCCACCCACCGGCGACGTCTCATACAGTGACGAAATGCCCGACCCAAAATCGACCTCGACGCCGTCGGTAGCATGAAGGGCGGACAGAGCCACACGCATCCGCGACCAACGGTCGCCCATGTTGGCCCCCAAACCGATGTAGGCCTCCGAAGTCACCATGACATCTTCGCTATGCGCTCGACGGCCTCCGCCGTACGTACTTCCTCTACGGTCAGCGCAAATCGAACGAAGCCACGCGCCGTCTCGCCAAACCCATACCCGGGCACGACGACCACGTCCGCCTCATCCAGCAGCCGCATCGCCACCTCGTCCGACTCGTCACCTTCCGGACACCTTGCCCAAACGAAAAAAGTCGCGTCAGGTGACGTGACCGGCCAGCCGGCTTTCCGCAAACCGCCGATCAGAATATCCCGCCGCCGCCGATACCGATCCCGCTGCGCTTGGATCTCAGGCCGGCGATATCCTCGAA
>JBHHUB010000196.1:0-6977 GCA_046753625.1 Phycisphaerae bacterium | reverse complement strand
GCCATCTGTTTCAAGGTTTGCAGGCCATAGAAACAACCCGGCGCATCGGACGCGGTCACGGTCACGCGGCGAGGCACGACGTCCAGGCGGTATCCCTGTGTTGCCATATCGGATGGTTCGTTTCGCGCCAGCACCAAGTCGGGGACGCTTGCCCCATCGCTCTCTTGCCGCGAACCCCTGCATATCGCTTCCGCCAACCGCGCGACGCGCGGATCGTCGAACTCGCTTCGCACCGGGCTGGCCGGCGAAAGCAAGCAACGGCCGGGCTGAGGGTCGATGCGATGAGGCACGGGAAGAATCGGTGGAAGTCGGTATCGCCTGTGGGAACCGGCCATCGGCATTTCGTCTCGCTCAAGACCCCATCGCAGGAGGAACGTGCCCCGCGCCGCTCGTCGTGGGTCGTGACGATTGGGGAGCGGAAGCGCCGCTTGTGTCCCACCGACCGCTGAATACATCCACGGCCGGTCCGGTCATCTCGACTTGTTCATCGGCGCGCCAGGTGATCTCAAGTTCCCCGCCGGGCAGCGCCACGATGCAATGTCTCCGGCACCGACCCGTCAACACGCCGGCCACCACAGTCGCGCACGCCCCCGTGCCGCAGGCTCTCGTCTCTCCGCTGCCGCGTTCCCAGGAACGCATGGTCAGATGTTCGGGCGAATCAACGCGAACGAAATGCCCGTTGATGCGCTCGGGAAATGGCGGCGCATGCTCCAACAATGGTCCCAGGTCATGCACAGGCAATGCATCAAGCTCATCGACAAAAATCACCGCATGCGGATTGCCCATGGAAACGCACGTCACGGCATACGCGTCGCCACCGAGCGGGATGGGATGCTCCACGATTCGTTCGCCGGGAAGCGACGATGGAAGGGAGGCGGGTGCCAGCGACGGCGTGCCCATGTTTACGCGAACCGACGCCACATAGCCCTCGGACAGGAAGCAGACGACTTCCCTGATACCGGCGTCTGTTTGGATCAGCATGGTCGTGCTGCCGCACAGCCCATGCTCGAATGCGTACTTGGCCACGCAACGAATCCCATTGCCGCACATCTGCGCGCGCGATCCGTCGGCGTTGTACATTTCCATGCGAACGTCGGCACGATCGGAAGGGCTGATCAGAATGAGCCCGTCCGACCCGACGCCGGTATGCCGGTCCGAAACCGCCCGTGCCAGCCCGACCGGATCGGCGATGTCCTCTTGCGCCGCATCGACGAAGACGTAATCATTGCCCAACCCGTGCATCTTCGTGAATCTCATGGTCGTGATTGTACTGGGAATGGGGCGTCGGGGCTGCGCTGAACAGGCCGGAGGGCACGACGTCTCAGAACCGCTGGCGCCAGCCTGCGGACCCAGGGACCGCCGATCTCCCGATTGGCACGCTTCGACCCAAAACCGCCCATGCCGATTCAGCGGTGCTGGCGCCGGCCTGCGGACTCTCCGCGGCAAGATGTCACCAGGCTCGCGCCAGGTGCTCTGAGCATATGTGACCAAGCGCTAGGCTTCAATATCGAGGTGCAGGTGCCCGTCATCGTCAGTCACCACGCCGCCCTCAGGTTCGTCTGGCGGCTCGGGCGACGCTTCCACCTCTTCTTCCGTCCGTCCCTGACTTCCAGCCCCCTCGGCATCGGAAAAGACGGCCGTGTCGGCGTCGTCGGCCTCTACGGTGCTGTCCGTTTCACCGACTTTCTTGATTTGCTGCTGCGCGGTATCGGCGGCTCCGGACCTGCGTGCCTCGCGCTCCTTGGCCAGCTCTCTCGCTTGCAAGGGCGATCCCGCCGCCGAAGAGGCGAGATGGGAAGGAATCTCTGCCATGGCGTGTCATCCCCGGTACGGCCACACCTGCCGTCGTATACGCTACCGACCGTTCGGGCGCCATGCGCTTGTGGATGAACCGGCATCCGCGGACGCTGTCTCGCACAAACAGCCTGGCGGGCACCTGACGAGCGGCTCAGGTAGTGGCACTCCTCATCAAACAAGGGATCAGGTAACAAACTCCTTTTGCCGAAGATCCAGCAAGGATTTTAGTCGCGCAAGGATGCTGGAATGCATCTGCGAGACCCGGCTTTCCGAAAGATCCAGGGTGGCTCCGATTTCCTTCATCGTCATCTCTTCGTAGTAGTAAAGGATGAGAATGAGGCGTTCCGCCCGGCTCAGCCCGCGCGTAATGAGTTCCTTCAAGTCGCGGTGCTGAATCTCCTTGATCGGATTCTGCCCACGGCGATCCTGAATCACATCGATTTCGCACACTTCCTTGTTGGAATCCGTTTCGCCGTATTTGCGTGACAACGAAACCTGCGTAACGGCGACGGCATCGCGCATGAGCTTTTCATATTCCGACCGCGGCAAGGCGAGATACTCCTCCGTTTCACGCTCGGTCGGTGCGTGCCCGAGCAATCGTTCCAGCTCTCGATGCGCCTGCTCGAGCTTGTGGGCTCGGCTGCGTACCAGTCGCGGCACCCAATCCATGCTGCGCAATTCGTCAAGAATCGCCCCACGGATTCGCGGGGCGCAGTAGGTTTCGAATTTGACGCCTCGATTGCTGTCGAAGGCGTCGATGGCGTCCATGAGCCCGAAGACGCCCGCCGAAACCAGGTCGTCGCGATCGACCTCGTCGGGCAGCTTCGCGCCGACCCGCTCGGCGTTGTACCGGACGATGGGGAAATACTGCTCCATCAATCGGTTGCGCAACTTGCGATCACCGGTTTGCTTGTACTCCTTCCACACTCGAACGATCTCGGGAGATGTTTTCTTCCCTCGCATGGACTTCGCTCCTTAAAGCTTCCGTGCACCGACCTCCTGGACGTAGTCCACGCCGAACTACGTGCGCTCGCCCCCGCGTTCCCATGGACCCGACCGACCGCGCTATGCGGTCGGCGCCTCCATCGCGGGCTCCGATCGAGCTTCTTCGCCTTCCCTGGCTTCTGAGGTCAAGTCCTGCCGGTATTGACTTCGGATTTCCGATTCACGCGTACGTTTGTGCTCGCTGACCACCCGCTGGGCGACCAAGCCGAGTAAGTATCCGATGAAACAAAACAGGAACAAGGCGGTGATGCCGCGCGAAAGCGTGGGGGCCACGGCATTTCCCGCCAGCAGTCCGGCGAATACCGCGACCGCAAACGCGAAGAGACCGAGACCGGATGCGATGTACCGCGCGATCATAGCGCAACATCCCTGTCGCATCATGTGCCGTCAGGCATGTGAGAACCAATGGGGTCGGGAAGGGATTTGCGACGACTCCTTCCGTGGAACCATTCGTAGCCTGAGGCCCGTTACCGGCCTGAGACCCATTCGAGGTCCAAGGCCCTGCCGCCGACGTCCATGTCGGCAAGCGTCACCATCCGCGTAGGCAAGCCGCCAATCGCCGGCCCACGCCGCCTTGAGGTCGGCAAGCCGTGCCGCCTGCCCATCCGATGCGCCCGTGCCGCAAACCGCTAAAGAAACAGACCGGCGACTCGCTTAAGCAAGCCACCGCTGCTCGGTGCGCCGACTTTCCTGGTAAGGCGCCCTGCCATGGCCGCGACACATGCACTCGCGTTGGCGTCCGGATAGCGTAACACAAATGGGCTGCGCTGCCGAACCGCCAACTCGACTTTACTATCATGCAACATATATCCGCCGTCTGCAACAGAGAAATCTAGAAATCTCTTGGCGACCCCCGAAACGCGCGAAAAGGTGGCGACGGCCTCGTCTTGATTGCGGGCCATGTTCACGAACAACCGGATGGGTAAGTCACCCCCCTCCCGATGGATTGCCTTGATCGTGGCATACGCATCGGTCATCGCCGTCGGCTGCGGAGTCGTCACCACAACCGCCTCATCACAGGACAGTGCAAAATGAATCACATTACTGGAAATGCCGGCCCCGCAATCCAGGACAACGATATCAGCATTGACAGTGAGGTCTTGCAACTGAGTGATCAAGCCGCGCCGCTCGAAATCACTCAGGTTCGCCAGCAGATCAACACCGGATGCACCTGGGATCATCCGCAACCCCGCCGGACCGCGCACGTCGATCTCGGTAAGGGTGCGCACCCCCGACACCACATGCGACAGCGTGTAGCGAGGTTGGATGTTGAGCAAGAGATCCGCGTTGGCCAGCCCTAGGTCCAAGTCCACCAACACCACGCGGCGCCCTTCGGCCGCGAGAAAGACGGAAAGATTCACCGCGATGCTGGTCTTGCCGACCCCCCCTTTGCCGCTGGTAACCGCCACGAGCATCCCCGAACGCAGTTTGCGTCTGGCCAATCGCCTCAGTTGGCTTGCTTGATCCGTCAGCATCCGTGCCATAATCAGCTCCATCAGCAGGTCCGGCGTCGTCCCCTCGACCGGTCGCCCGGCGGGCCGGGTCATACCGAATCTCAGGGCTGACAACTACCAGCTCACAGCATTCGCAGGCACCGCATCCTCACCGCAGGTGCCCTCCGAGGCCATCACAAGACGGGCCAACGCCTTCGACTCGCCCACCTGAATATCATCCGGAACGTTTTGTCCCGTCGTAAGATACGACAGCGCCAGGTTCGCGCGGTCGAGGCATTCCAGAATCACACCCAACCCAATGGCCTCGTCGATCTTCGTGAAAATCAGTCGATCGATCCCAATGACGTTGAAGCGGTCGATCGTCTCACGCAACACCCGCTCGCCGGCTGTGCTGGATAAGACAAGATGTATTTCGTCCGGTGGCACTTCAGAGAAGTAATCCAGTAGCTCGTTGATCTTCTGGGCGTCGCGCTGACTCCGGCCGGACGTATCCAGAAAAACAAGCTCGCAGGCGTGCATCTCGCGCATGGCGGATTGGAGCTGTGCCGGCGACGACGCAACCGCCATGGGAATGTTCATGATCTCAGCGTACGTCTTGAGTTGCTGCGTGGCGGCAATGCGGTAGGTGTCGATGGTAACCAACCCGACCTTGACGTGCTCGCGCAGGGCGAAATTGGCCGCCAGCTTGGCGATCGTGGTGGTCTTCCCCACGCCCGTCGGTCCGACCAGCGCGATGACGGTGGGCCCTTCCTTGCGGCACAGACGGACGGGGCCGGCGCTGGGCAACATGGATTCGAGCGTTTTCGCCAGCTCCCGGCGCACGGATTGGGCATCGCGGATGCCCTGCTCCCCAAGGCTGCCCTGCACGTCTTCCACCAGGCGGCGCGCGAGGGACTCGGCCACTGCGTTTTGGACCAGGGATTGGTAGGTGTCGAGCAGACCGGTCGGTACGTCCGGCGGAGAGGCAGGTAGCGGCCGCTGCAGCAGCTTACCCACCAGGGACTTGAGCTCGCCGACTTCCGCAAGCACCTTGGTCGAAACGTCAGACGAGAGGCCTTGCGATTGCGACTGACCTTGAGTTTGCAGAGCCATCCTCACGG
Organism: Phycisphaerae bacterium; assembly: GCA_046753625.1. GTDB lineage: Bacteria > Planctomycetota > Phycisphaerae > UBA1845 > UBA1845 > JADFOB01. Next base: position 1,621 of record JBHHUB010000196.1, on the reverse strand, counting down.
CAGCTCCTTCTGCCCGGGCCCTCGGCGCCGACCGGCCTGTCATTCTAGTCGCCTTGACCACCGGCGGCAAGTCGGAAGTATCGCGGGTGGCCTTAATCTCAACCGCCCGGCCTTTTCCGATCCCCAGCAGCTTGCTCCCCTCCAGCGCCCGGGTACTCAAGATTACGGCGTCCTTGCCGAACTCGCGCTTGACCTTGTCCAGCGCCTCCGCCATCGTGGCACCACAAAATGTTTTAAGCTTCATCCGCTAACACCACCAAACCATGTGACTCGACTTCAAAGCCACGAACCACTTCATTGTAGGACATGACGGCTACCGACGGCATCCGCACTTCGATCATTTTCCGAATCCAATAACGTATCTGCGGCGGGCAAAGGATCACCGGGGGGCGTCCTCCCGCGGACGGCGTGGCCTTATCCACTTCCGCCTGAATGGCCTCCACCATGCGTGTTTGCAGCGGAGGCGGCATGGTCAGCGTGGTCCCCTGTTCACTGCGATGCAAACTCTTGGCCATCAATTCCTCAAGGGACGGATCGAGCGTCACGCAATGGATGCGCCCGTCGTCGGCCTTGTTCTGATGACACAACGTTCGCGACAGGGCGTTCCGGGCGTACTCGGTAAGAATCTCGGGGTCTTTGGTGCGCGACGCAAAGTCGCCGATCGTCTCAAGGATCGTTTCCAGGTCGCGAATGGGTACCCGCTCGCGCAGCAACGATTGCAAGACGCGCTGAATCTCACCCGGCTTGAGCACCTCACCGACGACCTCGTCCACGAGCTTGGGGGCGTGTTCTTTGAGGTGATCGATCAATCGGTTGACCTCCTGGCGGGTCAGCAGTTCATCGGCGTGTTTGCGAATCAGGTCCGTAAGGAAGGTGCTCATCACGCTCGACGGTTCCACGACCGTGTAGTTGCGGTGCTCGGCCTCGTGCCGCTGATTCTCATCGATCCACACCGCCGGCAGACCGAACACGGGCTCTTTGGTTTCCAGCCCGGCAACGCGTTCGGTGACCGCGCCGGAATCGATGGCCAGCAAATGCCCCGGAAGCACTTCACCGGTGCCTATCTCCAGCCCTTTGATCTTGGCTCGGAATTGATTGGGCTCAAGCTGCACGTCGTCGCGGATGCGGATCGGGGGAACGACAATGCCCAGTTCCTGCGCCACTTGCTTGCGCATGTTGGTGATGCGCTCGAGCAGATCTCCGCCTTGCTTGCGATCGACGAGCTTGATCAAACCGTACCCGACTTCGAGTTCCATGGGGTCGGGCGACAAATGCGTTTCGACTTTTTCTGCCCGCGCGGGCTTGGCGCGAGCCGTGGCGGCTTGAGCAGTGGCTACGGCGGTCCGCTGGTTGAGCAGGTAAACGGCGGCGATGCAGGAAGCCCCGAGCAGAATCAATGGCGGCTTGGGAAGAGGCGTCAACCCCAGAACGAACAAGAAGCCGGCCGTCAGCGATAGGGCAATCGGCTGGCCGGTCAACTGCCCGACCAGCTCCTCCCCCAGATTCTTCTTGGCGGCCGATCGGGTGACGATCATGGCCGCCGCAACCGAAACGATGAACGCGGGAATCTGCGACACTAGGCCGTCACCAATCGTGAGAATGGTGAATCGCCGAAGCGTTT
>JBHHUB010000195.1:0-6994 GCA_046753625.1 Phycisphaerae bacterium | reverse complement strand
GGGACGGGGCTTTTTCTTTGCGCGTTGCAGCCGCCGCCAACAGCCGCTAGGCTAGTGCCCGTCCGAAAATCTATTTTGCCCTTTATTTCGCGACGATGTTTTTGAAAAATACTCCTCGAAGATGGGAACGTTTGCGAGCCTTTTTCGTCTAAAAGGTAAACGTTTCAATCAAACGCACCACAATCTTCGAGGAGCCTTACTCATGCGAAAAGCCTTTGACCCGCAGATGCGATTCGACTGCCAACCCATCACGAACGTCAAGTTGAACCTCAACTGCCGGGATGAAATCATTCCGATTCTCAAAGCCCTTCAACACATCTACAGCCAGCCGAAACTCCGAAAGAGTATTTTGGAGGCCATCGCCCGAGATGTCAACCCGGGCACCAGCCGAAAACGCGGGCGCAAAGGCATGTACTACTGGCAGATCCTCGTGCTCGCCGCCGTACGCCTCGGCTGCGGACTCGACTACGACAAACTCCAGGACCTGGCCGAGCAACATCGGGCCCTGCGACACATTATGGGCGTCGGCGACTGGAAAACACAAACCGAGTTCGACTGGCGGCGCATTCAAGACAACATCACCAAGGTTCGCCCCGAAACCATCGAGCGGATCAACCACCTGATCGTTGCCGAGGGCCATCGGCTCGTTCCCGAGGCCGCTGAGACGGTCCGGGCAGACTCCTTCGTGGTGGAGACCAACATCCATCATCCCACCGAAAGCAGCTTGATCCTCGACGGGTTGCGAAAGGTGCTCGGGTTGTGTGTCGAGTTGGCGGCTGAGATCGGCGCTGGCGGTTGGCGGCAGCACAAACACTTGCACAAGAAAGCCAAACAACTGTCGCGGCAGATCGGCCGCATTGCCGCCCGGAAAGGAAACAACTACAAGAAGCGATTGAAGGCGGCGTACCGCGAGTTGCTCGCGCTGGCCGACATGATCCTCGACCGTGCCGAAAAGCTGCGAAAACGCTTGAAACGACGTGCTTTGGGTATCGAATTGATGGCGATGGATGCGGCACTGGGCGATTTCATCGAGAAAACACGTCACGTCTGCGGCACGGCCCGCCGTCGAATCTTCCAGGGCGAACATGTTCCCAATAGTGAAAAACTGTTCAGCATCTTCGAGCCGCACACCCAGTTGTACAAACGGGGCAAGGCCGCCAAGCCAATGCAGTTCGGGCGCCAGGTCTTGATCTACGAAGACGGCGCCGGCTTTATCACGCACACGTATCTGATGCCGCGTGACGCCGACGACCGCGACGTGGTGGTCAAGCAGACGCGCATCGTGCAGAAGCGTCATCAAGGACGCATCCAGCGCGGCTCGTTCGACCGCGGCTTCCATTCGCCGGAAAACCAGAAAGAACTGGCCGAGATCATCGCGCATCCTTGTCTTCCGATGCCGGGAAAGAACCAGGCAAAGCAGCAGGAAGAGGAATCGACGATCGCGTTTCGCAAGGCGCGGCAGCATCATCCGGGCGTCGAATCAGCGATCGGCGCTCTGCAATCCGGCAACGATCTGGCGCGTTGTCGGGATCGGACGGAAGGCGGTTTTGAACGATACATCCAGCTTGGCTCCTTGGGCCGCAATCTTCACGTGCTCGGCAAGATCGTGATCGCCCGCGAAGACGCGGACTGCCTCGCCGCCCAATCACGACGTCGAAAAGCGGCGGCTTAAACGCCTGTCCGCCGCGTCACTTTCTCGGAGCAACTACTTTTTGTGCCCCCGTTGCGCACCGACGCGCTTTTGCGAGGCAAATCGTCTCGACAACGCCAAGAATACTGTCGGTCGCGAGCGTTTTCCTCGATCTTCAGCCTATCCCGACCAAGCTCTCGCCCGCTTTCTGACGCCAAATCAGCCTTTTTCGGACAGACACTAGCCTATGTTTCTCTTCTCACTGCCTTTGCCTGACGACCAGGAAGTGTTGAGCGTGGTCACGATAATCGCCGGGAAACTCGCGATTCCTGAGCACGCTTTTTGCGGTTTTGAAGAAAAATCCCCTCAAAGAGCCTGATCACTGGATCGAGGTCTTCGAGGGGTGTACTCCTTATGGTTTTCCCAAACCACGGAGTACTCCACGATGTATCAGAATTTGCTGCAAGATGCCAGCTTCTGGCGGTTTCTTTTTTCCGTCGACTATGATCTCGCCGAAGACGCCCGGAAAAAGGCGTGCCCCTGCGGGGGTCGGCTGCACTGCGCCAACTACCCCCGGAAGCCGCGAGGCGGTCCCGATGATCTGCCCAAACAATACGGCTGCCGGCTGAGCTTCTGCTGCGATCGCGAGGGTTGCCGCAAGAGGGTGACGCCGCCATCGGTCCGGTTTCTCGGGCGGAAGGTGTACCTCGGGGCGGTGGTGGTCTTGGTCGCCGCCATGCGACAAGGGCCGTCGCCGCGGCGGGTCCGCGAGCTTTCGACGCTCTTCGGCGCCGACCGGCGGACCATCGCTCGATGGCAAACCTTCTGGGGCGAGCACTTTCCGCAGACCCCGTTCTGGAAGGTGGCTCGCGGTCGGCTTGTGTCGGCGGTCGAGATCGCCAGCCTTCCTCGATCGCTGCTGGAAGCCTTCGTCCGCGGCGACGATCAGCAGCAGGGTTGGGAGCGGCTTCTTCGGTTTCTCTCGCCGATCTCGATCGCGGGGGGCCTGGAAATCAAGGTATTGCGCTGAGTTCCATCAACCCGCAGAGGATGCTCGTCGCCAGTCCCAGGCAACCGGACTATGGTGGTCTCACAGTCATTTTCACCCCATTTGTGAGGAGACGTGATGACCCAAACATCCCATCCATCCGCCGCGGCCTTGTGGGCACGCTTCCGCTTCTCCGTGGTGGGCTCGCTGTTGAGTTCGCCCCCTGCGCGCGGAGAACTCAAAGCGGCCATCGGCGCCCTTGCCGCGAAGACCTGGACCCATCCGATCAGCGGACGAGACGTGCGGTTCGCCGCCGGCACCATCGAGCGATGGTACTACACGTCGCGACGCGAGAAAGACGATCCAGTCGGCGTCTTGCGACGGGCCGTGCGGAAAGACTGCGGCCAGGTGTCCCTGGCTCCGGCTTTCGCGGAGCATCTCTTCAACCAGTACCAGGACCACAAACACTGGAGCTACAAGCTGCACTACGACAACCTGGCCGCGGTGGTCCAGGCCGACCCTTCGCTGGGACCACTACGTTCTTATTCGACCGTCCGGCGATACATGAAGGCCCATGGCCTGGTGCGCAAACCGCGACCGGTGCCCAAGGGCCGGCCCGGTGAAACTCGGGCGGCCCGGAGACGTGAAGCCCGAGAGATCCGCAGTTACGAAGTCGAGTACGTCGGGTCGCTCTGGCATCTCGATTTCCATCACGGTTCGCTGAAGGTGCTCACGCACAATGGCCAGTGGCAGCGGCCGCTCGTACTGGGCATTCTTGATGACTACTCGCGGCTCTGCTGCCATCTGCAGTGGTATTTGTCGGAGACCGCCGAGGATCTCGCGCACGGGCTGTCCCAGGCGATCCAGAAACGTGGTCTGCCCCGTGCTCTATTGACCGACAACGGCCCGGCCATGGTGGCCGACGAAGTGACCGAGGGCCTCTTGCGTCTGGGGATCGTGCATGAGCGGACGCTTCCCTACAGTCCCTACCAAAATGGCAAGCAGGAGTCCTTTTGGGCCACTCTCGAAGGACGCCTGATGGAGATGCTCGACGGCTTCGCGGACTTGACGCTCGATTTTCTCAACGAAGCGACGCAAGCATGGGTCGAAATCGAGTACAACCGGGCGGTCCATCGCGAGATCTCGACTTCGCCGGTGGAGCGTTTCGCCCAAGCGGCCGACGTGCTCCGTTCGAGCCCTTCCACGGACGCGCTTCGCGATGCCTTTCGGCTGGAAACCAAGAGACGCCAGCGTCAAAGTGACGGGACGATCTCGCTCTGCGGCGTGCGATTCGAGATCCCCGCGCGCTATCGTCACTTCCGCGACGTGGTGGTGCGTTACGCCCGGTGGGATCTGGGCCGAGTCGATCTGGTCGACTCGAACAGCGGAACCACGCTCGCTCCCATCTACCCGCTCGATCGAAGTGCCAACGCCGACGGCTACCGTGCGGTCGTCAAACCTAGCGAGGACGACGTGCCGGCCGCCGACGGCCGGCGTTCGGACAACCAGTTGCCGCCGCTTCTGAAGAGAATTCTCGCCGAGTACTCCGCCACGGGAATGCCGCCGGCGTACCTACCCAAAAAACCCCCTCTCAAGAAAGGAAAAGAATCATGAATTCCAAGAGATTACTATCGCTGTGGGGCCTGAAATGGAATCCGTTTTCGTCGGAACTTCCCACTGAAGGACTGCTGGCGACGGCCAAGATCGACAATTTCGCATGGCGGGTCGAGCAGCTTGTCCTGGAGGGCGGCTTCGCACTGATCTCGGGCGAGTCGGGAACCGGCAAGTCGGTGGCCCTGCGAATCGTCGCCGAACGGCTCTCGACGTTGCGGGACGTGGTTGTCGGCGTGCTGGAGAGGCCTCAGTCGAAAAGCGCCGACTTCTATCGCGAACTCGGTGACATCTTCGCGGTGAAGCTCAGCCCTTCCAATCGTTACGGCGGATTCAAGGCGCTGCGAGAGCGATGGAAAGCCCATCTGGCCTCTTCGCGGATCAAGCCGGTGCTCTTGGTCGACGAAGCACAGGAGATGGCCCCGGACGTCTTGAACGAATTGCGGATCCTTTCCAGTGCCGACTTCGACGCCACCTCGCTGTTATCGGTAGTCCTTGCCGGAGATGGCCGGCTCTTGGAATTGTTGCGGCACGAGGACCTCGTTCCGCTGGGGACCAGGATTCGGACGCGGCTGAACACGGAGCCTGCCTCAAGGCAAGAACTCTCTGATCTCTTGAGCCACGCGCTGTCAAAGGCCGGCAATGCGACGCTCATGACCGGCGGACTCATGGACACTCTGGTCGACCACTCGGCCGGTAACTACCGGCTGCTAATGACCATGAGCGCCGAACTGCTCGCCCACGGCATGGCGCACGAAGCCGAGCAGCTCGACGAGAAGTTGTATCTGGAACTCTTCCAACCGAAACGTCCACGCCGCCAGTCGAAGAAGAAAGCGAGGGTCTGAAAATGTCCGTTGAGTGTCAACAGCCGCTTCCGATCATTCGTATCGGCGAGATCCCCAGCGAAGAGAATGCCCAACGTTGGCTTGTCGAACAGCTTTGGGGCGACTCGTCGGTCGGTGTGATCGGCGGCGCCCCGAAATGCTCGAAGACCTGGCTCGGTCTCGACATGGCCCTGAGCGTGGCCACCGGCACGGCCTGCCTGGGCAAATACGCCGTGCCCCAGCCGGGTCCGGTCCTGGTCTACCTGGCCGAGGACGCGCTGCCCATCGTACGCGAGCGCGTCGAGGGAATGGCCCGGTATCGTGGCATCCATCTGGATGCCGTCGAGATCCACGCAATCACCGCCCCGGTGCTCAGGCTCGATCGCGATCCGCACCGCATGCGGCTCTTCGAGACGGCCAAACGGCTCCGGCCACGGCTCGTGCTTCTTGATCCGCTCGTGAGACTGCACGGAATCGACGAGAACAACGCCACGGAAGTGGCCGGGCTGTTAGCCTACTTTCGCACCCTGCAGCGGCGGCTCGACCTCTCGGTCGTCCTTGTCCATCACACGCGAAAGAACGCTGCCGGAGGAGTTGCTGCCGGGCAAGGGCTTCGCGGTTCCAGCGACATCCATGCCTTCGGCGACTCGAACCTCTACCTCAGGCGAACCCGCCAACGCCTGGTCCTCTCCAGCGAGCACCGCGCCGCGGCGGCTTCCCCATCGGTCTGTCTCGAACTTGTCGCCACCAACGCCCAGACCACCCATCTGGCGGTCATTGCCGAGCTGGAGAACGACAATCGGCGTCATCTCCAACAGCAGGTGCTCAACCTACTTGCTCAGGGCGAAGCATGCACGCGAGCCAAGCTCCGTGACTCCCTTGCGGTCAAGAACGAACGCCTCGGCAACGCCCTTGATTCCCTCGAACAAGCCGGTCGGATCCGTCGCACCTCGGCCGGTTGGCAACGCATCGACTGAGTCCAACGAGGACCGTTCCCCGTTCCCCATATATAAGAGGGAACGGAACGGTCCTGCTTCCATCAAACCATCCGCCGAAAGAGCGACGACCATGCCCGGAATCGACTTCAACACCCTTCGCGACGAGATTACCATGGAGCAAGTCCTGGAGTTGATCCACTTCGCACCCTCCAGCCGCCTGGGCAACCAATGGCGTGGCCCCTGTCCCATCCACCAGTCCACCTCCAGCAGAAGCCGATCACTCTCGGTAAATCTCAGCACCAGGCGGTACTACTGCCACAAGTGTCAAAGCAAGGGAAACCAACTCGAACTCTGGGCCGAGATCAACCGGCTCCCGATCTACGATGCCGCCATCGATCTCTGTCGAGCCCTCGGACGGCCCGTCCCCTGGATCACACGCTGGTGAGCACAAACGAACAGAAGAGGAGAGGCACCGGTACTCGAAAGTGCCCTCAAATCAACGGTCGCCCCTCGATTATCTTGATCGGTCGTCAAGCAATTATCTTGATCGCGCTCAACACGACGATAAAAAGACCAGTAACAAGACGACGTTGCGGAAACGTTCCATCTCTCATGCTTCCAACTCCTTTCGGTTTCTCTAGCTTGTGAAGAGTTCCACAAGTCGCTCTTTTGTGCCCATCCATACGATGGGACCGTGGTATTCGATCGTTCCACCACCAGTTGCCGTTGCCGTCGCACTCGCAGCTATTGTCAAGGCGGCCAGTTCTTCTTTAGGCTTAGGTTTACCTGGAATTACGTCGAGCCGATCAACTTCCTGGATGAGGTTTCCAACTCCTTCGAGAGCTTCTTTGGGAAGATTTGCCAGTCCCTTCACCCCTCCCAGGATTCTCTTCCATGGTTTGGGGGCCCTCCCGCTGTAATCCAGGCTTGGGGTTATCTTGGGAACGCCAAGTCCTACCTGCGACCATTCGAGAGAGCCTTCTGCACGTGCCCACGCCGCTTT
>JBHHUB010000194.1:0-7047 GCA_046753625.1 Phycisphaerae bacterium | reverse complement strand
ACCCGGGCATCGAATGGACACCGGATTTCGGTCGCATCAAGGTCGTACTGGTATTGCTGAAGCTTGGCTCTGGCTCCGTCCAACTGTGCTTGCACGTCGAGCTTTTGGTGCGGAATCATCGCCAGGCGGCTTCTCAACTCCGTCATCCCATCTTTTTGACGAAGGTACTTGAGCTGCGTCAGGTCCAGATCGCGCTGCGTGCCGACGTGCTCCACTTCGTAGAGCCGCTTCGTGGTTAAGTAGTCCCGCTCGTCGATGCCGAGCATCTGTTCGGTGTCGGCGATGCGCTTCTGCAACATCCCGGCCTCTTCGTCGTACCGGGCCAGAATCGCCTCGAGCCGCTTGATCTCCGCTTCAGCCTGATGCAGACGCGATTCGAACACCGTCGGATCCAACTTGTAAAGCAACGCGCCTTGGGGGATCACCTTGCCCTGAGCCAGATCGCGATGCGACTCGATGATCTTGCCGCTGACCAGCGGCACGACCTCGATTTGCTTCTGAGGCCTGACCGTACCGTATCCGATCACCCCAATACGCTCACGGCGATACTCCACCGCCCCCACGTCCACTTCGAGAATCCGCGCAAAAGCGTCGTTGCGAGCCGGGACCGGCCGGGTCTCCACCAAGTAAAGGCAAGCCACCACGCCCGTCACCATCATACCGGCGGCGACGACAAACTGAATTCTTCGTCTCAATCGCTCCATCGACATCCCATCAATCAGGGGCGAAAGCCATCGCCCAACGCGTCCGCCGGGCCAGCATCGTCGGCCGGGCTACCTAATTCTTCTAACCTATATACGCGACTTCGGTCACAAAAGTCCGCTCATCAGGTATGAACTTTTCGCGGGCACAGCGTGGAAACCAAAACGCTTGACCGCCATCCGATGCGCTGGTTTCCGGCTCCCTGGTATCTCGCCGACACGCTGCCAGCGCGGCATTCTGCAACCCCAACTCCGAAAAGTCAACCACCTTGTCTGATGCCAGCCGCCACTTTGCGCCGTCAATCCGCCCGTCCCGGGCTCCGATTGACGCCATTATGTAATGATCGGACGTTTCCTAGGACGGCGCCAATAAGTAAAGCGTACGATTCATTACCAAGAACAGGAAAACATTAAGTGTGAATGCAATTCTGACCCTTAGGGTCTGTGGACGGTGGCGAGCCAGCGCACCGGCGGCGGAAGTCTTGGGCTGAGCGCGAGACGGGGATGTTGAACCCGATCAGGCCGGTGTCGCAGGCGTGATGGCACAAGCCGGCCTTTGCCTGTACGCTTCCTCGTAGTCGCTTGGGCCGGGTCGACCGAAGACCCTGCCCACAGATGACCACGCCGGTACCGCCACCAGGCGGTTTGAGATACCCGAGCGGGGCCATCGCCGCGGAATATGGGGGAAATGCGAAGCTTGCGGGATTTGAATGGCGATTACCCCTGCCCATCGCGGAGACTTGCTGACGAAAGGCGATCCACCCCATGAGCACACACGTTTCCTACCTGGAATCCGCGATCGACGGTACGCACCTGGCCGCCGATACCATTCAGACGCTGCACCGTGATCGCCCGATTTGGGTGCGCTACGATCTGGAGTCCGTGCGTGCCGCCGTTGGCCCGGAGACGATCGCGGGACGCGAGCCGACGCTCTGGCGATACCGCGAACTGCTCCCGCTCCCGACACGATTCGAGCCGGTAACGCTCGGGGAAGGCATGTCGCCGATGCTGGCGGCGCCTACGCTCGCGCGGCGTCTGGGTCTGAAACAGCTTTGGATCAAGGACGAGTCGCAACTGCCCACCGGCTCGTTCAAGAGCCGCGGATTGGCTATGGCGATAAGCATGGCGCACCGATTCGGGGTGAAGCGCGTGGCAATTCCCACGGCCGGTAACGCCGGCGGAGCCATGGCGGCCTACGCCGCTCGAGCCGGGATGGAAGCCTACGTGTTCATGCCGCACGACACGCCGATCGTCAATCAATACGAGTGCCTCGTAGCCGGGGCCAAGGTGCATCTGGTAGACGGGCTGATCAACGCCTGTGGCGCCATCGTACGGGCGGGCGCCGAGCCGATGGCCTGGTTCGATCTATCCACACTAAAGGAGCCGTACCGAATCGAGGGCAAGAAGACGATGGGTCTGGAACTCGCGGAGCAGTTCCAATGGTGCCTTCCCGATGTAATCCTTTATCCCACCGGCGGCGGGACCGGGCTGATCGGCATGTGGAAAGCATTCAACGAGTTGCGCACCCTGGGCTGGCTGCGCTCCGACACGATGCCGCGCATGATCAGCGTGCAAAGCAGCGGGTGTGCGCCCATCGTGCGTGCCTTCGATCAAGGCGAACGATTTGGTGAACCATGGCAAGACGCCGCTACCTGCGCCACCGGGCTGCGGGTTCCGGCGACGGTGGGCGACTTCATGATCCTGGATGCCATACGAGAAAGCGGGGGCTGCGCGGGGGCTGCGGACGAGCAGCGCATTCAGCACGCCATGCGCAATGCCATCGCCGCGGAGGGCATCTCACTATGCCCCGAGTCGGCCGCCTGCGCGGTCGCACTGGAAGGGCTTGTGGCCGATTCAACGGTGGGCGCGGATGATCGTATCGTACTCTTTAATACAGGGTCGGCCGCGAAATACGTCGGGGCCGGCTCCCCGGATATTCCGGTTATCTCCAACCCCACGGAGATCGACTTCACCCAATGGGACTGAACCACGCCCCAGGGCGTGTAAAGCGGCCGCGGGATTGGAATTATGGGGATTGTTGGACGCTGATCACCCTATTGATCCAAGTTATCGAACCCCGCGGGCTCAAGTCCTATCCGACTTGCATCCAAGACCAGCCCCGAATCATCCGATGCATGGGTGGGTCTGATGCGGTTCAGATCGACAGGCTACACGACGTTAGAGAGGACTGGGACTCATGCAAACGCAATCACGCGCGATTCGATTCATGCTGGCCGCAGCGCTGGCGCTGACGCTAACCGCATGCGGTGGTCGCAACAACGGGTTGCCCGTTTCGGTAACGGTGGAACTGCCCGACGGCACGGCCGTGGTTTCCACCCTGGGCAGTGGTGTGATCTCTTTCGCAGACAGCCGATGGCAGTTCTTCAGATCCTCCGCCACCGGGCAAGGCGCACCGTTTGCAACGATTGTTTTCGGCCCCAATGGGGAGCTCGCAGCGATTGAAGACAACACGATTGCCGTGGAAGTCTTGGGAACTTCCTTGATCTTCGATGGTGCCAAACATCCAACCAACCAGGCAGGGTTGACCTACGCCGCCGCGACGTTCGGCGCCGAGACGGCGGATTCGCTGGGGTTCGCTTTTGAAGGCCAGATCACGGCATTCGCCACCCTGGTCGGCGAGGTGGCCAGTGGCACGATGACGGCGTCGGGCGAATTCGACGGTGGCGACATCAACACCGTTACGGGCACGTTCGATTTTTCATTCGAGCTGTCCTCCCTGGCGAGCTCGCTTGTAACGCTTCCGGAAGGCGGCACGAGCGATTCCTTCGGGTTCATCGGTCGAAGGATTGTGGAGTAGCGCGCCTGCGCTACCAGCCTGTTGAAGAATCGTGGTACCGGCATTCCGCCGGTGATGCTGCCAGCGCCGGCCCACAGCCACGTGCGATGCCGCCCTTTTTCTCCGGTTGGAAGCCGGCGCCCACCAGAGAACCAGTTTCCCGACAGGCCGCTATCCATACCGCGGCCCGCCCTGGGCCGCGCGTTCCGGCAAAAGAGGCTTGTTCGAGCGCTGCGGCTACGACTCCTCGCGCACCGCACGAACGATAAGCGGGACCGCGCGATCGATCTCGTCTTGAGAGGTAAACCGGCCCACGCTGAACCGCACGGCGCCGAACGCCACGTCTTCCGGCACGTTCATCGCGGCCAGCACGGCCGAGCGTTTCCTTTGGGCCGCGTGGCACGCCGCCCCGGTCGATGCAGCCACCTCCGGACATGTCGCCAGAACGTCCGCTCCGATCCGACCCCGAAACCCCATGGCCAGCGTGTTGGGCAGCCTAGTTTCGGGATGCCCGAGGACCACCGCTTGATCGCCAAGCTCGGCTTCAAGCCCGGCGCACAGCGAATCGCGGCATGACCGGACCGCGTTGCCGTTGACTTCCTCGCCGGCCAACGTCGCGGCGGCCCCGAGCCCAACGATGGCCTGGACGGCTTCGGTTCCGGCACGTCGCCCGCGTTCATGGCCTGCGCCCAGGTGAAACGACTCAAGCTCCGTGCCATCGCGAATGTAGAGCGCACCGATCCCCTGAGGGGCGTACAACTTGTGGCCTGCAATAGACAGAAAATCGACCCCCAATTCGTCGACGTGCACGCGAATCTTACCGCAGGTCTGGGCGGCGTCAGAGTGCATCGCGATGCCCTGCTCGCGGGCCATCTTCGCGATTTCAGCGATGGGCTGAATCGTGCCCACTTCGTTGTTGGCGTGCATGATGGAGATCAGGATCGTGTCGGCGCGAACGGCCCGGGCTACCTCGTCCGGATCGATCATGCCGGTGGCATCGACCCCGACGTAGGTCACCTCATACCCATTTTCCTCAAGATACGTGCAGGGCTGCAACGTAGCGGGGTGTTCGATGGCCGAGGTAACGATGTGCTTGCCGCGATCGGCTCGGCCGTGCGCGACGCCGCGAATCACGTGGTTGCTGGACTCCGTTCCGCCGGAAGTAAAGACGATCTCGGACGACTTGGCGCCGATCATGTCGGCCACTTGCCCGCGGGCGTCCTCGACGCCCTGTCGTACCCGCCGACCAATCGCGTGGGCGCTGGACGGATTGCCGTGAATCTCCGTGAAATAGGGCATCATCGCTTCAAGAACGCGTGGATCCACCGGCGTGGATGCGTTATAATCGAGGTAAATCAAGGTCCGGCTCCTTGGGCCAAAGTATGCCCGGTGCGCATCCTGCACGACCAACAAGCGGGAAACACCCCGTTGATGCCCTGCCGGCACCAAATACTACGGCGCGCATTTTAGAGCAATGTCACTGCTTGTGTAGCGCTGTCGAAGGTCCTCCACGCCGACAACGGCCCCAGTCCGCAGGCATTGAAACACGGCACCGCCGCCCCGCCGACCGGCCTGCCCCCCCAGTAGGATCCCCGACCGTTCTTGCGCTCGTCCCGGGGCGCGGGTTGGTCCGATGCGTGCTGCAGGCCCACGGTGGATCGCTTCGGCTTTGTCACCGGCGGCTACGCGGTCGGCGTAACATGCACGGCGAGACCCTCCGCGGTCGGCTCCACACGCACGCTCCGGAGCCCTGAGAGCACTTCATCGACCATGATGCCGACCGACTCCCCGCGCCAGCCGCTTAGCAACTGGATCGATCCCGACTTGTTGCTGTTCGAAGATGCACGATGGCGGATCAGCTCGCGGATCGACCGCTGCGTCGCCACCAAGCTGTAGGACAGGCGGTTTTCAAGGCAGTAGCTGCGTACAACGGACGTGATGAGCGCCGCCAGCACTTCCTCCTGAGGCGTTTCGCGCTCGCGGGGTTTGGGGCGGGGCTGCTCGCTAACGGGCGTTTGCATCGCGGCAGCCACGACTTTGGCCAGCGCGCGGACATCCGTATCCTTGAGATTCACACCGCGCAGGTTGCGGATTTCCGAGAACTGAGCAATCTGGTGCCGGGCGATTTCCACCAGCAGGTGATCCTTGAGCAGCACCCGCGCCGGACGATTGAATCGTTCGGCGAGCCCCTCGCGCCACTTCAGCAGCGCCTGTACGATGGCAAGCTGCGGCCCGCTCAGTGAACGCGTACCTTTTAATCGCATCAGCTTGTCCTCCTCCGTGCGCTCGTACAGCGTCGGCTGCTCGAATTTGGAGCACTCCTCGCGGACCCACTCCATGCGTCCGAGCTTTTCGAGCTTGCCCCGCAGAATGCGGTAGACTTCGTGTAGGTAGATCACATCCTCGGCCGCGTACTGCAACTGTGCCAGCGTCAACGGCCTCTTGCGCCAATCCGTAAGCGTCTTGGACTTGTGCAACCGGATGCGCAAGGTCGATTGAATCAGTTTCTGCAAGCTGATCGGATAGTCATGCCCGACAAAACCCGCGGCGATTTGCACATCGAAAATGTTCCGCGGCAACTGCCCCGTATGCTGGACGGCCAGGGCCAGATCCTCCTGCCCCGCGTGTACGATGACCTCCACGTCTCGATGGCCGACCAGTTGCCATACCTGCTGAAGATCGAGCCCGAGCAACGGATCGATAATCCAGACCTGATTTCCGGCCCCGAGCTGGAGGAGGCATGCCTCGGGCTCGAAGCGATCCTCCATCACGAACTCCGTATCGAACGCGAACCGCCCCGCTTTCCGGCAATCGGCGCACAACGCATCGACCTCCGCTTGGGTGGTGACGTTGGCCGTTTCCGTTTGAATCGAGCTTTTTGGCAAGATCAGGCTCCTGGGTCGCCTTTTCCGAGCGGCGACGCCGCCCGCCTCCATTGTCCACGGACGCCGCTTGGCTACAATAGTGTTTTCGGATGTTGTCGCCGGGTTCTCGCATGACTTTTGGAATTCCAAGGAGGATCGATGACTGAAGCCACTCCCGACGCGCATGAGCACATCGTGGATCATCCGCTTATTGAAGAAATGCAGGATTCCTACCTGACCTATTCGATGAGCGTGATCATGTCGCGAGCGCTGCCCGATATCCGGGACGGGCTGAAACCGTCCCAACGGCGGATTCTTGTGGCGATGAACGATCTGAACCTGGGCCCGCGCGCGCAGACCAAAAAATGCTCCAAAATCAGCGGTGACACGAGCGGCAACTACCACCCGCATGGTGACGCCGTCATCTACCCCACGCTGGTCCGTCTAGCCCAACCGTGGAACATGAGGCAGCGGCTGATCGACGGGCAGGGAAACTACGTCGGTCCGGAGTTGACTGGGATCGCGGCCCGGACACCGGCGGGGATTCTGATCGACGTCCTCGATCCCAATCGGACCGTTGCGGGAAACTTCCGGCAAGCCATCGTACGGATGAAAACCGGCCGGATGTTCAACGGGCTGATTGCCGCGGAGACCAAGAGCGCGTTCGAACTCGTCGACACCGATG
>JBHHUB010000193.1:0-7053 GCA_046753625.1 Phycisphaerae bacterium | reverse complement strand
CGCCCTGCGGATCGATCGAGGCTCGGCTGTTGACGATCGGCGCCATGCCGACGATCGCCGGCTTGTTCGTCAGCGCGGCGGAGTGAATCGCGATCAATTTGCGATCGGATTTCCGAATCAGCGCGACCGGTGAAAGATACCGGTATTGCTTGGCCAGCAGCATTTCCGCGGCTTGCTCGGTCCATTCGATGTCGGCGAGCAAACCGACGCCCGCCCGACCGACAATACGCTTGATCCACCCTGCGGCCGGTGCCTGACCGGTGGGCGACGCGAACGCGCCACCGAGGGTTTGATGCTCGTAATCAATGGGCAGGTCCGTGCCGTGATCGGCTAGCGCCTCGGCCACAAGCCTCACAGACTCCTCGTCCACCACAAAGCTGCCGTTGGTTGACTCCACACAGCCCCAGGGCGTCAGCAGAATGGACGTCTCGACCGTGGCACCATTCAGCGGCGTCGATCGGAGCGTCTTGATTTCCTGTTCGTCGATGGCCGAGCTACTCCGTCCAGGTTTGCCGATTCGCTGATGCGCTTTCGTTGTCATGGTCGCTTCTCTCAATATTGACGGCTGATCATCGTGCCATGTGATGACAACCAGCGCGGCGCACTGCCATCGCACGCGCGTGCATGGATCATCTGCCAACCGGCTTGACGGCCGGCTCATCTCCCGCCGCCTCGGGAATGCGCAACGACTCGTGTATCCAGCGAACCGGGACGCGCATGCCAAGGCGGTTGACCGCTGCATCGGCGACTTCCACGGTCTCTTGGCGATTCAAATCGCGCCGAGCGATCCGCCGGAAATGCGGCACGGGTGCCGCATCGCCGAAACGCAGCCGTGTGATCGGGCCGAGCAAGTCCCGCCGAATCGTCCGCTCCTCCTTGCGCCGGTCATCGGCAAGAATATCCTGGCGGACCATTTCGTGGATGCGCCCCGCCGCGAATGTTCCCCGCTGACCGAACGTGTCGGTCGTAAGCGTCTGACCGAGCCACGCCTTGCTGATCTCGCGGTTGAGAAACTCGATCAATTCCTGATGCGGCGAAGTCCCGCGCGCCCGGCGCGTGTCGAGAATCTCGAGCTGGACCGCCCGGCTGAAGATGCCCGCGGCGCTGCTTCCCAGCGATTCGAGCATGTGGATCAGTTCGCGTTTCTCCTCGGCGGTGGCCGACGGCTCGTAGCGCGCAATGCGCACCGGCATACCGAAAATCTCCGCGAAGATCATCCAATCCTTCAGCGCCATGTTCTTGGCAAGGTACATCATGGCGCTGACGCGCAGGAGCCCGCCGCGCTGCGGATGTCCGGATACGCTGTGTGGACAGTGTATGATGAATTTGTTGGGCGCCAGTGCGATGCCCCCGCGAGGCTCCTCCGCCGTGAGGATGCGCGGGTGGTCGAGTTCGTCGAAGACGATTCGCGTGAAATCCACGGGAACAATCTCAACGGGCTGCAGGCGCCCCGCGACAACTTCCCAGACGATTTCCGCAATGGCGATGTTTCGGCCGTGCGCGAGGGCAAGATGTTGCAGCGCCACGTCGAAGTCATCGATACCGTCCAATACCTCTCGGCAATAATCGGCGGCCTCCACGGCGACCGCGTGATCGACGCCGTCGGTGATCTCGGCACCGCTGACGATCTGCCAATCCAAGCCCGTCAGCGCGAGCCGCCGCGTGTGGGCGACCGCGAAGAGGTGGGCGTCCTTCTCTTCCATCTCCTCGAAGAGCTGCATGGGCACCGCAAGGTCACCGGCGTCCGCTTCTCGCAACAAGGCCATCAAACGCGTCGGCGTCAATCCGCTACCCGGATAGTCTCGAATCGTATCCTCACGCCTCGGAAACACGACCTGCCCGGCCCGTGGCCGCTTCGAGGAACGCGAATGTATGGCGTAAGCGATCCACTGTTTGAATGGCATCGTACTGATTCTCCTTGGTGTGTTGGCGCACCACTTTGGCGGATCACGCTCCTTGACGGCTTACCAGACCCCTTCGCGGGCGAACTGAATCGGCCTGCCCGGCACGTACGAAACGTCGCCGCGGGCGCCCCCCACCGCGCGCACCGCCAGCGCTGCCGCCCAAAACCGATCGGCATGGCTACCCTCTCGGCGGGGCGCCGTAAGCCTGAACTGCCCGGAGCTTGTCACCGTCCGCTGCACACTGCTAAAGTCGGCGATAGTGGCTTTGTCGTTGGGAATGACCATGCGCCGCTGCTGGATCGCATGGCGCAACCCGCCAGCGAGCTGCATCTTCACCGCCGGGGTGAACGTAACCGCCTCAACACGGTGATCGCCGAATCGCTCCACCGCTTGCTCGGCGAGTTGCATGCCGAGGCCTCCGGCGTCGATGCAGCAGCGGCGTAGCGTCGGGCAGCCCATCAAGGCATCCAGCAGTTTGGATTGCCGGCCAAAAGGGGCGCTGCGCAGCTCTATCATCGCAACGGTTTCCATGGCGCCGTCATCTTTCGCCAGCACCCACATCACGGTAAGATCGTGAAGGCGTCCCACGTCCACGCCGGCAAACAGCTCCCGGCTCTCATGGATCAGCTCATCGGGATGGCACGCCGGGGCCAATGCGGCGTCCGTGCACGCCTCAATGGCCGAAGAACTCATCAGCGCCGTCGATCCGTCGAGAAACTCGCAAAGAAACTCCTGCCGGAACAGCACGTCGTCCGCCATGGCCTCACGCAGCGCGTCCGCATCGGCATCCAGACCGGCGGCGATCGCATCGGGCAGGGTAATCGTGCTTCTGCGGAAAAGGCGGTTCTGGCTAAGCTCGTAGAAGGCATTGTCCGTACCGCGCGGCGTCGATGCCACGTCGAGTTCACCGCCTCCCCGCAGCAGAGTCGGAAACATGGCCGCCCAGATTTCCCGGGCGTCGGCGTGCATGGCGAATTCATCCAGCAACACATCACCGGTAAACCCGCGTGCGGTGTTCGGATTGGCCGGCAAGCCAATAATGCGTACGCCACCGGGCAACGCGATTTCAAGCTGGCTGACGCTCATACCTCGGAACATCCCATCCCCGCACGCGTGGGCGGCGATCTGTAGTACCTGGCAATGGGCTTTCGCCTTCTGCATCAGCGCCTTGCATTGCCGCTCGCCGGCCGAAAGGAAAATCTGATCCCGACCTCGCAACAGACCGCGCAGGATGCGCCGCAGCGATTTCGTGAAGCTCTTGCCGGTCTGCCGCGCCCAGCAGTTCCATTGAAAGCGGGCGTCGCTCTCGACGTCGGCGCGCTGGTACGCCAGCAGCTCAATCACGGGCTTGGGCCGGGCCGGTTCCCGCCGTGACCGCATCGCATCCGCCATAGCTACACTCAACATCCCATCGACGAACAGCACGCCGATAGCCAGACAACACCGACGGCGCGCGCCGGGGCGTGCGCAATGGTGCGTGCGCAGAGGCGGTGCGGCAATGAGGGATCTGCATGGCGGGTGCCCCATGTCCTTTGGACATGGGGGAGACGATGATCTTGCAGTCACCGCGATTCGAACGCCCGCCGTACGAACGCCGGAACACGGTAGGCGGATCGTCACCGAGCGCGGACGTCAGTCGGTCGCCGTCATCGGCTCCCGCCCCCCCAAAGGGGAAGTGGGCCAGCCGGCCATGCCTTGGGCTCGCCCCGAAAGGACGCGGCGCGGCAACATGTCGGTGGATCCGCCGATTCTGCTATGCCCCTCACACTCGGGGGCGAGTACGCTACAAGACTACTTCTCGCTCAACCGTCTGGCTTGCTCGGCGGCTTGGCGGGCGCCTTCGCGGTCGCCAAGTTCGCCAAGGACGACGGAAAGGAATCCGTGATACTGCGGATCGTCTGGTGCCAGTGAGATGGCTTTACGAACCTGTTCGACCGCTTCTTGCGGCCGGCCGATCATGAATCGGGCCACGCCGAGGTTGTAGTGGCCGTCGGCGAAGTCGGGCGCCAGTCGGATGGCCTCTTCAAGATGGATTCCTGCCGCAAACGCATCCGGGATGGGCGGTTGCAGCAGACACACGGCTGCTTCGAAATGGGCTTGAACGGATTCAGGATGATCGGCAAGCATCGCCTCGAAGGCCTCTATGGCTTCGCCGAATCGCCCGAGATGCTTCAGGAGTCTGCCTCGTTCCATGTGCCAGTTATTGGCATCGCAATCGAGTGCCGCCCCCTGCGTGTACAACGCGAGGGCTTCGTCGAAGCGTCGCTGCTGTTCCAGCAAAGCGCCCAAGGATCGACGAGCCGGAGCGAAGCATGCGTCCAGAGCCACGGATTTGAGCAAATGCTTTTCGGCCTCGTCGTAGGCTTGCATCTTGCGAAGCACGTTGGCCAACTGGAGGTGGGATTGGACCGACTCGGGCAGTGCCGCCACGCGGCGGCGGGCGACGCGCTCGGCCTGCTTGTCTTCACCTTTCGCCAAATACAACGGCACCATTTCTTGCAGCAGCTTGGGTTGGACAAACAAGCCGAGTTGATCGGCGCGTTGCAGAAACTCGAGCGACCGGGACGTTCGGTCCCGCTGTTCTCGGGAGGCGTCTTGCCACCAGGTATCGCCTGGAAGCCAAATCTCGTCGCCGATTCTTTGCTTGGGGTCCAGGCGAGCGCCGCGCCAAGCGTAGTATTGAACGACACCGCTGTGCGCCGAAAAACCCAGCACCAGCGCGGTGATCAACGTAAACGCGTAGCCGACGCGGGTCAGCCTACCGCCGCGCTTCAGTTGCAGATTTTGGAACTTGACGTTGGTTCGAACCGCGAGCCGCGCCGCCTTAACCGCCCAAAACGACAGAATCGCCGCAGCGCCCATCGCGGTCAGCAGCGGAACCCGATCGTAGAGATCGCGATAAACCCATAGAAGCAACAGTCCGAGCAAGAGAACCGCACACTCCTCGGCAAAGCTCAGATCAAACGACATCGGCTTGCGAGGCGCGGAGGGTTTGGCCCCGATGGCCGGTCGCGTGAAACCGAACGACAGCGCGTCGTTGGGGCAAACGCTGATGCAATCCATGCACTTCATGCACCCCGGATCCACGACCATGCCGAATCGGGCCACTTCCTCGTGCACGATGACGTTGGAAGTGCAAACCGACGTGCAGTGGCCGCAATGTTCACACGCATCACTCACCACGATCCGGCCCACCGCCAGCTTATCAAGCGGGGCGAAAAACCCACCGTAGGGGCATCCGTAGGTGCAAAACCCCTTCGCACCGAGGAAATAGACGATGGCGAATCCGCAGATGAAGAACGTCAGTGCGGCCATCCCGACCTGCGGGAAGGTTTTCCAAAAAGAGCTGGTCAGCAGGTGGTTTTCCCAGGCCGGCGGGTCGATATGCATCCACCAGCGATAGGCCGAGGGCCAAACGAACATGTAGAACGCCAGCGCGAGGGGGGCGTAGAAGAGAAAACGCGAGCGAAACGGCTTGGGCCGGATACCCACTTTCTCCAAAAGCCAGAGGCAAAAATCCTGCAAGGCGACGATGTGGCAACCCCAACCGCAAAAGAAACGCCCGAACACTAGCGTTGCCAGCAACGCGGCCGCAAAGAAAATGGCGCCCGCGTTCAGTTCGCCGCGATCGAGCAGGTACATCGTCTCGGACGGCTCGACGGGCGAGAGCGTGGTGCCCATAATCCACCATTGGATGAAGTGGGCGACCATCAGCACGTTGATTAAGATCAGAACGGCGGCGCGACGCCCCGCCATATGGGATCGGCGGACCGACCGGCCCGGGTTTGGCGCCACGGGCAGCGCGATATCGCCGGAGTCCGGGCGCGACGCGTGGCATTGGCTTGGTTTCGGGGTTTCTGGCATCGCGGCCCTTATTCCTGATTCAACCGACGCATCATTATAGCCGTTCGCGGAGCCGGGCCAGCCTCGCGGGCACAGCTCCAGGCGGACGTACCCGAAGGCGGGCCGTCTCAAAATGCAGCGACCGCTTGCCGGCGGGCTCGGTTCGGATCGAAGACACCCGGCAGGCGTGCGTCTTTCGGGCGCTTGCCGAAAGATGCGGTAGCCACCAAACTACCAACGCGGGGATTTCGTTTAGGAAGAGTGCGCAGAACCGATGATCACCAACACTCCGGAACAGGCTGAGGCCATCCTGAAGCGACTCGATGAGCATCTGCAAAGGCGCCCGCGGCTGGCAGAGACGCTTTTTCGGACCTTGCTCATCTCGCTCCACAAACGAGGCATTGTGGACATCGACCAGGTGCAGGATCAGGCGATCGTGTTGGCCGGTGGTCCGGAGGAGGCAACCGCGACCGACCCCAATCAGGCCGAGCGAGATCGCTGGTCGCACGAACAACGCTACTACGTCGAGCAGGTCATTCGAGAGTACGTCGGTCGGTATTTTACGATGGCCGAGCTGGACGATCTGGCCAATCTCACCGTCAAGCGCGAAGAGGTGCACGGTCTCGAGGCGGCCGGGAATCTGACCAAAATATCGTTTCGCGAGCTGGCCGACAAGATCCAACGATTCTGTGAGCTTCCGCTCGGCGAAACGCAGGTCTTGCCCGAGGAAGTCGTTGGCACGCGCGTCGCCTTGATCCGGCATTTGATCAGCGATCAGCTCGAATTCATCGGACTGGCGAAGGCCCATCTGACCATCCGCGATTTCGACGACGTCACGCGCCGCATGGTCGGCAGCGACCACGGCATGGGACGCATCGGCGGCAAAGCCGGAGGCATGATTCTGGGATACAAAATCATCACAAGCCAAGTCGCCGGCCACGAGGACGATCTGCCCGTGGCGATTCCGGAGTCCTACTACCTGCGCAGCGACGTGGTGGAGGAGTTCTTGCGGCTGAATCGGCTGGATGAATACCAGTCGCAAAAGTACAAGCCGCTCGAGGCACTGACGCGCGAATACCCGTTGATCAAAGGCGTTTTTCGCAACGGCGACTTCCCACTAAAGGTGGTGCACGGGCTTCGGAACATCCTTGAAGAACTCGGCAATCACCCGTTGATCGTCCGATCCAGCAGCCTTCTGGAAGATCGGATCGGCACGGGATTCTACGGCAAATACGACAGCATCTTCCTGCCGAATCAGGGCACGCTGGAACAGCGGCTGCGCGCGTTGCTCGGCGGCATCGCGGAG
>JBHHUB010000192.1:0-7072 GCA_046753625.1 Phycisphaerae bacterium | reverse complement strand
CCAAGTTTCCGTTCGGCAACCCAACATTCCTGGCCGCGGCGTTGATCCCCGGCGCCCTGCTCGCGGCCGCGTTGGGCGTCGACCAAATGGTTCGGGCCATCCGAACCCGATCCGCCCGGTCTGGAACTTATGTCCTGGTCGGAGTCGTAGCGCTGGCGGCGATCGCGTACACCTTCGTGATTTCCGGCTCGCGTGGGCCTGCGTTGGGGTTGGTGATCGGTGCGCTGGGTGCGGTGTTTTTCGCGGTAGGCGGCTGGCGCAAGCTGGTTCCCATCGGTGCGGGGCTGGTCATCCTCGCCATTGGAGCTTCTGCCCTGCCCCGCATCGCCAACGAGCCATCCGACACCGGAAGAGATAGTTCCGTACGTTTTCGATTGTACGCCGCGCGCTACGCACTCAAACTGGCCGCCGCCAAACCACTCACCGGCAACGGCCAAGCCACCTACGTCCGCCTTGCGGACAACCTATCGGTGGAAGATGTACTGACCGACCCGCAGCCCTTCGAAGCGCGCATCGCCCATGCCCACAATGAGTGGCTCGAGGTTCTGGCCGACCTGGGCGCAGTGGGCCTGGCGCTGATCCTCTCCGCCATCGGCCTTACCCTCCACGCGGGCCATCGGGCGCTGAAGCAACGATCCCAGTCGTCGCGATACCGGTGGATTCTGATCGGGTTGCTGGGCGGCTTGGTAGGGTTGAGCGTGGAAGCCGCTAGCGGCGTGGGTCTGCGCGTGTCCGGCGTGGGCACAGCCTTCTATACCGTCATCGGCTTGCTGTGGGCGCTTTGCAGACCGATGGAGCCGAACCAGGTCGATGCCCCAAGCATCGGTGGTTGGGCACGGCGGGTCTTGGGGGCATCGGCCATTGCCGTGGGCATTTGTGGATTAGTGCTGAATCAATCCGATTTCGATGCGGCTCGGGCGGGTTTTCGTGCCCAGCGCCTGTTGGAAGACGGCCAATTCGAGGAGGCGATTGATTTCGCCAAGCGAGCGCGGCATCGCCTGAATCCCCAGCGTGCCTTGACCGGCGAATACCGCGTCGCCGACGCGCATCTGCGTGCGGCGCAGCAATGGCAATCACGCGGCGCCGACCGACTCGGGCGCGCCGAACACGGCCAGGGCAACCGCGACCAACTGGTCTCGTTGGCAACAAAGGATTTTGAGCAAAGCTACGGCCACTGCGTCGCCGCAAGTGACGCTCTAGCGTCACTATTGAGCAAGTCTCCCGGATTCAGGAACCAGGGCTGGCTGGAATACCTGCTGAATCTGACGCTGGCATCGCTAGTGAACGTCGATCAGCAGAAAGAGCAGTTCGTTCGTGCCGCCCGTGGGGCCATAAATCGCGAGTTGCGCCGGCAACCCTACAACGCCTCCATCGCGACGGCCTGGACCCATCTTTCCACCACATCCGACGAACCCCGGGACATCCTGACCACGTTGGCCAGGCCGCTGCGCTACGATCGCATCGCTGCGCCTTACTATGAGCTCTTCGACGACCTGTTCTCCGATCCGAATATGAACGAAGCCCTGAACCAGGCGCTCGAGCAACTCGATCCATCCCAACCGCGCGACCCGCAACCACGCCGGGACTCGTTGACGACTTGGGCGCCGGAACTCCTGCGCATCGCAGCCACCGTCGAATTCATGAGGGGCAACTACGCGTCCGCCGCAGAACTGCTCACACGAGCAGTGTCCCGCTACGAGAAGCTGGTGTCCGGAACCTCGCTGGCCGTCGCGAGCTGCCACGCCGAGTTGGCCAACGCGCTGTTCTACCGAAGCCCCGAAGCTCCCCAACCCGCCATCGAAAGCGCCGAACGCGCCCTCTCCGCCTGCCCGAAGTCCCTACCGGGTCGCTCCCTCCGCATGAACATGCTGCATCGGCAAGTGGACTACCTGCTCGCATCGGGAGATGAAGATCGCGCGATCGCCGTGTTGCAGAGCACCGCTCCCGCGGAAGTTCCCCGTACGACGATTGACCGCGAACTCGCCGTTCGATACCTCAAACTCTGCGAGACGGTGCTCGGACGCCGCCAGGCCCAGGTCTTGCGCCAGGCACCTACGCAGATGGCCCCGCGCTTGATGCAATGGGTTCAGCGGTCCATCGCATTGGAACCCGCCGACCCACTCGCCCATTTCATGGCCGCAGACCTGGTTTTTCACGTCGGCGATGATGTGTCAGCCGTCGCTTACCTCCGCGAGGCGGTTCGGCTCCAAATGGACCCCCGGCAGGTACTCCAATTCGTGGAGCTTGCCCTGAGCCAGAAACCCAAGAGCGAAGGCCTGGCGTCGCTGCGCAACGATTTGATTCAACAGCTAGAGACCGAAGCCGGCAACGAATCGCCACGCCAGCGACCGTGAATTCGGGTGCCCAACCAACGAATCGGCGATACCGGCGGACGGGCGACGCAATCGGCGCCGGGCATGCATCAGAGTACCGGGCACGCCCGGCAACCTCCTGCCGCAAATGGTTCGTAGCGACCGCACGCGCCCTTGCGGGATCGATCCAATCGGCTACGTTACGCTTTTCACGCTGCTGGGGCGCGGGAGCAAACTTTTTGATCGAATGGCGCGCACCGCGCTACGAGGAATCCGCATGGCTGAATTGGTACACGGATCGCTACCGTGTGGAATCGAGTACGGTCTGACGCGGCTGCCCGATCGCCACGTGGTTGCCTTTCAAATCCGCATACTCAGCGGCGTCGCCAACGAGCCCACGAGCCTGTTGGGCCTGGCCCGCGTGCTGGAAGAAACGTTCGACAAAGGAACGGAAACAAAAACCGGGCGCGAGCTGGCCGACGCATTCGACGCCATCGGGGCATCTATCAGCAGCGGCGTCGGGCGTGAAACCACGACGTTTACGTGCACGACTCTCCCTGAGCACTTTGAGCAAGCGGTCGCCCTGCATGCCGAGATGCTGCGCACCCCCACTTTTCCCCGAGATGCGGTCGAGGTGAACATCAATCTGGCCGAGCAGGAGTTCGCGGGCTTGGAAGACGATCCGCAAGGCCTGGTCGACAAGCGCATCAGCAAGATGGCGTACGGACCGATCCTCGGTCGGCATGCCCTGGGCGAGCTGGAGGCCGTCAAACGCCTGACCCGCGGCGATCTGGAATCCCATTGGCGGTCCTACTATCACGCAGGCCGCATGCTGGTCTCCGTTGCGGGCAATCAGTCTCCAGCGCAGGTGGAGGACGTGTTCGAGCGGCATTTTTCCGGATTCGGTTCGAGCGATCGCGCCGGTCGGGCCGCATGGGAAGTGGCGTTTTCTCCGGAAACGGCGCATCAACCCAAGGAGTTGGAGCAGGAGCACATCGCGATCGCCTGGCCTGGCGTGGACGTAACCCACGAAGCGTTTTCCGTGCAGCAAGTGGCGCTGGCCATCTTATCGGGGGGGATGAGTGCGCGGCTCTTCACGGAAGTCCGCGAAAAACTCGCCCTGGTCTACTGGGTCAGCGCGTGGCAGGAGACCCCGCGGGACGCCGGCATGATTTTCCTGGGCGCTTCCACGACACCGAAACGCTGCGCCCAAACGTACGAGGTCCTGCTGCGCGAGGTCGATCGCTTGGCGGAGGACATCGAACAGGAAGAATTGGATCGAGCCATTACCGGCCTGGTCGCCCAACGGGAAACCCGGGGCGAATCCACGAGAGCCCGATGCTCGGAGATGGTCGGAGATCTGTTTTTCTACGGACACCCCCGCCCCCAGGAGGAAAAGATCGCGAAGATCAAAGCGGTTACGGTTGACGACGTCAGAAGCTACCTGAAAGAGTACCCGCGCGACCCGAGATGCGTGGTAACGCTCGGCCCCTGCGCCCTGGATGGATCGCCTGGCGTAGTAAGCCCAACCGGTGCGACGAACGGCTAGGGCTGCGTCACACCTTAATCTATGGGTTGTCGCTGCCCGAGCCACCGGAATCGGGCGTGCGAATCAGAGCCCACCGCGCTAGCGGTGGGACCAGTCCGCGGGCCGGCGCCCGCGGCTGTGACTCGTAACGAACCCGAAAGTTTAGGTGTGTCAAAGCACAAGGGCTTGGCGACGACAAACATGTCGGCGCTCAAGGAGGCGACGGGCGGCAACCGACTGCGGGAGACGCGGGTATCAACCCAAGGATGAATCGCTTCGTGAATCGAGGAAAGGACGCGGCATGAGCGACCCCTATACGCTACACCGGCTTGAAAATGGATTGCGCATCGTGATCGAAACCATGCCGGACGTATCCAGCGCCGCGGCCGGATTCCTGGTCGATACGGGCGCACGCGACGAAGTCGCTTCGCTGGCCGGGGTATCCCACTTCCTCGAACACATGATGTTCAAAGGAACCCCAAACCGCACCTGGCGCGACGTCACGATCGACTTCGACCGCATGGGCAGCAGCTACAATGCCTACACGAGCGAAGAACGTACGATCTTCTACGGTTGGGTGCGCAAGGGCAACATCGAAAAACAGATCGAGCTTCTGGCGGACATGCTCCGATCGACCATTCCGCCGGAGGAATTCGATACGGAAAAGAAGGTCGTCCTCGAAGAGATTGCGATGTCGAAGGATTCTCTCGAGCACGTAACATTCGATTTCCTGCAGGAAAAGGTGTTCGCGGGCCACACGCTGGCGTGGCCCATCCTGGGCTACGAGGAGACGGTGCAGAACCTGACGCGGGACCAGATGTGGGCCTATTTTCAGCGACGCTATGCCCCCGACAATATCATTCTCGTCGTCGCGGGCAACGTCGACCCCCAAGCCGTTATCGGATACGCCGAAGAGTCCTGCGGGGCGTGGGCGTCCGGTGCATGCGACGACGCACGAACCCCGGCCGTTTCACGGGAAGGCACCAGCTCGCTCACCGTGGACCAATTCAACCAACAGGTCGTCGCGCTCAGTTTTCCGGCCGTCGGATCGAAAAGCCCGCTGTGTGAAACGGCGGCGGCGGCCGCGTCGATACTGGGTGGCGAGAATTCGCGTTTCTATTGGAACATCATCCAAGCCGGCTTGGCGCCGACGGCGGGTGCATACCACCTTAGCTACTCGGATTGCGGCCTGATGATTCTGTACACGGTGGGGCAGCCCGAGAATGCGGAAGGTTTGCTTGACGCCCTGCGCCGGGAAGCCGAATCCTTGTGTACACAGCCGGTCGCCGAGATGGAGCTCCAGCGGGTCAAGAACAAGCGACGGACGGGACTCGCCATCGAGGCGGAGGTGCCCTACCACCGGCTCAGCCAGTTGATGGACGACATGCAGATTCACGGCGCTCCGCGCACGGTGCAGCAAATGCTCGCGGAGGTGGATGCCATTACCGTCGACGGTATTGGCGCCTACCTGGCGGCGTGGCCGATCGATCATGGAGGCCACCTGGTCAGCGTCGGGCCGCGTCCGTGGCTGGAGACGAATGGAGCGACGGATTAGAAGATTCAAGGTTTCAACAGTGCAGCGTGGCGCTTGATCCGTGATGTATGAACACGGATCGTTCCCACGCTTGCCAACGCACGGTGCAACAGGCTGATGAGCGAATCACCACTGGAAATCACGGTCGTTTACGATGGATCGGGCAAACGACGCGGAACGAGGCGTGTGGCCGCCAAGCCCGGCACCGGCGCCAAACCCCGCAAGAAAGTCAAAGCCGGCCGCCGTTCGACGCGGGTGGTCTCCGCGGGTCGCGCGCGCCGAGGCGGTGTCGCGCTGATGCTGTTGAGTTTGCTTACGTTGTGTTCCGCCGGCGGCCTGACCTACGCAACGTGGTGGCCCGCCGATAAATTCATTTTCGAGGCGTTCATGCTCCGAACGCCGATCCCCGGCATGGATATCGATCAGGTGGCGGCTACGATGTTCGGCGGTCTAACGGCCAAGCGCAACCAGCCCCAAAGCCCCGCCCCACAACCGAAGCCCGAGCTGCCGACTTCAGCCCCCGCGACCGATCGCGGCGGCAGCGTGCACCCCATGTTCACCGGCACAACCGCTACCAGCATGATCGGGATCACGGCGTATGCGTGGCTTGCGATATCGACTCTGGCTTGCTGTTTGCTGACCCTGTCGGCCGGTGCGGGCTTCGCCGGCGTGGGCGGGCGAGGCTGGCGCATGCTGGGATTGGTCGGATCCGTGCTGGGTACAGGAGCGTTGGCGTACGGGGCGTACTACGCGTGGCAGCAGTTCGGGACGAAATACCCCCCCGATTACCTGCGCTGGGGCATGGTGGGCTTGGTTGGTCTGGCGTTTTTTCTGGGATCCGTTTTCGCCCCTGATGCACGACGTGTCTTGAAGGCATCAGGGTTCACCCTGCTGGCTGCCGCCGTGTGCACGGTCATCGGTTTGTGCCTGGGCAGGCTCAGTGGCGCGGTAGAACCGGAGTACTGCTCGCCTACGTTCTTGGGGATGGCATTCGCGGCCCACTCGGCGTGGGCGTGGATCCTGCTCCTCTTGACGCCTCGGGTAGCGCGCTCGCCGGCCTGACCGCCCCGATTCGCCCCCCACGGGCCCTGACAGCCCATCGAGAAAGTGTAGTACCGGCATCTTGGTGGTGATTCTGCCGGCGCCGGTCCACTCAAACTTGCGATGTCGCGCGTTTTCGCCGGCTGGACGCTGGCACCACACCCGAGAGCCCGTTTTCAACAGCCTGTTGGAGCACGCCTTCAAGGAGCCTTCACAGCCGCTGATTCTACCAGCCCCCAGGATAATCTTGGGAATTGTCAAGGTTGACGGGATCGCAGGTGCGGGTATGCTACGCGCGGTTGGTTTGTTGAACGAGGCACGTACCTGACCTTGGTGAGCCAAGTTTGGATTGCATTGCCGAGAACGTCTTCCTTCCTTTGAGGCTGGAATGTCGGCCACTTTCAATTACGACCCTGAAAGCAAAACAGTGGGTCGGTCATGCAATTGCGCAGGAGAATGCAATGGGCAAAAAGTTGTATATTGGCAACCTCAGTTACGATGTCAGCAGTTCAGATTTGGAAGCGATGCTGTCGCCGCACGGAACCGTCCAGAGTGCGGAAGTCATCATGGACCGGAGCACCGGCCAGAGCAAAGGGTTCGGATTCGTAGAGATGAACTCGGATGCGGAAGCCCAGGCGGCGATTTCGGCCTTGGATG
>JBHHUB010000191.1:0-7212 GCA_046753625.1 Phycisphaerae bacterium | reverse complement strand
ACTCATTGTGCGAGCGGCTTCCGTCGTTCGACACGCGCCAATGGCCGGAATTCGAACAGATCGCCGAAACACTGCGAAACTTTCGCCGCGACGCCATCGAAAGCAACAACAAGCGCCGAACCGCCCAACGCCTTGCGGATGACCGGATTCGAGAACATCGCCAGGGAATCGACCGAAAACTGCGCCGGGCCGAAGATCAGGCGACGACGGACGCGCTCACGGGGCTACGGAATCGTGCGTTCTTGGAAGAGGAGTTCGATCCGCTTGTGCTCGACTGCATCAACCGGCGGGAGGACATGTGCATCATCATGATCGACGTCGACAACTTCAAGGCGCACAACGATACATACGGGCACGCTGCCGGCGACGCCATTCTTCGCTTCATGGGCGGGTTGCTCTCCGCGGCACTTCGCCCGACGGACTGCGCGGTACGGTATGGGGGCGATGAATTCATGCTGCTCCTACCGAGAACGTCTGCGCGGGAAGCGCTCCAAGTCGCGCAACGCATCGTGACGTTGTTTCGCCAGAATGCCCAGTCCATAGATGGCGGCGGATTGGTTTCCCTCAGCGCGGGGGTTGCGTCGCTGGCAAATGCCAACACCACCGAGCCGGCCGAACTGATGGCGCGGGCCGATGCCGCCTTGTATCACGCCAAAGCCGAGGGCAAGAATGCCGCGATACTCGATACACGACGGATTCGTTCCGAACCCGCCTGCGTACACCGTCAGAGCCCCAGTCCTTGATTCTTTCGCGCAACTTGGTCAGATACGCTTTATGGCGACGGTGTATTTCTTGGCGCGGGACCGCCAATCCCCAGATTGGCAATACTTCAAAATGCCGGGCCAAGCTTGTTTTGATGGGGTGACGCCATCATGTGTAGCCCAGCCGCCCTCGACGGGGTGGTTGCGCAGACACAGCGGAGGGCCGCTGTGCTACACGGGATACCCGCCGAATCAGCGTTGACGGAGCCCTAGCGCCGGCTTGCCACAGTGGCGGAGAAAACAATTGAGCACCCCAAAGACCCCAAAATCCTTGAGCCTGTCCGTTTTCTTCCCCTGCTACAACGAGGAAGCCAACGTCGAAAAGACCACGCGCGCCGCCGTGCGCGCCGCATCGAGAATCAGCGACGACTTCGAAGTCATCATCGTCAACGATGGGAGCCAGGATCAAACCGAAACCATCGCCAATCGCCTGGCCGAGGAAATCGAGCAGGTAAGAGCGGTCCACAACCACCCCAACCTGGGCTATGGCGGTGCCCTGCAACGCGGCTTTCGGGAGGCCACCAAGGAATGGGTTTTCTACACCGATGGGGACGGACAGTTCGATTTCGAGGAGATCGACCTGTTGCTTCCCCTCATGCAGCGCTTTGATATCGTCAGCGCCTACCGAATCGACCGCAAAGATCCGCTCATCCGCAAGGCCAACGCATGGGCCTGGACCACACTGGTCAACTTCGTCTTTGGTATGAGGATCAAGGACATCGATTGCGCGTTCAAGATTTTTCCCCGTCGTCTCTTCGATGAAATCGAAATGAAGTCCATGGGTGCGCTGATCGATACGGAAGTGCTCGCCCGGGCCACGCGGCGAGGTTATGCCATCGGCCAAGTGGGCGTCCATCACTACGCGCGAGAGGCCGGCGACCAAACCGGAGCCAACCTGAGCGTAATCCTACGCGCGTTCAAGGAGTTGTACCGACTCCGCCGAGAGATCGCCCACACGTCATAGGGTTCAAGCCCCGTCGATTCCTCCGTAGCGGCGCCGCTAGGCTTTCCTATGCTCAGCCACCCTGCGCCACCGGTTTGGCTCCGTATACGGTTGGTCTTACGCCTTCCAGTAGGGAATAACAGCCGTAATCGTTCCGACGCGAACCGTAATCCATCCCGCATTCGACGAGGTGGAAAAGCCGGCGGGCAGCTTATCCATAGCAGGCTTCGTACCCTGCGGATCAGGCGCGTCGCTTCCGCCGGTGAAGGTGTTGGTGCCCACCACGCCGGGCGGCATGCCGCCGACACGCAACCCGGTTCCCGTCACCACGCCCGCCACATCAACCTCCTGGCTCTTGAAAGTCACCAGCGTAGTCGCGCCCAGCCGGAGGTCGAGCTGGTCCGCGATGCTCCAGCGAAACCCGGGATTGTTGAATCCGGGCTGCTTGAAGGTCATCTGATCGGGAAACACCAGGAGTTCCGCCGCACCCGAGATGTGCAGTTGAAGCTGGGTTCCGGCATCCACCGCCAAGATACCGGTGGACGGCGAGAAGAGCCGCTGATCGGTAGCCCTGAGACGCAATTCCCCTCCGCCTGCCACGAGCATGTCCCCGACTACCGCGCGCGTCCCATCGGCCAGGAGGTATTGCGTGTGATCGTCATCGGCGAGCCCTCCCAGCGACCCGTGATCGTTGCTGAGCCCGGCGAGGGCGTTCTCGTTGTTGTCGACGCGGTCGGCGAGCTGATCCACCGCGGCGTCCAGATGGCCCGGATCGGTGTCGCCATTCCAGTCGGTCAACGTGCCGGGCTCAAAACCGAGCACGCAAGCGTCGTACCGAGGGTCCTGAGACGTCGTGGCGACCAGACCGTAGTTGTCCTGCGCGATCGGAACATCGGTCGTGTTAAAACGCGGCATCAGGTGGCATCCTTACGAAGCCGGCGCCAAGCCCACTTCGAGCCCCCACGTCATCGTGACGGGGTTGGGGTTGGTCCAGGTCAGCCTGACGGCGTCGCCGGCCATAAACACCCACGCGGACGGCTCGGTTGTTTCTTCGGCCGTCACCCGGAAGTTGACGTCCCGACCCGTACCGGCTTGAGTCAACGTGAACAACGTAGCGTCATGGGCGGCGGCCACACCCGACGCCTGTGTTAGAGCCAGTGCATTGGCACCCGCTCCACCGGAGAAGTGCGCACGCACAAATACCAGGCGAAAGGAGCGGCCCAGCGCAAACGACTGGCTGATATCCCCACTGCCGGTCGCGCGGAGAACTTCGACGACGCGCAACTGTCGCTTCAGAGCCAGCGCGTATTCCGCCTCCATCGCCGCAAACCCGGTTTGTGCCGCCTGAACCGCTTGGGGGAATTGACCGGCCATACTCAAACGTCCTGCTCGTCGACAATGTGATCGTCCAGCGACGCCGATGCGGGAATCTGCACGCGAAACGGTACCCCGATCAACTCCGAAACGCCCGTGTTGACGCCCGGCAAGGCCACCGTTGCGTCGCCGACAAACAGAACATCAAGAAAGGTGCGCTTCCGCGCCTCGGCGTCGGTCTGATACCGGACGATCAGATCGATCGGCGCGGCGATGGCGAAGAGAGTCTCGGCGGCCGAGCCGTCGTAGGAAAACACAAATCCCGAAACCCGATGCAGACCTCGCGTAAACGTACCAAGTTCGCCGGTGCCGGGGTCGCCACCGGTCGCCGGAATAGACGCGATGCCCGGCTTGTAGACGACGCTCTGAACCCCTTCGATCGGCGTCTCCGTAAACGGCGTATCGCGAAGCCGCGTCGATGCACCGCGTGTCGCAAGAATCCAAATCATCGCCTAACTCGCCGGAATTCGGTTCTGATTGCGCGCCACTTTGACGATCATCGACTGGCGCGCCGCAGCGCCGGCGGTCCGCGATCCTGAAGTCGCGACCGCCATGTCGATCTGCCAGTTGCGATCGTCGAAGCCTTGAGCGCCTTCGATCAGCCCCGTCTGGATCGTGTTGTCGAAAAAGTCGTCTACGGCGCCGATCTTGTCGACGATCTCCGCGTGCGGGTCGGTCTGCCCGACGTCGGTCACGATGTGAAGCCCCAGTGCGACACGGATAAGCTTATCGCCGCTGATTCCACCGATCGGCTCCGCCGCCACGACGGTCACCGCCAGAAACGGCCTGGGATGCGAAGTTGGCGCAGGCGTTCCTGCGATGGCACCGTAGAACGGCGCGGCCGGCGTGGGTGGATCGGCAACAAGAACCGCCCGGAGTCGGGCCATCAGCGCGTCGAACGCGCTTTGGATGGTCGTTCTGTCCGGTGTTGGTGGCATGAAATGATGACCCCTTAGTCTACAGAACGGTACGTTGCCTGTTGGGTCTCCGACACTTGTCGCGGCGCTGATACCCTACTTATGGCATCGTCGGATTGCGGTAGCCGTTCGCCGCGATTAGAAGTCCGTGAATTCGTCATGCGAAAGCAGCCGGGATTCTCCGAACGAATCCGCGGCGATCCCCTGAACATTCGTCGATGTCAATGCCGCAACGGACGGAAGATGGACGCGACCGGCCGCCACCGCCTCAAGCCAGGAAACGGTTCTTTCGAAGTGTGCCCGGTCATCCTCGGACACCGGCGGCCGTCGCAGGCGTAAGCGATACGTCGCCAGATCCAACGCCACGGATGCCAGCAGGTTCGCTAGCTCCGGATGGCCGGTGAGCTCGAGCGGAAGCTGATAGCGTCGGGCCAGGTAGCTATCCAGCTCGCCCTCCGCGCCCAAGCGTGCCTCGTCAACCACGCCGACATCGGCGACGCCGTCGCCGTCGTCATCGGCAAGCTGCACGTACGTCGTCGCGCCGAGTCGCTCGGCTATGTCGCTGTTGGAAATGTAGGCCATGGTCGGCTCCTGTGGACACTGCGCCCCGTCTCGGTGGCGGACCGGCGCCGCTTTCGCCGACGCCACACCACGAACACGTTCGCCCCGCGTTACGTAGGTGTCGTCAAATTGACACGAACCGCGAACTGCCAGTATCCGTAGGCCATTCGGTAGCGCGCCCGAACGCCGTAGAGGAATTTCTCGCGTCGAAATCCCTCGTCGCTGTCTTCGGTCAGCGCGGTGAATTCTAACGGCTCGCGATCCTGAAAGATGATCGGCCGGATAACGCCGTCGGTCTTGAGCAAGTACCACTTGCTCAGATCGGTCAGCCATGGAAACGAGATGACACGGGCCACGCCTTGCAGCACGTTGGAAGCATTGTTGATGACGGTCGCGTTAACAGCTTCCATAGCCGTGAAGAACATCGTCGTGGGAACGACGCAAACCAGGCCGGTCGCCGACAAGGCGAGCGGATCGCCGCGATCGTTCTTGAAATTCATCATCGCGCCGAGCGCCGCCATCAGCGCCGTTTTGAATTCCTCGGTGGTCGGCGTATCTGGTGCAACGGCGACGCTCGTCAACTTGTTGTCCTGAGGCCCGGAGTCACCGGACACATGGGCATCGTTGAAAAAGCTCACACCGTCGTAGCT
The DNA here is from genome assembly GCA_046753625.1 of Phycisphaerae bacterium. GTDB lineage: Bacteria > Planctomycetota > Phycisphaerae > UBA1845 > UBA1845 > JADFOB01. The sequence continues at coordinate 2,006 of JBHHUB010000191.1, read as the reverse complement.
GTTGAATCCGGCCGTCTCGCCGTTGATGAGCAGTTGGGCGATCAGGAAGTCCTTGTGCGTCGCCGCCTGCTCGCCGAGCAGCCCGATGCGAATCCGAATCTGGCCGGTCTTGTCATCCGCGATTTCATCCCGATCGACCTCGATCGTGGATTCATACTTGAGATTCTCAACCGAGTACGATTCCGTCTTCATGCCGCGGGCCACTCGGCCCGTGCCCCAAGGCCGCATGGTTGGCACCGTTCCCAACCACTTGTATATCTCCGCATCCGAGTTGGATTCAATGCGAGTGCTCAAATCCTGAAAGTACGTTGGCGTTGCGTCGAATCGATCAAAGAATTCACTTCGCAGCCCCTTCGTGAGCAAACCGGTGTTGATGATGGCCATGGCGTTTCTCCTCTTTCACTCCAGCGCCGCAGCGCTTTGCGTTGGTCGGTACGTTCGTGTGCGTGTAGTCTGGTGCTTCGTTTCGCAAGGTCAGCGGTTCCGGGCGACCGCGCGGGCTGAAGCCCGCGGCTCGTCGTAATGCCCGCGGAACCAAGGTAATGCCCGCGGATCGAGGGCCGGCAATCGCTGCCAGGTTCGTCAAACACGATATCATGTGGTGTGCACGCATTTCGTTCCGTGCAAGCCTCAAACATAATCCACTTCAACCAGGAACGGGCCGGGGTTCGCCGTCGCGCCATTCGTGACAGCCAGCGTCAGGACGGCGCCCGCACCCGCGTGCGCGTTGGCGATACCGCCGAGATCGGCCATCGCATTGGCCCCGGGAAAGGGGGCTGTCGAATTGAAGGTCTTGGCGGCGACCGTTCCCACGCCGGTGGCCAAAGTCACCACGCAGGGGTTGGCGTCGTCGATACCGGCCGGGGTCGACGCTTGGTTGACGACTCGGGCGGCGACGATCCAACCGCTTTGATCGAACGCGTGCAACGCTCGAGCGGCAATGTCGAAGCCCGCAGCAAGGTCTTCGACGGCGTGGATCGCCGTCTTGAGCGGGTGACCGCCGGGGTCGATCCGAACAATGATCTCCCCTGCTCCGATGAAATCCTCAACGAAGCCTACGAAGGAATTACCGATAGCCGAGAAGGTCAGCGAATCATCCGCTGAGGCAAACACCGGACGCCCGATGTCGGCAACGGTCGAACCGGCAAGTGTCAAGCCGAAGTCGCCGAGCGTGTAGACGCGCACGGATTCGTCGCCGTCGGCGCCGGTGCTGTTGTCGATCTCCTCATAGGCGACGCCGACGAAGGGATCGCCGGCGGTGAGCGGTGCGGCATAGCCGCCGCCGGTCAGACCGACGAGCGCGCCTTTGAATATGTGGCTGCTCGTGGCCGTCTGAAAACTACGCAGTTCCTGATCGATATAGTGGTCTACCTCAAGATTGCTCGTCAGAGCCATGATGTTCTGTTCCTTTCCCTCGTTTCACTGGTTCCGCGATGATTCCGAATTCCGCTGGGCCGCCTTCACGCGGCCGCGCGGGCGTCGGTTTTCTGCATCCGTAATCCTGCCCCACCCCCAACGGAGATCGGGCTTCGATTCCGAGTCAAGCGACATGGTTTGCTTGGCGTTCGTCGATGCGCGTGGCGTTGGCTATATACGCGTTTTCGCTGGTGAGCCTGGCAAGCATCGGGCTTTGTCGGTATTCACTTCTCGCAATTCGCTCAGCCGTGCGACGTTTCTGTGCCAAGCGCGTGGCTCCGCTCGGTGGCGCCGACTTCCCGGGCGCAACCAGGATCGGCGCCGTCCTCAACCACTGTTCGAACAGATCTTCCTCTCGGGCGACGAGGGCTTCCGCCCAAGCGCGCTGCGCCTCGACGAGCTTGCCCGCGTCCACAGCTTCGCGCACGCGCTGCTGCACGTGCCGATCTCGGGCGGCCTGGTTGAGTTCCGCGATCCGGCGCCCCGCAACGAGTAAGACCTCCTCAACATCAGCATCCTCTGACAGGGAAAGCTCCGTCCGGAGCACCGTCAGTTCGTCGGCGGCGCCCTGCGGATCGATCGATGCTCGG
>JBHHUB010000190.1:0-7245 GCA_046753625.1 Phycisphaerae bacterium | reverse complement strand
CCGACGTATCCACCGGCTGCTGCACCACCGTCGGCGGCGCGTCCTGCGGAATGCAATTGATGTCGACAATGCTGAATGCATCCAGCGCCGCTTCCACAACCGAGCCGGCCCCAAGATCCGATGCCTCGAACCGGAACCGAACCTGGTCGGTCAACGAAACAAAATCGGAAATGAGAAAGGTCTTGTTGAACCATCCACCGGCCACCTCCGGCCCCGACGGTCCCACGGTCTCAAGATCGACCCAACTCGCCCCGCCGTTGGACGACACCCTAACAACAAAAATGTCCGATTGCGGAGCGGCCCCTTCGGTGTTGGAATACCAACGGGCATAGCTGACGCGTGGCGCATCGGCCAAACTCAGGTCGAAAACGGGAGACGTCAGGATGGTCGTTCCGCCATCGACGTCACTGTTGCAGTTGCCCCCGACTCCATTTGTGTTGTCCGTAAGCCAGCAGGCTCCCGAACCGTCGAAGTCGCTTTGTGGGTTGCCTCGATCGCAACCGGAAATCGGCACGCCGCGATCCCAGGGCCCGTCACTGACCGACCCGGATACCGTCCAACCGCCGTTGGTTTCAAAGTCAAACTCGGCCACCACATCCAACCCGGACGTGGAGAGGGCCGAGTAGAAGTTCGTCGGCCCGGCGTTGGGCGGATCCGTCACCACTCCCGACGAAACAGACTGCACCTGGAAGAAGTAGTCGATCGTGTCCCCGCAGGCAGCAGCCGGCAACGTGGCTTCGTACTGGTTCGGTGCGAGTTCGGTCATGGAAACAAAGGTAAACAGGCCCGGGCCGACACGGAAGGCCAGCTTCCCGGTGCCCGGAACCGGTTCGTCCGTCAACCCGACCGTATTGACCAGGAGCGACGTGGGTTGATCCGGCACAACCGTATCCGGCCTGCCGTTGGGGTATTCGAACAAGACGGCCGCCAGCTCGGGGCAGGTCAGCCCGTGCGCGTTGAAGCCGGTGCAAATCTGCGAGTAGTGCGGTGTACCGTTGTTGATATTTCCGTCGTCGTCATCAAGCGTCAAAAAGTCGACCGCGATGTCGGGGGCGATCGACGAGCCCGAGTGCATCGGGATCGAGTTGATCGTCAGACTGGCGATAATATCGCGGTAAGTCGTAGGATCGCTTTGCAGCAGCGCGTTCCGCGTGCTCCATACCGCCCCGGACATGAGTCTGCCACAGGCGTGGACTTCGCTTCCGCAGTTGGTGGTGCAACTCGATGCGGAGTACTGGCAGTTGTTGTTGGCATCACGCAACGGCGCGTTGCAGTTGCCGCCGAATCCAAAACCAGTCCCCGACTCATCGGAAATCACGACGGTCACGCTGTCCGCCATGCCTTCCCCGTACGCGCCCTGACCACTGCCACCCACCTGTATCAGGTGGTGGCCGTACTCATGCCAGATGACGCTGGACCAGGCCATGTTGGGACCTCCCCCGGACGCCAGACAAAAGTTGATGGAAGGACCAGCCGCACTATAAAAGGCGTTGTTCGGGCAAATCCCGCCGACCTGATTGACGTTGACGGTAAAGTCGTGCTGCGTGGGTATCACTGGATAGGCGGGATTGAACTGAAGCGTAAAATCACGCACCACATTAGACTGAACATAGCCGTCAACCTGAGCCCGCGTAATCTGCGAATCGGGATCGTTGTGAAGGAAGATGGCGGGTCCGGGCGGAGTGATCGTGCGAACGATCTGAGCGTCAGCCCCTTGCGCATTGAACACGCGGAACCAATCGCCCCGTACCGCCGATCGAACGCTGACGGTCCCGGTCCCCGCGTGAGGAATCACGAAATCGCCGAACTCGTCCGCAAACGCAACCTCGCCCGTGCCGTCAACAGTCACACGGGCGTGGGGCATGGCGATGGGCGAGTGGTTCTCACAAATGTCAGCCCCGGTCCCTTCGGTAGCCACTCCGGTGACATTCCCGGTAATGTCGATCGTGATGATCTGATTCTCTTTGTAGAGAATCTCGCCGGTCTTGGCGTCAGCCACAAACAACCAAGCGGCCGGAATATCAGGGTCGGTTCCGTTGAATACGAGCGCAAGCTTCGGCGCGGCAACGGGTTCCATGTACCCGGCCCAAACTTGAGTCTCAGGCAAGGCAAAGGCGGCAAAGAGCAAATCCGGCTCGGCCTGTTTCGCAGCCGCAACCGCCTTGTCGTAGGCATCTGCGGCAACAATGCCATCGGTCACATACGAACCCAGCGGCCTCAGACCCGACTTGGCCATCACCAGCGGAAACCCCTCCTCATTGCGAACCAAGAGCCGCATATCGGATCGAAAAACGGGAAATCCACCGTTGTACTGCCGGAAATAGATAAGTGTAAACTTGTATGAATCCGTCGCGGGGTCATACATGAGCTGCTGTGCGTGGCGATTGTCGAGCAGATAGCTCTCCGGGAGAAGATCCTGAGGCGCCACCCCAAAAACCTCGGACTCGGCCAGGCGGAACCGCTCGGCCGACTCAAACGGATTGCTGCCCGCAGTTATCGGCCGTCCGTAGAACGACCGCACTACACCGTTCTCTCGGTAGACGCGCAAACCGGGGTTTCTCGCTAGTAAACCGCTTACTTTGGCCGAAAGCACGCCGTCGTCAGAAGCCACCGACGCACCATGCGTCAACGCCATGACCAGCGCGGCGATCAGGAATGATCGTGTTCGTTTCACAATTGCTCTCCGTAAACCCTGGTTGATTCGAATTCCCCGATTTGGCTCGCGCCCCGTTTCCGCCCCACGTTCTTATATCAGGTTTGGTCCGGAATATAAAGCCTTAATCGATAGGAAACCGGCCCAGCGGGGTAAACCGTCCGGTAATCCACGAAACGAATCGGTGCAGGGCACCCCACGACGTACGAACCGTCTTAAGAAAGAGCGCCAGGAGGCCTGGCAGCCTGTTGAGAACGTGTGGGACCAGCATTTCGCCGGCGATACCGCCAACGCTGGTCCATCCGGACGTGCGCTGCCGCCCGTTTTCGCCGGCTGGAAGCCCACACCTCGCCAGAGAACCGGTTTTTCAACAAGCTGCTGCGGGACGCATCCCGGGCCAATCTGGGGAATCGCCCGTCGCTCGCCCTTCAAAGATCGCAGCGGAGCGATATGATCCTCGGCGTACCCTTGGGTGCCGTGGCGTCCTCAGGATGAGGACCGGTCTTACCGTTCAGCTACACGGGCGGTACGGCGCAGCTCGCAGCCCGGCGCGCCCCAAGGCCGGAGCCCCGCGGTATTTGGGTTCACAAGACGGTCGCAAGACTTGCGACACACGGCAAAAGGATGGCTTAGAACCCAGGGAACCGCCACGCATGCTCGCTGTAGCCCATTTCACGCCCATTCTGATCGCGGTGATGATCGGTTGGATTCTCTCGGTGTGCGTACACGAGTTCTCCCACGCCCTAATCGCGTATCTGGGCGGCGATGCCTCGGTCAGACGGCGAGGCTACCTGCGGTTCGACCCGCTGTCCTACATCCATCCGGTTACGTCGATCCTACTTCCGGTGGTTTTTCTGATGATGGGCGGCATCCCCCTTCCAGGCGGCGCAGTCTACATTGATGAAGCCGCCCTGCGGAACAGGCACTGGCGGGCGTTGGTCTCCGCGGCCGGACCGGCGTCCAACTTCGTGCTGTTCCTCGTGCTGGCTTACTTCGTCCACCCGGCGCGAGGCCTGATCGACCCGAACCAATACGAGCAACCGATGTGGGCGGTGTTTCTCGGCGCGCTGTTGGTCTTGCAATTGTTCGGCGTGTTTTTCAATCTGATCCCCATTCCTCCGCTCGACGGATTCGGCATCATCGAACCCTATTTGCCGACGCGCACGCGTGTGGCCGCACGAAATCTGGGCTGGGGCGGACTGTTCGTGGTGTTCCTGCTCTTCTCCCAGGTCGACACGATCCGAGACGGTTTCATGGACCTGGTCAACTCGGTTCTTCAGGCGTTCGGGTTGCCCTTCGAAAGTACTTGGCGGCAATACAACCTGGCCCTGTTTGGCTCGTCGGAATAAGAACATGCTGAAAACAAAAATACTGACCCTTGTGGCGATCGTCATCAGCCTGGCTGCAGTGGAGATCACCGCAAACCTCCTGGACAAGCATATTTCCGGCTCGTCCGGGTCGAGCTGGTTCGAAGCCGGTTGTTCGTCCAACGAAACCCAACCCGGCGGAGCGAACTGCGCCAAAGTGTTGGCCAGCCGCTACAGCTACTTCCCACCCAAACCGGAGGACCCCGACGCACGCGACCGCGTGCCGCGCGTCCCGGCTGCGTTCCTCGGGTTGGTCTACTACACGATTCTTGCCGTCTGGTTTATTGGCATCGGCACACCGTCTTGGGATCGCCGATGGTTGCTCGCGCTGATCGGCATCTTCGTCGCATTCGGATTGATCGCGTCCGCATATTTCACCTACATCATGTTTACCGAGCTCGAGGAATGGTGCCCCTGGTGCCTGGCCAGCCACGGACTCAATGTGGTGATGGCAGTCTTGCTGTTCCTCTTGCGTCCGAAACGACCCGCAAGCAGACAGGGCGCCGAGGCCTCCGAGCAGCGGGACATGAATGCGTCTCCGCTGCCCCCACCCCATCCTACGCGCAGGTTGATCTTGATCACGTCGGCGGCCATGCTCCTGGGTTGCTACGGACAGATGTACCGATTGGGCACCAAAACGTGGCGGCAAAACGCCGAAACCCTGAAGAATCAGAATAAACAATACGAAGCGGCGCTGCAGCGCCTCATGGCCGATACGACCAAGCTCGTCCGCAATTGGGAACTTGCGGAGGAACAGCAGTTTCCGATTCGCCCGGACGAAACCATTCGCACGCATGCCCGCCCGGGGCAATTCACCTGGGATGTCGTCGTCTTTTCAGATTTTGAATGCCCCGCCTGCCGTCGAACCGCCAAGCGGCTTGAAGAGCAAGTCCAACCGCTTTTCGACGGCCGACTACGGGTGATGTACAAGCACTACCCGCTGAATACGGACTGCAACGCAAGCACGCACTCCAACATGCACCGCCATGCGTGCACGGCGGCCGCCATGGCGGAGGCCGCCCGCCTGCTCGGTGGCAACGAAGCGTTCTGGCGAGCGCACGACTTCTTGTTCGCCAACCAGCATACGCTCAAGCGTGGCAAGATGACGGCTCAGGCTGTGGCCGAGCAACTTGGATTCGACCTGGACGAATTCCGAAAGGCCATGCAAGACGAAGCCGCGGCCCGGCGCGTCTGGGAGGATGTCAACGCGGGCGTTGCCTGCCCGATTCGCGCGACGCCGAGCGTCTACATCAAGGGCAAACACGTCGACAATCTGGCGAACAAGGACATGGATTTTTGGGCGGCCATGGCCAATCGCTTCTGGTACGAGGCCAAGGAGCCCAGGCCACCGGCATCACGCCCCCAAGACCTAAGCATGCCTTCTGGAAAAGACGCCCAGAAACCGCCGACGCCTTGATCGCGTCCGTAGCACACCCGCCCTCGAGTGTGAGGCACGCGGCATTCATCCACGGTGCATGATAGTTCAGGCGGGGGCTTCGTGGGTCATGCCATGTAATGTGATTGCGAGGTCTTTTCGGTGCTCGCCCTTGCAGACCGCTTTAGCGGTCTTTCCCGAAGGGCTGTTAGCCCGGGCGTTTTACGCCCGGGAAGCGGCCCGCCTCCCACTGATCGCCAGCCCGTCGAAACGGGCTTTCTTGGCTTGGGCAAGCCCGCTGAAACGGGCTGGCGCGGAAAGAGGCCGATGATCTCGGACCGGCCCTGAAGGACCGGCCTAGTAGCCCGCTTCGCGGGAACGCCCCGTAAACGGGGCTCGTAACCGTTCACAGGGTGGAATCGGCTTTGGCGCTCCCCAAACGGCATTGTGAGGGGCACCTCGTCCCCGTTTCGACCGCCTTTCTGTACCGACCATCACGAAAACCACTTATTCTATAGGGTCTTGACCCCGTGAACGGTTACCGGGGCTCGGACGCTCCTTGGACGACGCCAAAACGGTCATCCACCGATTCATCCATCCCAGCCGACGGCGGCTGGGCTACATGCCATGCCAAAGATACCAGTCACACGCCGGGTCGCCTTCGTCCTGGATGACCTTCTCGATGTAGGCCAGATCCGCCTCATCTAGGTAGGCCGAAAACCCGCCGATTTTCCCCTTGCGCACCTTGAACGAATCGGCATCCTTGGGATCGCCCGGTCGCATCATCTTGCGATTGAACTGGCCCGCAGCCTCCATCGCCTTCATGTTGTCGAAGGATCCGTATTCGACGGCACTGGCGACCGCCGCCGGCTCGATGCCTTCCCACCGCAGAAAATCAAGCACGCCGGCCAGGGTGGCCCGGGCATCCAACTGCATATCCTCGTAGCGAATCATCTTGAACGCCGACGACGCGTCCTGATTCTGGAACCAGAGCGTAAGAAATCGGACCAGCTTTCGGGCACCAAACCGCTCATCGCGCAGAAACTCAGGCATGCCGCCCTCAAAAACCCGCTCCCGCTTGGCTTGTTGAAAATAGTATGAAACGAGCGTATCACGCACGTCGCGCGTCAGAAAAAGCACGCGCTTCCCGGAAAACACACGCCGCTCGATCGCCAGATGCTCAAACGGTCCTTCGTCCATTAGATGAAACGCTCCGCCGTGTGAAAACAGCACCGGCGCCACCCCCGCGGACCTCGAGGCCTTGTACGTGCTCAGCATCCGGTCCTCGGCGACGCCGTACACCTCGGCCAACACCCGACCGATCATGACGCGTAGCCAGGTCCGCCCCGACTTGGGAAACGAGACGATAAACGTCGCAACCCGGCGATTCTTGATGGATTGGCGAAGCAACTTGATGATCGGATCGTTCTCCCCATGAGTTCGCGTAAGCGTGGCGCCCGGCCGCAACCGATGGCGTGCACCTACGACGGAAGTGTACGGACCGTCGAACCGTTTGCAACGCGCTCGCGGTACCGATATAAGTCACCGGTTCGTGACAAGCTCGGCGGTAGGTACGCATCAGAGCGCCGGGCGCAAACCCGGCGACATCCTCGCGTGGGCGGTCCGCAGGCTAGCGCCGGCGGCTCTGAGCCGGCGAACCCATCCGCCGGCAGGGTCACGAACCGGTACATCGCCGGGTAGGCTAGTGCTGCGTCACACCGTAATCTATGGGTTGTCGCTGCCCGAGTCACCGGAATCGGGCGCGCGAATCAGAGCCCACCGCGCTAGCGGTGGAACCAGTCCGAGGGCTGGCGCCCGCGGCTCTGATTCGTAACGAACCCGAAAGTTTA
>JBHHUB010000189.1:0-7391 GCA_046753625.1 Phycisphaerae bacterium | reverse complement strand
CGTGGATCAGACGGTCGTGGTGGCAGGCGGCGCCCGCAACGACGTCAACTTCGGCATCAACACGCTGGTGCCACAAGCCGGTCAGCTTGAGGGCGGCGTTTTCGACGACCAACTCCTCGATACCCGCTGGTACAGCGCGTTCTCTGAGGAGAAGGCGCTACTCGTAGGTCTTGGCGTTACCGTTCGGGATTACCTGGGCTACCAGACCGATCTGCTGGTGCAGCCATCGGGTTTGTGTTATCCGGGCACGACGCCGTACGATCCGACGCAGCCGCAGGTACCGTACGGCGCGATCTGCGATCGTCCCGATCTGGGCAACAGCGTCGAGATCGATCGGCTGGTGGCTCCGGGCTTGCGTCTCTACTACGGCAATGATCCGGCGCTGCCCGTATGTGACGCCAACGCGATGAACAGCCCGTGTCACGATCCGACGAAGTTCACGTTGGAGTTGCCCTACACCATGGGACAGGGTACGACCAAGTACGAAGCGGACTGGTCGCTTCCGGCGGCGATCCTGCCGCCCGGTACGCCGCCTCCGGTGGATTGCGCGGCTGCTATCTACCTGGATTCCCTGAGCGGCGGAAGCAATTCGACCGAGGGCACGAAATGGAGCGCTTCAGTCGCTGTCGTCGTTAACGATCCGCTCGGTCCTCTTCCGGGAGCCCTGGTCTCGGCCGTCTGGAGCACGGGGGCTGAGTCGACCGCGATCACCAACCAGAACGGCCTGGCAAACCTGATCCTGGAAACCGTCGAAAACACGGCCATCAACTCCGTCACCGCGACGATCAGCGTGACCGCACCGGAAGGCGGAGGCGGTGTTTTCGCTCCGACCTGTGGCGCCGGCAATTGCCTTGAGATCAGCAGCCCGGCCGCAGGGGGAATGACCGGGCCTTGCGCTGCCGCGACCTTCTGCGGTGACGGCACATGCGACGCCGGCGAGGATTGGTGCGCTTGTCCTACGGATTGTGTGGCCACCGATACGGATGGCGACGGTGTACCCAACTGCGCCGACATTTGTCCGAACGACCCCTTAAAGACGACCGCTGCCGGCCCGTGCGGCTGCGGGAACCTGGACACCGATACCGATTTGGACGGGACTCCTGATTGTCTCGACCTGTGTCCCAACGACGACACGACGTGCTCCGCGCCCATCGTTTACAAGAGTGATCCCGGGCAATGCGGCTGCTGTGTTGCGGAGGGTATGTGCGGATGTGTTCCGAGTGGATTCATCATTGCGGGACTGAATGCCAACGCCATCGATATGGGCGAGCAGAAGTGGCGCATTGAGATTACCGCCACGATCAACGACGGCAACTGCGGTACACCGGCCGCTCTGGCCGCCGGCGACAAGATCTGGTTCACATTCGGAAACGGTGAATCGAAGAAGGTGGTGGCCGACGGCCAAAGCACCTCCTTCTTGATCAAGAGTGAGACGATCGAGGGAGGCGGGCCGAGCCTCGTCTTCACGATCGATAACGTGGACAATCCGGCCTACGACGCCGGATTCAGTGTCACCAGTGTAACGGTCAACCGGCCGTTCTAAGGTGATACGCCCCCTCTATCGGCCGATCCCGGCCCGCCGGCGCGCGGGTCGGGGTTGGGCCGGTACTTGGGGTTTGAGCATGAATCGATCGGAGGGGATCGGTGGTTGCGCAGGGAAGGCGGGCGATCGGCCGGAGGGTCGATGGCCCAGCGAATACCACACCGTGGAGCATGATGGGCATGTACCGAATGGAAGCCAAGCCGGGGAGAGGGGCGCCTTCCACCGGATCGCGGCCTACCGCATGCCCAGGCCGATTCGAAAACCCCATGCGCCGAAAACTTCCGCACGCTCCCGTTCCTACGTCGACGCGTCTGCGTCGACGTTTGCGCGGGTGGGTGTTCCCGGCACGACCGTATCGCACGGTTTCCATGTGGATCATTCTATCTTGGGGAACCGCATCGGGGCAGCCGGTGATCCAGCAGCCGGCCGCAGGCGAAATCGCCCGAAGGAATGGGTGGTTTGTTCGCAAGGAAACACCCACCGGTGTCATTGAGCTGGCGGCGATTGTGGACGGCGTTCCCTGGTACAATACCACCTTCAATCGCGATGCCGCGGACACCATCAGTACGGACGAGTGCTTTCCCACCGGATCGGGCGGCCTGAGTTTGACCGGGGCGGGGGTGATGCTTGGCGTTTGGGACGCCGGTGGCGTTCGGCTGACCCACCAGGAATTCGGCGACCGGGCCGGCCAGGCGGACGGGCAAGGTGTAACCCACTGGCACTCAACGCATGTGGCGGGAACCATGATTGCCGGCGGTGTAGTCGCCAATGCCACAGGGATGGCCCCCGAGGCGTTGCTCGACGCCTACGATTGGACCAGCGACACCATCGAGATGGCTGCAGCCGCGGCGGCCGGCTTGCGCGTTTCGAATCACTCTTACGGCTTCGTCCAGGGCTGGTACCACGATCCCATCAACGACGAGTACTGGTGGTACGGCGATCGAAACATCAGCAATGACGAAGACTACCGGTTTGGCCTGTACGGAGGCTTTGCCTGGGTGTTGGATGTCATCGCGGTAGATCATCCCTACTACCTCATTTGCCGATCCGTGGGCAACGACCGCGCCGACATCGGACCGACCGGGCCGGGCGCGGTGCATTTCCACATGGTTACCCCAGACAACGTGGAATGGGAAGAGGCCACCGACTGGCACGCTCCGGACGGCGATTACGACACCATAACGCTGCGCAATACGGCCAAGAACATCCTGACGGTCGGCGCCGTGGCTGACGTGATGGGCGGGTATGCCGGCCCCGGAAGCGTCGTCATGACCGAGTTTTCGGGCTGGGGGCCGACCGACGACGGGCGGGTCAAACCCGACCTCGTCGCCAACGGCACCGACCTATTCTCGGCGTTTGACGCCGACGACAACGCGTACGGTACGCTCTCGGGTACGTCCATGGCGGCGCCGAGTGTGGCAGGATCCCTGGGGCTGCTGATCGAGCATTGGCGTGCCACGCATCCTGTCGAAAGTGACATGCGATCTGCCACGCTTAAGGGGCTCGTGCTCCATACGGCGGACGAAGCCGGCACGGATCCCGGTCCCGACTATGAGTTCGGCTGGGGGCTGATGAATTCACTCGCGGCCGCCAACGTCATCTCAGCCGATGTTGCGCTGCCCCTGACGATAAGTGAGTGGACGCTGGTTGAGGGAGAGACGCTGGAACTGCTGATTACCACTGATGGTGCCAGCGACGAGTTGCGCGCCACGATACAGTGGACCGACCCGCCCGGCCCCGGACAAGTCGCCGTGCTGGACCCGCCGACCAAGATACTGGTCAATGACTTGGACCTGCGTGTGGAATCGCTCTCGCCGCCGGCGCTCTATCTCCCATGGGTATTGGATGGGGCCAATCCTCAATTGGCTGCGACCACGGGGGACAACGACACGGACAATGTAGAGCAAGTGGTGGTGGGGATGCCCGGCACGAATGTTTATGTCCTGCACGTTTCACACAAGGCAATGTTGGTCGGAGGTGCTCAACCGGTGTCGCTCATCATCACCGGCGCCGACACGATTGAGGCGGTGGGCACAACGAATGTGCCCGCCATATCCCTGTGGGGAGGGGTTGTGTTGGTGCTGCTCTCGCTGACGGCGGGAACGCTGGTGTTTATGTGCGACGGCGACTCGGGATTCAGCAGCGGGAAACGGCCGTCTCCGGAGTGGATCGAAAGAGTTCGCGCCGACGGTACTTGGTTGAAGGGCGCGGACGCTTCGGGGGTTGTCCGATGAAGCATGGCGACGTGAATCGAATCGGCCGGTTGGCGGGCGGCGGTCGATGGCGGAAGGTACGCCTCGGGGGCGCGCCGAAACATGTAGCTGGTGTGGCACTGGCAATTGGGGTGCCGGTATGGATAAGGCAATTCCCTAGGCAGGATAGCGAGGGTTGCATTGAGCGTCTGTTTGTTCTATTCGAGAGTGTCCCGTGTTCTCGTGTGGCATCGTCTTGGCGTAGCGATAGCGCGTGGGAAGAGTTTGCCGTGTCCCTCTTGAAGGAGCATCTGACCATGGCAGCTTCGTCTTCATGCCGACTAGCGGATCCGCTTTTGGCCGTAACATGTAGTGCTTCTACCAAGGCACCTCCGGTGACGCTTTTCGTGGTTCTGGTCTTCTTTATTGGGGCCGCGCTCGGAGAAGAGTCGGTCATTGGAGAACAAGAGGCCAAAGCCATCGCTCGCGCGAATGGTTGGTTGATCCGCCAGGAGACACGCACGGGCGTGATTGAGCTGGCGGCAATCGTGAACGGCGTACCCTGGTACAACACAACCACCAACCTGGTCGCCGCCGACACGATCGCCACGGACGAATGCCGGCCGGGTGGATCGAGCGGGTATGGGTTGACCGGATCCGGTGTGACGCTCGGCGTCTGGGATGCCGCGGGCGTGCGCCTGACACATCAGGAATTCGGCGGCCGGGCCGTTCAACGTGACGCGCCGACCGGCACGCATTGGCATGCCACGCACGTTGCGGGGACGATGGTCGCCTCCGGGGTAATCGCTGCGGCCACCGGAATGTCCCCATCCGCGTTTCTTGATTGTTACGACTGGTCGAACGATATCACGGAGATGCGCGCGGCCGCGGCCGCCGGCTTGCGCGTATCGAACCACTCCTACGGATTCGTGACGGGGTGGTACTTCGACTCCGTCAATTGGTGGTGGTACGGCGACCGAAACGTCAGCAACAACGAGGACAATCGGTTCGGTCTCTACACGGGCTACAGTTGGAGTCTGGACGTCGCGGCGTACGACTATCCCTACTACCTCATCTGTCGATCGGCGGGCAACGATCGTGGCGAAGACGGCCCTCCTGCCGGATCACCCGCGCACTTCCACATGGTCACGCCGTTGAACGTGGAATGGGAGACCGGTGCGGATGCGCACGATCCCGATGGCGATCACGATAGCGTGACGACCCGAAACGTGGCCAAGAATGTCTTGACCGTCGGGGCGGTGGAGGACTTACCGGGAGGGTACGCCGGCCCTTCGAGCGTCGTGATGACCTCGTTTTCGAGCTGGGGACCCTCCGACGATGGGCGCATCAAGCCGGACATCGTGGGCAACGGCCGCAATCTCTATTCAACGGACGATACCAGCGACGCGGGCTACCGCACGCTGTCCGGTACCTCCATGGCGACACCAAGTGTGGCCGGGTCGCTCGGCGTGCTGATTGAGCACTGGCGCGCGACGCATCCCACGGAAGATGACATGCGGTCGTCAACGCTAAAAGGGCTCGTGCTTCATACCGCCGAAGAGGCCGGTTCCGCCGACGGGCCGGACTACACGTATGGCTGGGGTCTGATGAACACCTTGAAAGCCGCGAACACGATCTCAGCGGACGTGGCCAATCCGCTGGCCATCAGCGAATGGTTAATCAATGACGGCGACACGCTCGAGCTGCTCATCACGGCCGATGGCGTAAGCAGCGAGCTGCGCGCGACGATCTGTTGGACCGATCCGCCCGGTACGCCGCCGGCCAGTACCTCGCTGAATCCGACCACGAAGATGCTGGTTAACGATCTGGACCTGCGCATCGAGCGGGTATCGCCGCTGACTTCCTATCTACCTTGGGTATTGGATGGTGCCAACCCGAGTGCGGCCGCCACCAACGCCGACAACACCACGGACAATGTCGAACAGGTTATCGTGACCGCGCCCGTTACGGGGGTCGACGCCTATGCCCTGAGGATCACGCACAAGGGATCGCTTTCCGGAGGATCACAGTGGGTGTCGGTCATCATATCGGGCGCGTCGCTCATCTCGCTTTCCGGTGCGTCTTCCAACTTCATGACCGTCAACGTCGAACTGGAAGGAATCACCGCGCCGACGACTCGAAATGTTACGTTCGTCCTGACCGAGTGTGCGACGCCTGATGTTCAATCCGTTGCGGTGAGCATGGATTTCGACGCAACGGGGTTCGGTTCGACGGCGCTTGCGGTTGCCAACACGAATGCCCAATGGATCAGTGCGGTGGAAGGTCACGTGCTGCGCGGGCTCTTGCCGCTGGGGCCGCCGCTACCGGCGAGTGTTGCCTTTACCGGCGCCGACAAACTGCTCGCCGGCGACCTCACCGGCGACAACGTCATCGACATTGAGGATTTTTCAGTGCTCGGTTCCCGTTGGAACCTCGCGGGAACAACGGCCGACGTCAACGGGGACGGTCAGCAGAACAGTGCGGACTTCTTGCTCCTGCGCGCCAAGGCCATGCAGATGGGAGATTCGGCCGATGCGTGCCCTTAAGCGCATGAGGACCGGTGGTTCGCAACCGCAAGAAGGCAAGGCGATGGTTGTAGCGAATCACACCGACGCACCACGCGCGAGCCGCGCGGAACGTGCTGTCCACATTTGGGAAAGAAGTAAGGAGTTATGAGATGGTCAAGCGAATAGAGCAAAAGAAGGTGGCGGTGAGCGCCCTCGTGGCCGCGCTGATGGCGGCGCCCGCGGTGGCCGTAATTCCCGATCTCAGTGTCAGCGTGTCGGGCGGACCGACCTTTCAAGCCGGCGACGCGATCATGGTGACACTGGATGTCGCCAACATCGATCCGGTCGACGCGATCAACGGTGTTCAGGCGTTGTTGCATTACGACCCTTCGCTAGTAACACTGAGTAGTATCGTGCCGACTACCGACATTTCCGGCGACGGCGACCCATCGAGCCCGCCGGGCATTTGTGCCATCGACAGCGTAACGTCCTGCGCTACCGATCTTGATTGCACGGTGGCGGGCGGAGGAGTTTGCATTAAGGCCGACGACTGGGCCGAGGCCATCCTGGACGATGAGCAGGTCTGCAGCGGCGGGACGAACAACGGGGTGGTGTGCACGGACGGCGTGGCCTGTACCGCCGGCGGCGGCACGTGTGTTAACTCCGGCAACCTGACCTATGCGGTCGTCATCAATTCGGCTGGTGTAGCCACGTCGGCGACTCATACGGTAGCTACGTTGACCTTTACAGCCATCGGGCTGGGGACGACTTCCTTCACGTTTCGTGCCGACGGGTTGACCATAAAGACCAAGCTCACCCGAGAATCCGACAACGGTGCCATTGTTCCCAACAAGACCGATTCGACAAGCATTACGCTGACCTGTGACGATGGCAACCTCTGCACCGATGACTCCCTCGTCAGCGGGCTATGTGTGCATACCAACAACACAGCGCCCTGCGACGACGGCAGCGCGTGTACCACCAACGACACCTGCTCGGCGGGCGTCTGCGTGGGTGGGGCGCCGCCCAACTGCGACGACGGCAACGTGTGCACCGACGATACGTGCGACCCGGCGACCGGCTGCGTCAATACGAACAACGTGGCGGCCTGCGACGACGGCAGCGCGTGTACCACCAACGACACTTGCT
>JBHHUB010000188.1:0-7572 GCA_046753625.1 Phycisphaerae bacterium | reverse complement strand
AAGCGGTAGACCGCTTCAGCGGTCTTTCCTTAAGGGCCGTTAGCCCGGACGTTCTACGCCCGGGAAGCGACCAACTCCTGCTCCTCTTAGCGCCAGCCCGTTTTAACGGGCTTACCCAAAATCAGATAAGTCCGTTGAAAGGGGCTGGTGCAGACAGAGAAGGATGATCTGTGACCGGCCCTAAAAGGACCGGCCTTGTGGCCCGCTTCGCGGGAACGCCCCGTAAACGGGGCACGGGCGATTCTTGGACGCCGCCGATTCTGTCTTGCACTCCAGAAAAAGGCTGTACGCGGGTCGATATTGACAACGAGGGCGGGGGTGGTAGGATGCTGCTGCTATGCGAAAATGGGTGCTAACCATCCTAATGGTCGGGTCTTATGCGGCGATGGGTCGACCCGCGGAGGCTGCGCCGAAGCCGAAGATTGCTCCGGCGACCTGGCAGGTGGATTTCGCGTTTGACGATCCGCAGCGGATCACGCTGAAGGCTCCCGGCGACCTCGAGCCGACGACCTACTGGTACCTGCTTTTTACGGTGACAAACAACACCGGCCGGGATGTGCCGTTTTACCCGTCGTTTCGTCTCGTGACCGATGCGCTTCAGGTGGTCGAGGGCGGGGCGGGGATCGCGCCGCACGTGTACGAGGCGATATTCGCCCGGCACCGGCTTCAGGCGCCTTACATCACCGAGCCGTTTCGTATTACGGGCACGCTGCTTCAGGGTGAGGAAAACGCACGGATGTCGGTGGCGGTGTTCCGGATGTTCGACGCCAATGCGAGCAAGTTTACGATTTACGTCAGCGGTCTTTCCGGAGATGTGGAGCGGGTGCGCAATCCCGATTTTGATCCCACCCGTGCGGAGTCCGATTCGAACGTCAGGTTTTTCATGCTGAGGCGGACGTTGGCGATTGACTACGCCCTGCCCGGTGACGAGGAAGCTCGATTTGCTGCGACGCCCATGCGGCGAAGTCGCCGCTGGATCATGCGGTAGCCGATTGTCGGTGAGGCGGTCCCCCGAACTGAAACCAGCGCAATAACCAACCAGGGAGTGGATACCAATGGCACATAAGAAGGGACAAGGCTCTACACGCAACGGGCGCGACAGCAATCCCCAGTTTCGAGGCGTGAAGCGATACGCCGGTGAGTCGGTCATCGTGGGGACGATTCTGGTGCGGCAATGTGGGACGCATCATCATCCCGGTCACAACGTCGGCTGCGGCAACGATTATACCCTCTTCGCGCTCAAGGACGGCGTGGTGCAGTTCCGCGGCAGCAAACGCAGCGGCAAGGTCAAGATCGACGTCATCCCGCACGAGGCGTAACACGTCGAGGCCGGTAGGACCGGGGCGATGCGCCAATGGGCACGGTCGGTCCCGTCCGGGCTGCGCTCGTTTGGAGCGGGGCACGCGCCCACCTTTCGGCGGACGCGGGTATAGGATGCGGCCGCGATTGAGGCGGTCGTCCTGCCGGGTACGCTGCTGTAGGTTTCTCGAGGGTGGTTTCGACCGCCCTTTTTTATTGAGCGCGTGCGCCGTGGGTGTACGGTGCTCGTTTGCTGCGAATGGGGAGAACCCGCCAGCTCAGTTGCGTTTTTCGTGCGGGAGTTGCCCGGCGATCGGCGGCGTGCGGGCTTCCGGTCCGCGGTGTGGATTGGATAATCCTGCGTTGTCGCAGCGATCGGCGAGCCGTCCTTGGTGATTTCATGTTTGTGGACCACGCAGAGATTTACGTCAAAGCCGGCAAGGGGGGCGATGGTTGCCTCAGCTTTCGCCGTGAGAAGTACATCGCGCGTGGTGGGCCGGACGGCGGCGACGGTGGCGACGGCGGTGGCGTCTACGCGGTGGCGAACACGAACGTAGAAACCTTGCTGGATTTTGTCGGAAAGCACCACTGGCGCGGCGGCAACGGACAGCCCGGCATGGGCAAGAAAATGTTCGGAAGGAAGGGGACCGATGCCGTTCTTGATTTGCCGTTGGGGACGCTAATCTTCGACCGGGAGACCGGGCTGCTCATCAAAGACCTGGCCGAGCCGGGTAAGCGCGTCTGCATCGCTCGTGGCGGCAAAGGCGGCAAGGGCAACGCCCGATTCGCCACCGCCACCAACCGGGTACCCTACGAGTTTGAGCCGGGGGAGGAGGGCGAGGAGCGCGCGTTGCGTCTGGAACTCAAGTTGTTCGCTGACGTAGGCGTGGTCGGGCTCCCGAACGCCGGCAAGAGCACGCTGCTATCGCGCCTCTCCCAAGCCCGGCCCAAGATCGCAGATTATCCCTTCACCACGCTGCAGCCTCAGCTCGGCATTGTCGAGCTGGCGGGCAATCGCAGGTTTGTCATGGCCGACATCCCGGGTCTGATCGAGGGCGCCCATACGGGCGCCGGGCTCGGCGATGAGTTTCTAAAGCACATCGAGCGGACGCGCATCATCCTGCACGTGGTGGACGTGGGCTCGGAAGACTCGTCCGACGCGTCCGTAGCCAACTATGAGGTCATTCGCAACGAGTTGGCTCGCTACAGCGCGAAGCTCGCCGCGAAAACGGAGCTGGTTGTGGCCAGCAAGATCGATCTCACCGACGCGCAAGCGAAGGCCGACGCGCTGCGGGGGCGTATCGGCGGTGACGTGCTCGCCGTCAGTTCGGTAACCGGCGCGGGTTTGAACAGCCTGACCGAACAGCTTTGGGCCGTCTTGGATCGAACGAAAAAGGATACCGCCCCGCCGGTTCCGGCTGCCATGCCGGTTCCGCCGCATAAGAGGGTTGAACATGATTCGAATACCATCGGTTGACCGTGACGCCCCCATCCTGGTCATCGGCGTCGGGAACACGAACACGCACGTGGCTACCTGGTCCGAAGCGCGGCTCAAGACGCCGCTCAGCGCACGCACGGATGATCCCGCGGCCATCGAGGAAATCCTCGGCGCGCACCTCGAAGCCATGACCAAGAGCCAACCGGCGGCGGCGGTCATGGGGTCGGTAGTGCCTGCGGCCGCTGATCGGATCGCGCAATTCGTCGAAGCGCGCATCGGAAAGCGAGCGCTGCAGATCGGCGATTCGCTGCCGCTCCCGATCGATTTGACCGTAGACGACAAGAGTCAGGTCGGCGTTGACCGGGTTTGTGCGGCGGCGGCGGCGTACGAAAAAATCCAAGCGTCCTGCGTCGTCGTTGATTTTGGAACGGCCACGACCGTCGATCTGGTTAGCGATGATGGCGAGTTCCTCGGCGGCGCGATCCTACCCGGGATGCACCTTCAACTTAAAGCGCTGTCGGAACACACCGCTTTGCTTCCCGAAGTGGAGCCCGGTTTTCCGGAATTGCCCTACGGGCGCAATACGACCGAAGCGATGCAGACGGGCGTTTGCCGCGGGATGGCCGGCGCGGTGCGCAACATCGTCGAGGGCTACGCTACGTCGCTGAACCATTGGCCTCAGGTCGTGGCGACCGGCGGGGATGTTGAGCTGTTGAGCGCGCACTGCGATTTCCTGGATATCCTGGTCAAGGATTTGACGCTTCACGGAATTGCGTTGGCCTACACGAAGCACTTGGCCGAAATGGGCGCATGAGCGGCTCGCCGGCAACTCGTTGTGTGCTGTTGACGCCGCCGGGCAGCGGCGCAATCGCGGTGATCCGTGTCGCGGGCGAGCGGGCGGACGACATCATCTCAAACGTTTTCACACCCACGGGTTGCGGTCAGCGACCGGCTTCATCGGGGCGGATGGGTTACGGGACGTTGAATCGAGGCGACGAAGTCGTCGATGATGTTCTGGTTTGCCGTATCGGTGGGGGGCCGGAGCCGGTTTGGGAGGTGTGTGCGCACGGTGGCGTGCGCGTGGTCGAGCGCATCGTCGAGCTGTTTTCAGAGCACGGCGCGTGCCTGGAAACGGCCGATGGGAACCGTGCATGGGATGGTCTTGCGCACAACGCGATCCAGCGAGACGCCTTGTCCGCGCTGGGCCGAGTCAGGACCGTCCGCGGGTTGCAGTTTCTGGCATGGCAGCGGGCGAATCTCGCCGAGGCGCTGGAGGGATTGGCTAGGCGATGGGCAACGGATTCGGAGGGGGCGGCGACGGAACTTCATCACATGGTTGCACGGGCGGGGCCGGCCCGAACCCTGCTGGAGGGGGCCGAAGTGGCGATCGTCGGCCCGCCCAATGCCGGAAAATCCACGTTGCTCAATCGTCTGGCCGGTCGGGCGGCGGCATTGGTGTCCGACATGCCGGGAACCACGCGGGATTGGGTGGACGTCAAGATGGAGGTGGAGGGGGTGCCGCTTCGGTTGGTCGATACCGCCGGGCGCCGTGTGATCGGTTCGCCAATCGAATGCGAGGCGATTCGGCGCGGGATGGCCGCTGCAGGGCGAGTCGATCTTACTTTGATTGTGCTCGACGCCACCTGCCTCCCGGAGCAGGATCCTAGGGTTGATTCATGCGGTGAGGCTGCGCCTGGGCGAGCTATGGTTGTTCTCAACAAGATGGATCTGGTGCCTGGATTCGCGAAGAGGGTAGGGCAGAGTGGTGTTCCTGCGGCGCACGGAACGCCGGGTGATTCGTTGGAGCTGGTCCCTGTCTTGCGGGGGTGGCGTCCCGTGATGGATGGCGCGGTGATTCCGATATCGGCCGAAACGGGCCATGGCGTCGCAGCGCTCGTGGATGCCATGCTGCGCGCCCTGGGTGCGGATGGCGACCTGGTGGGATTGCCCACATTCTTCTGCGCGCGGCAGGTAGAGGCGGCCCGACGCTGCCTGGACGGCGCCGTCTCGCAGGATGGTGATGGTGCCGCCTTAATCCGTCATGGGCTTATCGGGTTGTGAGTTTGCGGCCGTCGGGGCTGTGGAATGGGGTCAAGTGAGCGATTTTCGGCGCGGGGGGCTTGCCAATCGGCCCGAGTTATGGGACATACGCGCATTGTCTTGGGTGGCATATTTTTTTTGGGTGGAACGACGGCGAACGGCCCCCTAGAGTTGAGCATGGAAGGTTGTGACTCCGGCGATCTGATTCGGGGGCCGACCGATCTGATTGCCTTTCGATGAGTGTTTCCATACATGGCAGATCTCGCTGATTCTCAGTTGGCCCGTCTGGTTGTAGAACGGAAGCTCTGTACCTCCAACGAAGTGGAGTTGGTTCGCTCCGGGTTGAACGGTTCGGAGGATTCGTTGGCCAACGCCCTGATCCAGCAAGGCTACCTGACCCGATCGCAAATCTATCGCCTCACGCGGTCGATGGACGACGATTCCCTCTACCGCCCGGCACAGCAGATTCCCGGATTTCAAATCCTCAGCAAGTTGGGGCAGGGGGCCATGGCGGTGGTCTTCAAGGCCAAGCAGCTCAGTTTGGAGCGGATCGTGGCCATCAAGGTGCTGCCCAAGCGACTGAGCGAGAATCAGGAGTTTGTGGATCGCTTTTATCGAGAGGGTCGCGCGGCTGCCCGGCTGAATCATGCCAATATCGTGCAGGCGTTCGACGTTGGCGAGTCGGGCGGGTACCACTACTTCGTCATGGAATACATCGATGGCGAAACGGTGTATGAGCTGCTCACGGGCGGCAAGCCTGTTTCGGAGTCTCGGGCACTGTCCATTTTGCTGCAATGTGCCCGGGCGTTGGGCCACGCCCATGAACAGGGGCTGGTCCACCGAGACGTCAAGCCCAAGAACATTATGATTAGCAAGACGGGTGATGTTAAGCTGGCTGATATGGGCCTGGCGCGCGAAGTAGGGGATTTCGTGACGGCGACGGCCGAAGCCGGTCGCGCGTACGGCACACCCTACTACATCAGTCCGGAGCAGATTCGCGGCGAGATTCATATCGACGGACGGGCGGACTTGTATGCCCTCGGAGCCACGTTTTACCACATGGTCACCGGGAAGGTTCCCTTCGACGGCACTACGCCTTCGGCCGTGATGCACAAGCATTTGAAAGATCCCCTGGTTCCGCCGGACCACATCAACCATTCGTTGTCATCGGGCGTGGGCGAGATCATCGAAGTGATGATGGCCAAGAAGCCGGAGGATCGCTATCCCGCGACGACGGAGCTTATCGCCGATCTGGAGGCGGTGGCGCAAGGGGAAGCTCCGTTCCAAGCGCGCCAGAAGTACGATCATAGCCTGTTGGAAACGCTGGCGACCAGCGGCGAAATCATCAAGCCGTCCGCCGAGGAAGAGGAAGACGCGCGGAGCAGCGGGAAAGTGGGCGTCTACTGGGTACTCGTCATTGCCGTACTGTTTGTGATTTCCCTGCTGGTCAACGTGATCCTTCTGGTTACACGCTAGGGCTGTGTAACGCCTACGTTGAAAGGGCGATCTGCCGCCCAGCCGCCTCATTTGTGGCCCAGCCGCCCTCGGCTGGATCGGTCGTCCAAACGCAGCGGAGGGCCACCATGCCACACCCACCATGCCACACCCACTGTGCCACACGGCGTACCCCATCAAATCAGCGTTAACGCAACGCCCGCGCAGCCCCGTGCACGGCACTACTCGTCACAGCGATCGTTCTTCGCCAGCAGCGGCAGCGGATCCGGGTTCTCCACCCTGGCGCGGTGGTAGTAGGTGACGCGGGCGCCCCAATTCTCAGACACGCCCATGCCATCCCCAACGTGGCGGAGTTCCGCCGGAACGAGTTCCATGCATAGCTTTAGGGTCTCGCCGGCGGTGATAAATGCTTCGAAATGCTGCTCTATATGAAACGACGAGTCTTCGAGCTCCATATCCGGGTTCGTCTTATACCATATCTGCATCTTGAGCGTTTCCACGAAGTAACCATGGGTTTCGGTCACCCAGAAATCCAGGCGGTTCTTCCCGCTGGTTTGGTTGACTTCCACTTGGACCTGGAATTCGGGCTTTTCCGGAGGTTCCTCGCCGGGCAAGTCGCGAGAAGCCAACGAGGACTTCAACATGTCGAGCCGCGCCTGCTCATCGGGCGAAAGCGTGGAACCCTCTTCTTCGTCCGGCAACGCCTGGCTTGGGTTGGAAACTTTGACCGCTACGACGACGGCCAGAATTCCCGCCATCCCCAAAAGAATCAACAGACGTGCTCGCATAAGGACCGGCTCCAAAGTAAAGAGAAACAGTGCGAATTCTGTGCCAGGCATCAGACCAAGCGACCTTGCCTCACCGGGCATTGTACTCCCGAGCTGTTGCAAAGTCTCTTCTTCGACGACGCCGGCGCTCGAGCAGCATAACGACGCGATGTCGGGGCGGCAAGAACGGATGTTCGGTTTTGAGGCAGGCGGGGGCCTGTGCATCGCGAACGGCCGGGCGAGGGTGTAGGGAGTCGAGCCCGAGCAATGCCCGCGACCGGAATGGGCTCGAAATCGGGTGGACTGGCCAGGGCCGGTGAGCCAAACCCGCACCGTGGCCATCTAGATATTCGGACGTTGCGTTCGCCCCGTATGGGGGTCGGCTTTCCGGGGCGGCGTGGCGCATACCTCCGGCTGCGCATGACAGGTCTTCAGCGCAGCGGCGTCCAAGAATCGCCCGTGCCTCGTTTACGGGGCGTTCCCGCGAAGCGGGCCACCAAGCCGGTCCTTTTAGGGTCGGTCACAGATCATCCTTCTCTGTCTGCGCCAGCCCGTTTTAACGGGCTTCTCTGA
>JBHHUB010000187.1:0-7708 GCA_046753625.1 Phycisphaerae bacterium | reverse complement strand
GATTCCGGTGGCTCGGGCAGCAACAACCCATAGATTAGAGTGTGACGCAGCACTAGGCGGCCGCGTACCCGATCGCGGCACGAATTCCCATCGCCAGCAAGCCCAACACCACGCACGATCCGATCGCCATCCGCCGGCTCAACTGTCGCGTAATCACCAGCCCCATCCCCACCAGAATCCAAAACCAGATACGAAACGGGTCGACGCCCGAAAGCACGCCCGCCAGCTTGCCCGTGCCCAAGCCCGACAGGCTCGTGTCGACCGCCGTCGTCTTGTACGCCAGCATCATGGCCAAGCCCACGGCGCAGCCGACGAGTTCGATAAAGCCGGCATGCACACATATCGACATCAGCGTATGGAATTCCGGCTTGCGCCCGGTCAGCGCGACCAACGCATAAAACACCGATGCAATCAGCAAGAACGAAGCCAGGAAATAGCCCGGCATGGCCCCCACCGCCACGATCCGCATCATCAGTTTTTCAAAAACCGCCTGCTCGCGAGCCTTTTCCAGCCGTATCTTGAGCTCCACGCGATCGACCAGCTCGCCGTGCGATTCTTCCAGCTCGGCCAGTCGCGCCTCGGTGCGCCGGTCCACATCACGATCAATCAGCCCCGTCTGCACCTGCGCCACACCGATGACAAAGACCAGAACGAGCAGCGTCAGCATGGCCCACCCATACGCGCCGGTATCTTCGATCCGCGCGAAGACGGATCGTGGCGACGTGAACACCAGCGCGGCATGCCTCAATTTAAGCGAGTTGTGCCCCGGCGGCAGCATCGCGCTTGCAGTGGGGGCCGTCGCTACCATCCGATGATCCTTGAAGCATCCCATCCAACGGCGCCGCGGGCATCTCTTCCCGAACCGCCAGCACGAAGCCCACGCGGCCGATCGGAACCGCATATCTGCCAATGACACGAAGCCGGTCCCCCAGACGCCATCGCGTTCCCCACGTCCTGCGGACACGGGCCGTCCGGTCTGGGATCAATATGTTTATCGCCAAAACGCCATCTCACCGGCAGCAGCGCAGAGGATACACACGACGCCCGATCTCCGCGCCACCGCCTCGCCGGATATCATAGTCGATTATTCGGCTCGAAGGCTGTGATATTGCCGGCTCAACACACATTTCCACCGTTGGCTACATAATCCGACGGACGTGCCCACGTGCGGGGTCTACCACCAAGGCACCAACACACGAAAAAAAGGAGATGCGGAGCGCATTGGTCGCGCCGCGAGGATCGCGCCCCTTGCGGGCGGAGCCGCTGCGCGGGTTAGTCTCTGATTCGTGAGGGGATGGTCAAGCAGAAATGGGCTCCGCCGTACTCCGGATCGCGGCGTGAGACCAATTCCAACCTACCGCCGAGCAGGGTCGCCCAGCTTCTGGCCAGGGCCAACCCGAGCCCGATTCCGCGTTGAGCCGCGGTCTTGGCGGCCTTGCCGCGTCGGAAGGGCTTGAAAATGCTTCGAGCGTCGCGCCGATCGATCCCGGGGCCGCTGTCGAGGACATGCACGCTCAACGCTCCGTTGTGGCTGCTCAATCGCACCTGCACCGCCGGTTCGGGCGACGTCCGGGCATGGCGCGCCGCATTGTCCACCAGCACGCCGGCGATTTGAGTGACGAGCTCCACATCCGTCCGCATGCGATGATCGTCTGTCAGATCGCTCCTGGCTTCAGTACGAACGCCATCCCGCCGGCACGAAGTCTCCAGCGTTTCGTCCAACCGATCCAGCAGCGCGGTCGCGTCCGTCTCGACCAGATTGAGCTTGACCTTCTGATTCTCGAGTCGGGCGTATTCGAGCACGCCCTGCACGATGCCCGACAAGCGCACCGCCTCGCGGTTGAGCGTATCGAGGTAGTCTTGCTTGGCTTCCGCCGGAACCAGCCCGGCCGCCAGCATGTCCGCGTAGAGTCGAAACGTAGTCAGCGGCGTGCGCAGCTCGTGGGTAACGGCGTAGGCGAATTGCAAGCGCCGGTTGGTCAGCGCAACAAGATTGCTTGCGGCCAGCCCCGCCAGGCCAAGCACCGTGAGCGCGACCGGCCAGGCCACAATCAAGACCTTCGCCACCGAGGCGCGGGCCAACGCCACGCCGGTGTCCTCCACGTCGGGCCCAATGAGCCTCGCCGGAATAACGTCCATCTTGGTCACGTCGGTCGCCAAAGCATCATCCGGTTCATCCAGAACCGGTTCCAGATCGGCGAGGGGATACAAATCCTCCCGAACCAGATCGATCAACTCCGGCTTCAGACGCTGCCAATCCGCAACAAAACCTTGATAGAACAGCTTGGTATCTTCGAATCCGGTCCGCACGAACAACAACCGCGGCGTTTCGTCGTCCTCCCCTTTGAGCCAGAAGACGGCCATGGGGTCGGCGGTAAGACCAAAGCTCATCGGCGGAGAGCAGACGAACAAATCCTGATCGCGGTTGGTGTTCGTGTCGATGCCCTTGTCGGCGATGCACTTGGCCGAGGGCAGGTAGCGCATTTGTGCTGCGATGTTGCGCTCTCGTCGCCGCTGAAAATCCGTGGCCGGCAAGCGATTGCCGTATCCGGAGGCCCCCACGGTTTGCATCATTTGGACGAGATGCTCCTGCTGCCGGCCCGCGCCGGCCAGCACCTCGTGAACGTCCGCGCGAACCTGTGCGACGCGTTCGGCGAGCGCCACGACGGTCGTCGTCCGCCGCAGCCAGTCCATCGTACGAAGCGCCCGCGGCGATGGTTGGCGCTCCCCGGTGATCTGCGGAGACCACCAGCCGACGCCATCCGCCGCGGCATCCCCGTCCTCTCGTACGTGGAAGTACAGATCAATCCATTCATAAAGTGGTCCGGACGTGGCGATGGTGCTTTTCTTAAGGACTTTTTCCACGTTGCGCCGTTGGCCGTCGGCAGTCCAGGCGGTTTTGGCCTCCTCCACGTGGTAGGTGACGTAGTCGGTGGGTTCGCGCGCGATTTCCGGAATGAGCAATTCCTTGATGTGCCCCTCCATGCGCACGAGCGCTTCGCGGAGCCGGGCTTGATGGCGATCCAATGCTTCGCGTTCGGCGAGGTGAAGCTGCAGACTCGTGGCCCACGTCATCCCGCCGATCACCACGGCGGCGATCAAGAAAAAAACCGTGCCCGCGGCGACCGTGCCCCGTCTGGATGCCCGCATCACGCATCCTCCGCCGGATCGGCCCGAACCAGCTTGATGTCCGAACCGAGCATGTACCCTTTCCCGCGTACGGTAACCACCCACTCAGGATCACCCGCCGCGGTATCCGCACCGAGTTTCTGGCGAAGTCGTGTCACGTGCATGTCAATAGCGCGTGTTTCGATTTGCCCGTCTCGTATGCCCCAAACCGCCGCCAACAGCTCCTCACGCGATACGGCGCGACCGGCGTGTGCCGACAAGCGGTCCAGAATGTTCGCCTCCATTTCCGAAAGGGCCACGCGGGTTCCATCCTTGCGGCAAACCTCGCGCCGGGCACAATCCACCTTCGTATCGCCGCCGGTCAGCGTCAGCACCGGGGCGGGGCGATCCGGACTGCGCCTCAGGACGGCCGCCACGCGCGCCAGGAGCTCGCGCGCGGAAAAAGGTTTCACAACGTAGTCGTCGGCTCCGAATTTGAGCCCATGCACGCGATCATCCTCGGAGCCTCGCGCCGTAAGGATGATTACCGGCAAGGTCGGGTGCGTCCGGCGAATCTCCAGCAGCACGTCAAAACCGTCCATTTTGGGAAGTTGCAAATCGAGCAGTACGAGATCGACCCCGGCTCGCCGAGCCTCCGTCAAACCGGATATGCCGTCCCCGGCCTCAACGGGCTCATATCCGGCCACGCGCAAAGCGTCGGCAATCCCCCGCCGGATGGCTTCCTCGTCCTCGACGACCACAATGCTACGCTTCTTGCGCATCGATCATTCCTCATTGTTCGGCGCACCTGTGGCCCAGCCGCCCTCGGCTGCATGGCCCGGACCAAGCTGCACCAAACACCGTGGAGGGCCGCTATGCCACACGGGATGCCCGTCCTCAATCAGCAGTGACGCAGCACCGGGGCGGCCCCATATTCTATCATAGGCATATCCGCATCCGAATCGCCTCGATTTCTGCCGGGCATGTTATCAAGCCGTTACAATGGCCGGCGGAGCACGATCAGGATCACTTGCGATCGGACCTCGGCGCCGCCGGGGTGCCCCGTGAAAGCGCCCAGCACGCCGCAAGGATACCCAGTACATCGGCACCGAAATCCGCCACGCTCGCCGTCCGCCCAACGTAAGGCTGCGTCGCTTCGTCAAGCAAGGCGTACAGCCCGAGCCAAAGAGCTAGGCCCACAAGGCGAGCAGATCGCCCTGGCCGCCCACGTGATACACGATACCACCCGCCCAGCACGCCCAGTCCGAAAAACATGCCGAAATGAACCACCTTGTCGGCCTGATACACGTTGGGCAAGCGCCCGCTCGATATCGGCGTGTGGGTCAGCAGGAAGATCATCGCCCAGTAGAGCAACCAGACGGTCAGGCGAAAAGGGCTCGAAAAACGGCGCACCGGCGTAGCCCCTTCCAGACAGGGTTATTCGATGGCCGACCGGATCGCCGGAGCCGCTCCTGACGCGATGTCCGCGTCCGGTGGACGGTTGATCGCCTTGTCCGCGTCCGGACCGGGCGCCGCCTCTGCGGCCGGCTCCGGCGCTGCGTGCGCGGCCTCCTTGGCCGCCCCATCCCCGTTCTTGGATAGCCCCGTCGATTGACCCAAAGCACGAGCGTCGATCACACGAACGATCCGCGGCACCTGTGCCAAATCGGTCGATGGCCCATCCGCAGGCAGTTGGGACGTCGCAGCCTGAAACCGGTCGGAAACCGCCCGTCCCGCAGGCTTTGGGCTTGATGACGGAGTTGCGGCAACCGGTTTGGCACCCGCTACCGATGCCTCTTTGCCGCGCACGGTGCGGGTTTGACCGCCGCGGGCCATCCAATGCGGCAGCTCAATGCCCGCTTCCGGAAAGATTTCGGCGGCCAACCGCAGGTAGTCCGTTGCGCCGTTGCTCTTGGGGGCATAGTCGAAAATGGACTGCCCGAAGCTGCACGCCTCCGCGAGTTTGATGTTCCGGCGGATGTGCGTCTCAAACACCTTGGCCTTTGCCCAAGCGACGTCCAGGCTCCGCCCGGCATCGAGAAACATGCGAAGATCCTCCACGACCTCGCACGCCAGGCGCGTCGCGGCCTCGTGCATGCACAAAATGATGCCGCGAACGATCAACCCGGGGTTGATGCGCCGCTGCACCAGTGTGACCGTCTTCTCGAGCAGCTTCCCAAAACCTTGCAGCGCGAAAAACTGCGTCTGAAGCGGAATCAACAACTCATCGGCGGCGGAAAGGGCATTGACCGTCAGCACGCCGACCGACGGCGGGCAATCCATCAGCAAATAGTCGTAGCGATCCTCAATGGCCAGCAAGGCCTCTTTCAACAAGACCTCTCGACCGGTCACGCTGACCAGCTCGGACTCGGCGCCCGCCAGGTTGATATCGGCCGGCACCAGCGTCAGCCGATCATTCACAACGATGCTCGCTTCGGCGATGGGCACGTCGTCGGTCAAAACGTCGTAGCTGTTGGCCTGATCCTCCCCGAGCCGGATACCGAAATGGAGCGTCAGGTGGCCTTGGGGATCAAAATCGAGCAGGAGCACCCGGCGCCCGGCACGGGCCAACGCCGCCCCGAGGTTGGCGGTCGTGGTGGTCTTCCCAACGCCCCCTTTTTGATTGATGATGGCGATCTTGCGCATCGGTCCTCCTTTACCGTATCGCGGACGATCCGCCCGCTCGGCGTGCACGGCATCCTGCCGCATGCTCTTACCCAGACTATACATCCAATCGATTCCCAAGGGAAACAAAAACGACGCCGCGAAGGTTTCACAGCCCCGGGGCGCTTCCGGTGAGATAGGATTCCCGACTCCGAGCCGCGGGCGCCGGCCTGCGGACCACGGGACCGCCAATCTCCCGATTGGCACGCCTCACGGCAAAACGCCCATGCCGATTAGGAGATCGGCGATCCGTGAGTCAGCCGCGGCAGGAGGTCACCAGGCTTGCGCCAGGTGCTCTGACGTGGGCCCACCGGCGTTGTCAGGACGGAATCCCGCAGATACCCTACCACCGTATGCGGTCGTCCCGATTCCTTTCACCTTGTGAGCGTCCATGAGCCGACTGATCCGATCATTTTTCCGACGGCCGCTCGACGACGTGATGCCGGCCATGGAGCACCTGATGACCCGCGGCAACCCCGCCAAGGTCATGCTCCCCATGCTCGGGTTGATGCTCGGCTGTTGGTTCGTCTACGTGCCCATCCACGAGCTGCTGCACTGCTACGGCTGCATCTGGACCGGCGGGACGGTCACGGAACTGGAATTGCAGGCGCATTACGGCGGAAACCTGCTGAAACCCTATTTTCCGTTCATCGTCACGGGCAGCGAATACGCGGGCCGCCTTTCCGGATTCGACACCAAAGGCGACGACTGGATCTACCTAGCCACCGATTTCGGACCGTTCGCCCTGAGCGTTCTGTTTGGCGTGTCGCTGCTGAGGCTGTGCGCGCGGAAGCGCCGCCCGTGGCTGACGGCCCCGGCGTTCGTCGTGGGGCTGGCCCCGTTTTACAACATCCAGGGCGACTACTACGAAATGGGCTCGACCATCGTCACGCGCGTCCTGACGCTGGCGACCGGCGGCGGAAACCCGCCGCGTTTTGAAGGCCTGCGCTCGGATGACATCTTCACCCTCGCCCCGGACATCCTGCTGAACCCGGCCAAGCTCGGCCTCGATCCCGGCTTTTCCACGACGCTCTTCGCCCTGCTCGTGTTCCTGCTCGGCATGACGCTGTCGGTGCTGTTAGCCTTCGCGACCTACCAAATGGGAGACCTTGTAGCCCGCCTCACCATCGGCCCCGCAACCCCCTTCACCCTTCCCAAACCCGGAAAACGCCGCCGAAAACGCAAACCCGCGCCGTAGTGCGAGATGGGTGAGCGCCAGTTGCAGGTTGTCGTCGGCATCGAACGCGTTGCGGCTGGCGTAGGTCTTGGCTCCAGACCCGCCCGCAAGGCTCACGCCCCAGCTTTTCTACCCTACCCATCCCTGCAAACATGCCGGCTTCTTGTCCCACACAACCTGGTTGCCCCACTTTCCCATTGGCTTGGAATC
This sequence comes from Phycisphaerae bacterium, assembly GCA_046753625.1. GTDB lineage: Bacteria > Planctomycetota > Phycisphaerae > UBA1845 > UBA1845 > JADFOB01. The sequence goes on along the minus strand of JBHHUB010000187.1, from coordinate 549 downwards.
CCGGACATCGCTTCAGTGCCGGACGTCGGGCATGAGCGCCACGTAGGTCCGCGGCCGATATTGATAAGGGATAGTTTCGTGCATGAGTCGGAAGCGATTGAGACGGCTTGGTTGGGGCAACAACGTAGGGCGGGTGATTGCTCGGTTGTGGCGTCCGCCCAACCGGAGAGCCGCGCAGGCTGAAGCCTGCGGCTCGGGGTAGTTGAACGGATCACGGCTTATGGGTTGTCCGCCACACGCCAAGTTGCTCGCTCATGCACGCGACGAGCTTGCGCCCTCGGACGCCACCCGGCTCGACGCGCATCTAGCCGAATGCGGGGCTTGCCTCGACGCCTACGTTGAACTCGGCAAGAACGCGCCGTTGCCCAAGATCCCGGGTTGCCACGTCGTCGAGGAGCTGGGTCGGGGGCGGTTCGGGGTGGTCTACAAAGCCTGGTGGCTCGAGGAGCAGCCGCGGCTGGTCGCGCTGAAGATCCTTAGCAACCCCGGCGACATGGAGGTCAGCCGTTTCGAGCGGGAGATCGCGGTGCTTCGCAAGATTCGCTCGCC
>JBHHUB010000186.1:0-7733 GCA_046753625.1 Phycisphaerae bacterium | reverse complement strand
GATAGGGCATGGGCGAGGCCTTGATCGTCTCAATCATACGCGCGCGACGGCGAATACGTTCCTTATCTTTGCGATCTCGATTGACGATCTTGGTCGCGGCCGCGTCGTCACGATCCCGGCGGCGGATAGCGCTGCGATGAATCCCCATGGGAACCCTTTCTCCTATAGCCTCCCGGAGCCGGCGAGCGAACTGGAATCTGCGATTCCGCGCGATTGACCGGCCGGCTGGTGGTGGTCCAACAATATACCCGTCCATCAGAACGGGAACAGCGTATTGTGCCGGTATTCTACATCTGGTCAACCCCCGCGCCTATCAATGTCGGGCCGGTTCATCCGCCAGCCTGGGCGTAGCTTGGTCAATCGGATCACTATCGGGGCGGTCCAGGCACGCAGCTCATGCAGCCCGAAGGATTGCTTGTCAGAAGTCCTGATCGGTCCTATGCTTATCTGCCATGGGAGAACGCACCAAAACGACCATCAACACCCTCCGTGCCCGCAAGCGGGAGCGTGGCAAATTCTCCATGCTGACGTGCTACGATTACACGTGCGCGGTGCTCATGGAGGAAGCGGGGATTGAGACGCTTCTGGTCGGTGACACCTATGCGGAAGTATGCCTTGGCCATTCCACGACGCTTCCGGCGACGATCGACCACCTTGTCGTGCTGGCTGCTGCCGTCCGCCGCGGTGCGCCTTCGGCGTACTTGGTGGGTGATATGCCGTATCTTTCGTACCAGGTTTCGGCCGAGGAGGCGATTCGCAATGCGGGCAAGTACATGGTGGCCGGCGGTTGTGATTGCGTGAAGGTCGAGGTCGACAGGCGATTGGCGGGCATTGTTGAGGCGATGAGTGCGGCCACGATTCCGGTGATGGCCCACCTGGGACTTCGTCCCCAATCGATTCAAAGCGTGGGCGGGTATCGGTTGCAAGGCAAGCAGGCGGAAGATGCCCGGTGTATCATCGAAGACGCCCGGATGATGGAATCCGCGGGCGCTACCGCGCTGCTGCTAGAGGCCGTGCCTTCGGAAGTGGCTGAAGTCATTACCGCGTCGACGGATCTTCCCGTGATCGGCATCTGTAGCGGTCCGCACGTAGATGGTCAGGTGCTTGTGATGCACGACATGTTGGGGTTCGGCTCGGGACATCCACCGCGATCCGTGAAGCAGTATGCGTCGGTGCGGGATACGTTCTTGGACGCCTTTCGTCGTTACGGCGAAGACGTGCGCAGCGGCGGGTTTCCATCAGGCAGTCACTGCGTGGCGATGGACCCCGAGGAGCTGAAAAAACTTCGATCCTCACTTGAATCCAAAGGAGGATAGGTCGGCCAAGCGTTGCCCGCGGCGTTTTTGATGCGGCGGAAGAGCCATGGGCGCAGCGATGATCTGGTCAAGCGGTTGCGCTTCGTGTAGGCTTGTCGGCCTCCGGTGGCGAGTCAAGGTGTCGTTTCCAACGGAAAGGGAAAGCTAAGGCATGCTGGTTCCGATGGCCCTGGCGCGAATTGTCATTGTAGACTCGGAGAACGAGCAGATGTCGATGATCGTGCTGAGCGAAATCAGCGGCGATCGCGCGTTTCCGATCCTGATCGGCGTCAATGAAGCCTATGCCATCGACCGGCGCACCAAGGGCATCGAAGTCCCTCGTCCGATGACGCACGATCTGATCGCGCAGCTTCTGGACACGCTCGGTTGTACATTGGAACAAATCGTCATTAGCGAGTTGCGGGATTCCACTTTTTTTGCAAAGCTGATTTTGCGGCGCGACAGCGCGTTGGTTGAGATTGACGCCAGACCTTCAGACGCCATTGCCGTGGGCGCGGGCAAGGGGACGCCGATTCTCGTGGACGAATCTGTTCTTGCCGACGCCTGTTGAGGTGGGCCGGCTTGGTGCGACGAATATGGAAGTGAAGCAAGACGTTGCCATCCTGCGGATGAGCTCATCAGCTTCGGCTAGTGCCGGTCATGTGTCACCCATGGCGGAGTGGTCCGCTTCCCCCCTGGTTCGTGCGGGGTTGGCCGCGATGGAGGCCGACGTGGATCGATTCGTCGCCAAGGCGCCGACCCGCCTCGATCTCATGGGCGGCAGCGCGTGGCAGGCGGGCGCTTTGACGTTGAGTGTTCCCCTCGAACCCGCCGCGTATGTGGTTTGCCAACGCCGCAACGACGGCAAGGTCGCCGTGTCCTTGCTGAATTCCACCGGACCGAACGGTGCAGCGCCGGTGCTTGTGGACGCCGCCTTGCTCGCGGCGCAGTCCGAGTTGGAGCAACATCTGGCGGGCCACGATGATTTTGTGCTGACCGCCCTGGAAACGCTGCGGGCTTTGCTGTCGGTTTCGGTGTTGAAGGATCTCAGGTCCGGCGTGTCGGTTGCCGTCGGCTCCGCGCACGAAGGGCCGGGTGATGTTGCTGCGTTGGCGTCGGCGTGTGCCGCAACCGCCGCAGCCGTGGCCAGTGCCTACGACGTCGCGCTGGACATTGATGCCGCCATTGAGATCGCCCGCGCGGTGGGAGTTCCATCGGGGCGGTGTGCGATCGGGGAAGCGGACGTGGTCAGCGCCCTGTGCGGTCGCAACGGCCACGTTACGCAGGTACGCGGCGATCCATGCGCGCCGGCCGGCAGTGTTGTCCTGGGCACCGGTGCGACCGTGCTCGGCATCGACGTTGGTGTGGTCTCCGAGCGACTCGACGATAAGAGGCGGCAAACGCGCGTGGCCACGGCGATGGGACGCGAGTTGATCGGCCGCATCATCGCGCACGACAGCTCCGAGAACGCGACGTGGGGGGGCTACCTGGCGAGGATATCCGTGTCTGATTTCGTCGAGCGATTTCGCGATCGCATCCCGACGAAGATCACTGGCGAGGTGTTTACAAGCCGTTTCGGCGAGCCGGCCGGCGTTTGCGGCGAGGTCGATCCGTCCTTCGTGTACAAGGTGCGATCTCGTACGGAACACCATGTTTACGAACATGATCGGGCGATGCAGTTCGTGCAATACCTTACGCGGGCGGCGCGCGTTTCCGACGGGGGGCAGTCCCTGACGGCCGCGGGCGAATTGATGTACGCCTCACACTGGAGCTACGGTCAGCGGTGCGGGCTTGGCAGCATCGAGACGGACTTGATGGTCAATTTACTTCGCCAGCACGGGCAAGAGGCCGGCATTTTCGGGGCGAAAATCACCGGGCAAGGTTGTGGCGGCGTGGTCGGCGTGCTGATGCGCGATTCGGAGGAAGCCATGACTGCCGTTCAGCGGGCCATGGAGGCGTATCAAACAAGCAAGAAACGCACGCCGCGGTTGCTTCGATCGGCCGGCGCGGGGATCATGGAGACCGGTGTTGTGCGGATGTAGCGCCGGGCGGATCGAGGAACCTACCGCCTGGTCGTTGAGGATTGGAAAAAGTCACGTATCGTCGGCCTCGGTGGGCGTGGGTGCGTTGGGGGTTTGATCCCGCAGTGGAATAGAATCGGCCGATTCGTCGCATGGGGCGTCGGCCGGCCCCGAAGCCGGGGCATTCAGTCATTTGGGAGCAGCAAGTGGAACAGAGGACCGTCCCGGGAATCGTTTTGATCGGCGGCCTGCTGGCGAGCGCGGCCGGCTGGTTGGCGTTGCCGACGCTGCAAACGCCGCGGCAAGCCGCAGCTACGCAGGTCGGCGTTTCGGTGGAGCGTGCCCGCCGTTTGCTGCATGAATTCGACCACCGCATGGTGCAGAAATCTCTTCTGCTCGATGATCTGGCCGGTGCCGATGTCGATGTCGACATGGAAGATGCCGAGCAACTGCTCGAATCGGCTACGGACGACTATCAGGAACGCCACGCGGAGCATTGGGCCACCTATCAACCCAGCGACTACATGCTTCCCGATCCGCCCCGAAATGCCCGGGCTACGTATGGCCATCTGGCACGGCAGGTGGGTGAAGGAATCCGTGCGCGTGATACTATCCTGGCTGAAAACGAGCAGCTCTTGAGCGACGCGATGGATTCGATCAACGTGGCTTTGGCCGTGCAAGCGGGGGATGTTTCCGGGCGATCGTTCGCGGAGGCGAGCCGGCTGAAAGGAGTCATCTATTACCATCAGGGCTGTTCGGAGCGCATACGGGCCGGCTCCTTGCGCAGTGAGGCTGCGCGTAAGAAGCAGAAGCTCGCCGCCCTCGCCGGTCGGGCCGCACATCTCCGCCATGCGATCGACGGATTGTCCAACGACGATGTCGATGCGCGTACGGCTGAGCTTGGCGAACGAATCGCCGGTTTGACCGATGAGCTTGAAAACATGAAGTCGCAGCGGCGCCAAGCCGACGCCCAAGTTGCAGAACTTAGCGAGCGGCTGCGGAGCGCCAAAGCTCGTGCGGCTGCGGCCCTTGCGGAGATGGAAACGATTCGCAGCGCTGGAGTGGATTTTGAGGACCCCAACGGCGGCAGCACGTTCGCCGAGGCATTGCTCCGTCAAGACCGGCTTTTTCGGCAGGCGGATCACGAGGTGGCCGCGCTGCGTTTCGGCCAATTTCCCAACGCACGAATCGAGCGGAGCGGCGACCTGCTTCGCGGGCGTTTCGTCGAAAACGGTTCGCGGGATAACCTGACGACGGAATACGGAATACTGCACTACCAGGATCGCGTTTCCGTCTTGACGGAAAAGTCGAAACGTCTGGCGAACGTGTTGGACCAATTGCGCCGCGATTTGGAGGAGCTCGGTGCCATCAAGAGCGTTCGGCAGTCGGAGAAAACCCGGCTGGCGGGCGAACTGGACCGCATCACCCAACGGGCGGGCGAACTCTACGAAGCGTTGACCTCCGTGGAGTCTGAAGCATTCGAAACCGAAGACGCGGCGATTGCCCTCTTGGACAAAGCGGGTGCGGCATTTCGCCAAGCCGCTTCGGCGGCGCGCTCGTGGGTTCAGGGCGGCGGCGCTGTAGCCCAGGCCCTCAGCTTGGAAGTGAAACCGAACTCCGCGTTTGCCAAGCGGGCTGGTTCGGGTTGGATGGGCGCGGACATGACCGCCGAGCAGGCCGATTGCGATCTCGCCAAGGCGTGGATTCATCATCGCCGGTTTGCCGCGTACAGCCGCAATGCCGAGCTGCTGTCGTTCGCCGCCAAGGCTTTGGACCTACGTGAGACGGATCCCGAAGCCGAAAAGGCCAAGTCGAGCGACGCCCATGACGCGGCCGTAGCAGCCATCGAATCCGCGGTGGCGAACATCAAACTGGCACACCGCAACGCCGGGAAACACTGGACGTTTGTCGCTCGGCTTGCTGGAGCGGATGATCTTCTCACCCTCTTGGGGCACCAGGCGTACTTGGCCGATGCCATCGCGGCCTATAGAAACGCCATCAATGGTCGCGAGACCCAGGCGTACGTGCAGAAGTACGTCAAGCGACTCGGTGAGCTCGAAGCAAGCTGATCCCATCGCGGCTCCGGCCGGTAGTGCTCCTCGACCCATCAGGCTTTGAATCGGCTTGGAACGCAAGCCGGGCGTCAGCGCGCACGGATGCCGGACGGCTACAGGTCGGTCGGTACGCTCCGCATCGCCCGGCGTGGCTCACGGACACGGCGTCAAACCGACACAACTGCACGGATCCGAGAAACTGTAGCCGACGTTCTGGAACCCGAACACCGCACGTTGGATATCCCCGAATCCCACTTCGTAGTCCGGCGTTTCGCCATCGAGATCCAGCCAAACCCTCGGTGCTTGGCCGATACCCTGGAACTCCGCAACGATGGCTTGAATGTCGGAGAAGTTCGCGGACCCATCCGGCGGCTGGAGCAGCCCCTTGGTCACGCTTCCTCCAACATCGCCCCAAATCGCGGCCGTAGGTAGCGCGAGCGACACCGAGTAATTGGCTTCGTTGCTGATGTCCATCCCCGCGGGAATGGCTTGGATGAGGTACGAGCGCCCCGGGGCGATCGCACAATCACCGAGGCTGACCGGGCCGGCCAGGCTCCAGTCCGCGTAGTAGGGATCGGCCTGGACACGGCAAATGCCGTTGGCGTCGGGCGGCCCCACCCAACCGAGTACCAGCGGCGTACCGCCGGAGTCGATCGCGAGGCGCCGGGCGGTATCGCGGCCGCCGTTGGCGGGGTTGATACCGATGGAAACATAACGGTTCTTGGGCACGTAGCAGACGGCGTTGCGGCAGACAGCCAGGTTGGTACACCCGGCATCATCGACGCAACCGACGCCGAGTTCGTCCGGAGCCATCGGAATCGCAATCTCGCATTCATCGGGAATGCCGTTGGCGTTGTCGTCGTTGGACGTGCCGGCGTCCAGGTCGCACACGTCGCCAACGCCATTGGGCTGGCAATCCAACTGCAACGGATTGCTCAACGCGCAGTTGTCGTTGCTGGTACAGATGCCGTCGCCATCCGGATCGTCGGGGTTGTCCAACGGGCAGGCATCGCAGAAATCCGGCACGCCGTCGAAATCCGTGTCGAGCGTATCGTCACCGCCGGCGCAGATGTCGCAGAAATTCGGCACGCCGTCGCCATCGGCATCGAGCGTGTCGTTACCGCCGGCACAGATGTCGCAGCCATCGGGAACGCCGTCGGCATCGGCGTCCGGATCGCATTCGTCCGGAACATTGTTGGCGTCGCAGTCCTGGCTGGTGCCCTGGCTGATGTCGCATTCATCGGCGACGCCGTTGGCCTGACAATCCGTCTCGCATTCATCCGGTACGGCGTTGGTGTTGCAATCGCCGCTCACGCCCGTACCGATGTCGCAGACATCCGCCGTCCCGTTGGCGTTGCAGTCGGGGCCGAATGGCGTCGTAAAGAACCAAACCGGGCCCACGGTGGTCATGCCGGTCAGGTCGGATGTGACGGCGACCTGCCAGTAGTACGTTGTCGCACAGTCCAGGAATCCGGGATCGCAAAAAGGATCCGCCGTCCCGGTGCACACGGCGTTGATCGGCGGATTGACCGTGTCGAGCAGCACGTCATACGTGGCCGTGCACTGAGGCAGCAGCCAACTCGACACCACGTCATTGGTCCAGCAATGCAGCCGGCCGGCCTGTTGCGGCGTAAACTCGGTCCGGCAATTCGAATAGCTCATGTAGTTGTGGAAATCGGTTGCGCCCCAGGAGCCGCCGCCGCATGGGTCCACGCCGCCGGGCGGGCCGCAGTTGAAGTTGGTGGGCGTCGGGGCGGTGTCCGCGCAGCGATCGCCGACGGTGGAATCCGGGGCGTTGGGACTTTCCCAACACGCGCTGCACTGATTGACCTCGCTGACACCGTGATGCGTGTGCCATAGCCCCAGGTTGTGGCCTATCTCGTGGGCGATCGTCGTAGCCGTCGAGCTCCACTGACCGTTGTTCATGACAACGCCGCCCATGAAGGTCAGCGCGTCGGGATCCCACGGGAACGTGCCGAAGGAGAATTGGCCTTCCACGTTGACCAGGTAAATGTTGAGCTTGGTCGCCGGATCGACGGCGTACGTGCTCTTCATGCCGGCTTCTTCGCTGGAGGCCCAACTCCAATAGACCGAGTCGTTATGAAAGCTCAGATCGTATTCAAACGAAATGCGCCACGGGGCGTAGTTGTTGTTCAGCGTGTTGATCTGATTGTTGACTTCGGCCACCGTCGACGTGCACGCGGCACCGTTATCCTGGCAAAACACGTGAATGTGAAGCCGGTAGACGTTTTCCGGTGTTGTCGGCGCGGGAATGAACGCATCCCGAACCACTGGATCATCACACACCCCGAGCTGTCCGCAACCGCCGGCTACCGAGCCGATTTCGCCACCTCCCTGTTTCG
>JBHHUB010000185.1:0-7846 GCA_046753625.1 Phycisphaerae bacterium | reverse complement strand
TTCCAGTTGGTCCCGAAGATGGCGCCCACCTCACTCCAGGATAATCGGCGTGCCCAGACCGCCAGAAACCACGAAAACGCCTTGGTCATCGGCGACTTGCCTTCCGCCCACGGAACCATCTCGATCGTCGGGCCGCACGTCCGACAATCCACCCGCCGCATGGTGTACAAAAGATACACCGGCAAGCCCCACAGCGGGATGAAGCAGAACCGCCGCAGTGGCTGGTGATCGTATGTGGCGCCTCGACGCCCACAGCCCCGGCAGTACGGCCGTGAACCCTGACGAGGCCGGACTTCGACTTCGATCTCGCCATCGCCGAATCGCACCTTTTCGTACACAAATCCCTTGATTGGGTGGACGCAATTAAGGATAGTCTTGATGAGCACTGCTTGAGGCCTCCGGCAATTGGTTCTTGTCGCAAAAAATCAATCTACCGGATCCTTGGGCGGTGCTCACTCTTCATCATCCTGTCGGGATTCGCCGACGCTGGTTAAGATCATCATGCTTGGTGAAACGGAGTCGGGCTCTGCGGGGACGCAACCCGGCAAGGGATAGCCAAGACGACGATGCGCCAAAGGCGCCCGCCCCGCATCCACACGGCTGCGGGGCGCTCTCTTCCTCCCCCTTTGGACATCGGAGCCATGCCTCAGAAAATCCCGGGGCTGGGGCAGAGCCCCAGGACGCTCTTTTCAACCCACAGATTCCGTTGGAGAACCTTTCTTGTTAACAGGGGGCCGATCGTGGCCCCAAAAAAGTGCAAAACTCTAGGCTAGGGATCAGCTCTTTTTCGTGCGCGATACATTGTCCCGGCCGTCTGGATTCAGATTGAGCCCGGCATTCACGTTTTTCGCATCGAAATCTTCGGCGATGATTTCTTCTCCTTCGCGATCGACGGCGTGCCCGAAGGGCTGTAGCCTGCGCTGTCAAATAGTGCGTTGCGCGACAGGTAGATCCCCTCGCAGACTCGCAGAGGCCCTGAATCTCCCTTCCGAGCCAGCCAAAAATCCTGGCGGCCAGGACCACGATGTGTTATCTTTTGTTGAGAACGTGGCGGAATCTGCCCCGCTTGGGATTCCTTGGTCCACATCGGCACAACGCTCGCTGACGGGAGGCACCCACGAATCATGACCAGAGGCACATATCGCGAACGCATCTACCGGCACTTTCTCGCGCTGTTGATGGGATCCTTCCTCTTGACCGGATGCTCGGTCCAAACAGGCAACACGGCCATCACGTTTTCGATCCTCGGCGGTGTCTTCGAGCTGACGTTCAGCTTAATCGGCCCAATCCAGACGATCGCCAATGCACCGGTCACCGTTGCGACGGGCACAACGCTCTTCCAGCAAGCACCAACTCAAAAACCGCCGACGGGGCAAATGTCACTGCCCAGCAGCAGTGTTGGCGTGGCCCGACGCCTCACCAGCAAGACCATCGCGCAGAGCCAAGCACTCCCCCTCAACGGCTCCGCGACCATCCGGTTCAAAATCGCCGCCGGTCAGTCGGCCGCCTTGTGCGACTCGGCCGTAGCACTGGCCGACTTCGACCTGATACTCACTTCGGGCACGGTATCGATAATAGAAGAGGTACAGGATCTAAGCCAGGAGGCGATCGGCGTCATGATGGCCAACGACGTGACCATCTGCATCGAAATCAACGCCGATTTCGACGGCGACGCCACGATCAGCAACTACTTCTTCGCATTCGGCGGCGGTCTGGCGGGCGAGCAACCGCCCAGCGCGATTCCCGCCCCACCGATCCCGGCAACGGGCCTGACGCAAATCCCCATCGATAACCGCGGGGGGCGGGCCGCGGTCGCGCCGATCAACCGGACCATCGCCGGCGTGAGTTACGGCGTGGTGGGCGTGCTCGATGCCACGACCCCGCCGGTGACGCCGCCCGCGGTCGAACCGGGCACGATTTCGGTCGTCCCCTCCGAGCTTGGGCTTAGTACCGTTGAGACCCTCTATCTGGGCGCCCAAAGCGCATTCGTGCCCGACGTGGATAACGGGGTCACCATCGCGACACTCACCGTCAGCTACACGGACGGTGGGTCACCCACCACGCTGGATTTCGTAACCGGCACCAACACGTCCGAATGGTCTTACGATCGCCCGGAACATACGACGGCCTTCGGCGGCGTTCGGCACGCCAAGGCTCCCGTTCTCTACAGCTTCGAGACGACCATCGGGTCCGCGTCCGTTTACAACGGCTTCTCGTACTCGGTCGCGTTGCCGGTTGATTCGCTCCGGACGATTTCATCGTTGGCCTTGTCGATGGCCGATCCGGCGACCTACGCCGCGGCCCGCGCGGAAACCGGCGTACTGGCAGGTTGGGCCGGGCACGCGATCACCGCAATCACATTGGCGGGACAAGCGCTGGTCATCCCTCAAGACGAAGCGTGCTGCTTCGTGGATGGAAGCTGCGCCGATCTTGAATCGAGCATTTGTTTGATAAGGAGCGGAACGCCACAAGGCGATGGCACGAACTGCGCAACCGCCGATTGCCCGGCCGGAACCGGCGGTGGCGATCAACCAGAGGCCTGCTGCATTGCTCCAGGCGTGGGCGAGGAATTCACCGCGCCGACCTTCGAAACGACCTGCTACGATATCGGCGGCGCGATCGTACCCGACCGCCAAACCTGCTTGGGTCTGTTCGGCGTCCCCCAGGGACCGGGCACGAGCTGCGCCGCCGCCGTCTGCGAGGACAGCTTCATCGCATGCTGTTTCTTCGGCCCGTTCCAATCCCGGTGTGAGGAACTGACGTTCGACGCCTGCGTCGACGCCGACGGAGACCCCATGGCCTTCGGCGTGCATTGCGACGATTTCCCCTGCCCGCACGAGTGCTGCTTCGACGACGGCCGATGCGAAGACATAAGCAGCGCGACCTGCGCCGCCGACGGCGGAACGCCCGGCCGCCTGCTGTTCCCATGCGACAGCGATTCCTGCTCCGGGGCATGCTGCGACCCTGACGGGGATTGCGACGACAGGACGCTGGATCAATGCGATGGGGTTCAGGGTGACTACCTCGGCCTGGACGTGGATTGCACGCCCAACATCTGCGGGGATCCGCTCGGCGGATGCTGCTATCCCGACACCGTCTCCTGCTTCACCGGGCAAACCGAGGCCGCCTGCGAAAACGGCGGCGGCATCTGGTTCTCAAGTTGCGCGCCCAATCAGTGCGTCACGCCCTGCTGCCTGCCGAATGGGTCCTGTTCGGAGAGCCTGTCGCTGTTCGACTGCTTCGATCAAAACGGATCCACAAACCCGCTCGGCACGACCTGCTCGCAGACGACTTGCGCGCCGGCCGCCCCGACCAAATGGGTGCTTGCTGAAACGCTTGTGAGTCCGGGCGATGTCAGCAGCGATATTGTGGGCACCGGACGATATGAGGGAAAGGTCGTAACCTACACAGAGACGGCCAACAGCATTTCCGTCGCGGACCGCGAGGTAGACAACGGGTTTGAATTCTGGAACGTCAACTACACGTCCAACTTCCCAACGCCCCCAGCCGAGCTCATCCCCGGTGAAACGATAACGCTCAGCGCATCCTTCACGGCCAGCGGCACGGTAGCCGAGGGGCAGGAAAACTACTCTTGGCAGTTTCAGTATCGGGTCGACGGCCACAACATCCACCCACTATTCGCCTACCGCTACAGACCCTTTGCCCTGGACTTCGACGGCACCTCATCGACGACGTTCAACTTTGTGGTCAAAGGGCTCGGCGGCGAACTGCGGATTAGCGCCTTCTGGTGGAACTGCAGTGAGTGCAGCGTGAACTGGATCTACCGCCCGGGATAGTCCCGCGACGAACCTGAACGCGCTACTTCAGAACGAACCGGAACGGAATCCGCACCGTGGCTCGGATGGGGCGTCCGTCGCGCGTGGCCGGTTGGAATCGGCCTTTCCTGACCGCCGCAATGGCCGCTTCCGTCAGGCGTCGAAAACCGGCGTCCCGCAATACCACGACATCGCCCACGGTGCCGTCAGCCAAGACCTCGACCTGGAGCAATACCAGACCCTCTTCGCCTTGCCTTCGCGAGAGGAAAGGGTATTTCGGCGTCGGAAGATCAATCGTTTCGACACCCGTCTCAACGCCGGTTGTCTGCGAGGAAGACGCCTCCGGTTGGATCGTATCGTCACGCGGCGGCGCGGCCGATTCGTCGCTGGCCGTTTCCAGGGAAGGTGGCGGCCCAACGTCCCGATCCTTCGCATCGGACGGTGAAAGCAACGCGTCAAGTCGGTCGAGCAACCGCTCGACCATGGCTTGAACCTCCTCGGTGGACGCCATCGCTTCGACGCTGTAGTCCTCGTACTGAAAATCAAGCGTTTCTTCGGCGACCTGCGGCTCGGTTGGGTCAGGCCAGTTTTCGACCAGGGGATCCGGACTTTCATGCGTCAGGACGGGCGGGTCGACAGAAACGTCGGGGGCGACCTCCTCGGGCGGGCTTACAACGACCACCTCTTCAGGAAGCGATGGAACGAGCAACGGCTCAGCTTGCGTCGCATCCTCGCGGGCATCCTCCTTCTTGGGCTCCTCCTCCACCGGCGCCGGCCACGGCGTCAGTAGGATTTCAATCCGGGTGGCCTGCGCTCCCTTAGCAAAGGCGACGGCCGGTTCGGTAACTCTCGCGGGGCGCCACGTCGCGTAATACGAAACGATCAGCAGCCCGCCGTGGAACAAAGCCGAAAGCCCCCAGGCGATCACGGGGAGTGGAATCGTCCACGAGCCCAGGCGAATCACCGACCGGGCGGCCACCTCGCGATACGCTGCGGATGAACGTGGTCGAGATAACAGCTTGTGGATCATTCGTACCGCCCGCGAAGGCTTGTGAGTAGGTGCACCATAAACCGGCGCCGCCCAACCCGCCGCATTGGGCGTGGTGTCGCCCCGGTCTAGTGATTCAAGCAGACGCCCTCTAATCCGAACCCCGACTGTAAGGAAGGGGCGGTTGCGAAGGTCCAGCCGCTTCCTGACGGGCGCGGCTCGGATCAGAATAAGCCTCCCCTGCGCTGAATCACTACACTAGAACGAAAAGCTCAGGCTGATGTTCAAGCTCCGCCCCAGTTCGTTCTGACCCGATCCGTGGATTCGGTAATCCTCGTCGGTGAGGTTCTCCAGGGCAACCGTCAGATTAACATCCTCCTTGATTTGCCAGCCACTACGCAAGGAAAACACGGTGTAGCTCGGCGTGCCGCCGGGCGGGATGCGGCTCGTATCCCTTCGATCCCGAGTGGAGAGGTTGTCCTGCCGGTCCGCGATATTGGCCACGCCTTCGACCCAAAGCTTGCCCGATGGATGATCCCAACGCAGGCCGACTTCGCCCGTGACCGGCATCAGACGAGAGATCGGCTCGCGCACCCGCTTCGGCCGGGCCGTCGGAAACGTATCCACTTCGCCATCGACCCAGGTCAGGTTCCCAAACGCCGTCCACTGCGGGTGAAACCGGTAGCTCCCGGCCACTTCAATACCATGCACAAAACCGTCGCCGCCGTTTAGCTTGGTAATCTCAAATTCATCACCGATGATGCGGCCCGTAGGTATGCGAATGATCATTTCGTTGATCAGCGTGTGAAAATACGCGGCCTGTACCGACCAATTCTCGTAATTCATCTTTACCCCGGCCTCGAAGGAAAGAAACTCTTCCGGGTCCAACCCCAGCGCAGGCGTCTCGATCTCGTTGCTCCGGGCGGAGTCAAAGCGCGTCAGGTCCGACAAATTGGGCGCACGAAACCCCTGCGAAACGCCACCGAAAAAGTTGATGTGCTCGGGGACCACGTGGTACACGAGCCGGGCACTGCCCACGGCCGACCACCATTCGTCCGCCGTCGAGGTGCGACGCCCGAAGAGCGGATCGCGAACCCGGCTCGCACCGGCGCGGGCATAGTTCACGCGACCGCCCAACACCAGATCCAACCGATCGCAAACGTTGATCTCATCCTGCAAGTAGACGCCGACCAGATCGTAGCTAGCGTTGTCCGCGACCGGCCCCTGAATGCGATTACGCGTCGAGAACGAGTTGACGTGGTCGTGGTAGTACTCGATGCCGTACGTCAGGTAGCCGATCCGGCTCGGGCTCTCGAATTGGGCGGTCGCACCGAGCGTGCCCACGTCAAACCCTTGCAGGTCCCGATGGCCGTTGCGCCGAATGCGGTCCCTCGTTTCGTGCAGCTCCTGCCACGACAGTGACAGCCGCATGGTCTCGACAAATGAATCCATGTTTTCCGCATGAAGCTGGATATAGGTGAGGTTGCGCGCCTCGTCCAGCGCTCGGCGCCGGTCGCTGCCGACCGTCGTGCCCTTGAAGCGCTTGGCGAAGATCGTCCGGTGCGTTCGCGGCACGTTGTTTTGCTCAACGGACTGATGCGCGATGACCAGCCTGGTGTCGGCGTTGAAGAAGTATTCGAGCTTGAAGTCGGCGTCCCACTCCTCGTATCCGGTGTTGGGCTGGCTGCCGGTTCCCCGACCGGCATGGAGCGACCCGAAGCCCTTGCGGGTCGCGCCCAACCACAACCCCACCTTGTCATCCCAGGTCGCGTTCAGTTCGTACCGGTAGATGTGCGAGCGTTCGCCACTGGAGAAGCGGTAGAACAGGCTTTGGCGCGACTGGAAGCCCTCCCCGTAACCGGTCGGCCCCTTCGTGATCGCATTGACCGTTCCGCCGATGGCGTCGGAACCATACAACACCGATGTCGGCCCCTTAACGACCTCCAGCCGATCCAACGCGAAGGGATCCACCAGATTCCAATACTGATTCGGTCCCGGGCGGAACACCGAATTGTTCAGCCGGATGCCGTCGATCAAGAGCAGGTTGTGGAAACCGGTGAACCCGCGGATGAACGGCGATCCCTGGCCATGCGACGTCTTCTGAACCATCACCCCCGGCACCTCGCGCAGCGCCTCCGGTGTCGATCGGTACCCCGCATCGCGAATGTCGTCCGCGGTGATGGACTGCGTCGTGAAGGAAAGGTCGAAGGGCCGCTGGGATCGGCGCGTGGCGGTGATGATCACTTCTTCCAATTCCGGTTCCGCGTCGACGACCGGAGGATCGTTCTGATGCGCCTCGTCGCCGTCCGCCGGGTTGGGCTGCCCCGCGCCCTCGGCTCGCTGGGTCTCACGCGCTTCGCCGGTTTCTGCCGGCGGCTTGGGAGGCGCCGTCGTAACCTGGGCCACCAACAACACCGGCCCGATCAGGACGAATAGAATCGCAAGACCAACGCCGGCGCACGAAGTGATCGACCCGGCACTTGCGGAACACCAGGCCGATGAATGGCTATTTATCATTGCTGACAACCTCTCGAACTCGATAGGTCCATGCGACGGCTCATCCCACCGGCACATCTCAAGCAGCACCATCCTCCACGGCCCGCAGCTCGCCCAGGCTCGACGGAGACGCTGATGACCAAACGAATCGGCTCCGTGCAACTCCGGCCGTTATCGCCGTGCACGAAACCGCGTGGCTTAGTAAATGCTGTCGCTGATCGAATTGAACGCGCTGGCAAACAATGAAGCAATACCATCGCTCAGCCCATCGGTAACGCCGATGGACACGCCGTCACGCAGCGCTCGGCTACAGCCCGACATCGCCAGAGCGCAAGTCAGCAGGGTCACCGCAACGGCCAGTCGTTTCCGCATACTCATGGTTTCTTCCTTTCTCTATTCGCTGCTTTACTCGATTCCTGTACAACCCATGCCCATCGATCTGACCAAATCTGCGCCGGGTCATGCGCCGCAACAATGGTACATTACAAAATGCCGCGCTGAGTTCAAGCGCGACGGGTGGCGCTAAAGAATCTCAATCTGGGGGATATGAGCAAGCTACTGCCCACCCGCGCCTTCGCACTTCCTT
>JBHHUB010000184.1:0-7891 GCA_046753625.1 Phycisphaerae bacterium | reverse complement strand
AACGATTCCGAAAAACAAGCGTGCCCACGCCCAAGACCGCGAGCATGAGCGCCAGCATGCCCCATTGCGAGACCGTGGGGATCGGCTCGATGGGGACGCCGAACGAACCGTTTGCCAGGACGTTTTGCCCGTAGATGTCCCCGGCATCGTCGCGGCCGTCTTTCCACGCCAAAAGTGCCTGATTGTTGGCACTTAGCGCCACGGCCAGGCGTGATTTGCTTGATACCAGCGACGACGGCTCGATGATCGCCGGCGACCAGACGTCATTGCCGCTGCCGTCGAGCCGCGTGGCTTCGACGCGCTGGTTGCCGAAGCCCTGCGCGACCACCCAGAAGAACATCGCGCCGTCACCAAAGGCCAACGCCCGCGCCTGCGTTTGCTCCAAGCCGCCCACCGGCACGATCACCCGTCCGCTGTCCGTCCATTGGCGCACGCCGGTCGGCGAAAACTTCTGGGCATAGATGCCATGCTGCGATTGCAGGGTATTGAGCTCTGTCCACGAAACGAAGATTTCCTCGGTTGCGGTGTTGAAGGATACGTTCGGCGAAACCCGCAACCGCGAAGCCACCGTGGACGTGGCCACGCCGTTGTGCGCGTACAGTTCGGTGCCGTCGGCGTCAATGCGCTGCACGAAGCATTGCAGCGGACTGGTCGTATACCAGGTAAACACGGCGCCGCCGGCCCCGTCGGGTACGAACGTGGGAAAGTTGCCGAACTGCAACGCGCCCACGTCGAACAAGTTCACCGGCGCGGCCCCCCACAGCATGCTTCCCGTAGAGGAAAGCTTTTGCGCATAGAGCTGGCCGCCGAATCCGAGCACCATGGAGACGATCACGCTGCCGCCGTCCGATGCGTGCAGGTCGCTGGCCGTGTAGTTGCCGCCGCCCGCATCGACGATCGTGACGCCGGTGCCCCATTGTGGCACTCCAGCACCGTCGAGCTTTTGGAGTTTGACGTCGGAATCATTCGTCCACGCAACCACCACGTTGCCGTCGGTCGTGCCCGCGATTTTCGGCGCGGCCACGAAGCTGCCGCCGAGCGTAAGTTGAATCCCGTTGGTCCCCCAAACAAGCGTGCCGTCGCTGCTTACCTTGGCGGCCGTGATTTGGACCGATCCGCTGCGATCGTCGCGAAACGTCAGCAAGGCGTTGCCGGCGGTGTCCACGGCCAACGCGTAATCCTGGGTCGAGCTGAAGGACCGATCCGCGATGAGCACGCCGTTGTGCGCCCATTGCTCCACGCCGCCGCTATCGAGCCGCTGGAGGTAGACGTCGTACCCACTCGTTGAATTGTCAAACCAGCTTACGTAGGCCCCGCCATCGGCCGTGGCCACGATCTTCGCCTGCGTTTGCTCGCCGGTTCGATCCGCGATGGCCAGATTTACGCCGCCGTCTTCGGACCACTGGGCCTTTGCCATCCCAAGGAGCGAAAACACCAAGGCCGCAACGGCCACACCGAGATGTCGCTTGTGCAGCATACCTTTCCCCTTTCTCACTGATTCCGCGGAATGACGTTCGCCCGCGCGGGTTGAAAACATCATTATCCACGCTTTGCCCATCAAATTCAAGCATCAATTCACAGCCTCGACCGGGATTCTCCACAAGCGGATACCCGCAACGGACCCGAGCCGCGGGCTTTAGCCCGCGCGGCCGCGCTGGCCCGCGCATTCACGCGTCAAACCGCACGGGAACCTGTGGGCGGGGTTGGGATCATAGCTTCTGGATTTGAGAAATCGGGTCCAGATGCTACATTGCCGAGCGTATGCTGGGGTGGGCCGCCGCGGCGGGGGACCGAATGACAATTATGGAGTTCTTTCTTGCGGTATTTCTCGAGACGTTCAGCGTTTACGCTCATTGAGCTATTGGTGGTCATCGCCGTTATGGGCGTCCTCGTGTCGATTCTACTTCCCGCGCTTTCCCAAGCGCGGAACGCAGGCAAAGCGGCCGTTTGCCTTTCCCGCTTGCGCACGCTTGGTCAGGGACTCGTGCTTTACGCCAACAACAGCAAAGATACGCTCGTGCCAGGCCGACTTCCGAAGGTGGACAACGAAAACTGGCGAACCCGAATTTCAGGTGGTATCAAATACCGTCCGACGTTTCTGGTCATGATGGCGGTTGAAGTGGGGCTTCAGCCGTTCGATGATCCGCAGCCGACGAAGGACTCGATCGACCGCTTCGGCGAGCCCGGCGATCGGCAGAACTATTCCAGTGAGGCATACCTTTGCCCGGAGGTCCTCGAGTGGGCCGACGAGCGAAACGGGGCTTACGGCTATAACTACCAGTTTCTGGGTAACGCGCGGCTGCGTGACGGCGGATCGACGACCGCCTACAAGAATTGGCCGGTGAAATCCTCCTGGATACGTTCGCCGATGTCTTGCGTGGCGGTGGCCGACTGCATCGGGACCGCCGCCTCGTTCCCGCGTCATGGGCGGAAGGATTACGAGCAAAACCGGCCGGGTGATAGCCGCTCGGGCCGCTCGGTCGATGCCTTGGGCAACGAAGGGTTTAATCTCGATCCCCCGGCCGTGGATCCCAAAAACGGAGAAATGGCCAACCTCAAGGGGGGGGCGAATAACGCACGCACGGCGCTTCACGAGCGTCACGCCAACAAGGGCGTCGTGCTTTGGCTGGACGGCCACGGTTCACGCGAGACACTACGTTCGCTGGGGTATGAGGTTGACGAGGAGTCGGGCGTGGTTGGATTCGATGGGGATAATCGCTTTTTCTCCCTACGCGGCGACAAGAACCCTTGGCTTGAAACGGATCCGTGATCCATGCCATAGGGCCGGTTGAAACGCTGCTGCCGCGGTCGGGTGAGTGAGTCAGCGGACCGATAGGTGGCGGGTATGTCGCGGAACGCGGCGCCTCCCCGCACGATGGCGCGCATTGCGAATCATGCTGTACTTTGCAGTCAAAAGAACGGAATACCCAATTGAATACGGCGGCGTTGAGGCTATAATCCTCCCGCGTGATTCGCACGGATAAATGGATGACACAGAGGTGGAGTCGGGCATTTCCGTCCCGGCAACACGGAGGGCTATCATGGCAGATGCAAACAATAACGAATATCCGACAGTGCTCGGCGCTGATGCGGTTTTCAAAGGAGAGCTGGCCTTCGAAAAAGGCGTACGTTTGCTTGGCAAGTTTGAAGGCGAGATCGATAGCGGCGGTCGGCTCTTGATCGCCGGCGGCGCGTCGTTGGATGGCAACGTCAAGGCCGACACGATTCGTATTGACGGCAACGTCAAGGGAAATCTCGACGCCAAGGCCAAAGTTCAGCTAAGTGAAAGCGCGCGCGTCGAAGGCGATGTGCAAGCCGCCCGTCTGGAGGTGGCCGAGGGGGCGGTGCTTGTGGGCCGGTGCATGGTCGGCGTCAACGGCCACGCCACCAAGTCGTCCGACAAGAGTGTCTCCGCTGCCAGCTCGAGCCAGCGCGCCTCGGTTACGTCGCAGGGCAAAGTCAAGCAGGGCATGCCCGCCGTAGCGGGCAAACGTTAAGGGCATTCCCGACGCTTGATTGGACGAGACGCCCCACGCCGTCCCGCGTGGAGCCGACGCCCACGCTGCGCATCCGCCGGTGGAACCAGCGATGCCGTTGATGACCAAGAAGCGCGAAAAGGAAGCGGCCCGCAAACAGGTTGCGTGTACCCATTGCGACGGAATGCTCGAAGTGGGGCAACGGGCCATGTCGGTCTTCTGCCCGCACTGCAAGAAGCGGCTGATCCTCGAAGACTTCAAGATCACTTCCTACCACGGTGTGCGGGAGTTTGCGACGTGCGGTGACGTGGTCATCGAGAAGCGGGGGCACGTTTCGGCGGTGGTGAAGGTGATGAATCTGACGGTTAAGGGCAAGCTGCAAGGCAACGTCCGCGCGCGCGGCGCCGTGGTCCTCCACAAAACCGCCAGATGCCAGGGGGACATAGAGACTTCATCCTTACGTATCGACAGCGGAGCGACGATCAACGGTTTCGTTCGCGTCAGCCCGACTCTCGATCCATTCGCTTAACGCCATGGTGCTGTTGTCTTGTCGCTGTGACCTCGGAGGGGTCGGGTTCAGCCACAGGGGATCAGGAGGGTGAAACGACTCGCGATGCGCCGGTTTGGGGGGCAAGCAAGCGTTTTCGGGGTGCTCCGTAGCTCAAAATGCCGCGGCTGCAATGCTTCATCCGGGACCGCACCAGGGTCGTCGGACGGCGAATGTGCCCGTTTCGTAACGGCGGTCGTCTTGGGGTGGATGCCGGTCCGAAAATCCGCTTAAATACCGACGATTGTCATGCGCCGCGGATTATCGGAGTCCGTGCGCACGTTTGAGCTAATTGAGGAATTGCCCGGCCGCGTTTGCCGATATGCCGTACACGGTGATCGGTGGGCGGTCCGGTGTTTTGGGAAACCGCCGAAGTGGATTCCCTTTTTCGATCGCCGGTACGCTTCAATTCGGGTCAAGACGCACCGCACGATGGTTTCGTTCAGGCTGTTGAGCGGCGTCATGAAGTTTGAGGAGCCGACGACGTGGAAATCAGTGCAAACATGGCAGACGTCGCACCAGTGCATCACAAAACGAAGCTTTCTCCCTGGCAGTGGGCGGGCATCTTGTTGGGGGCGGTCGCCCTGGCGATGCTCTTGGTCAATTCCTTTACAAGCCACGGCGGGGGGCATGGCGCCGCGCACGGTGAAGCGCACGTGCCGAGTGTGTGGTCGGTGCTGCCGTTTGTGGCGTTGCTGCTCTGCATTGCCGTCCTTCCGCTGATCGGCGCTACCGAGCATTGGTGGGAGAGCAATCAGAACCGGCTTATGGCGGCCTTGTCGTTCGGTGCCATAACGTTGACGTATTACCTGGTCACGCAGGGTCCTGAAAAAATAGTGCAATTGCTCGACCATGCCATCCTTGGCGAGTACATCCCCTTCATTGTATTGCTGTTTTCACTCTATGTGATCAGTGGCGGGATCAGCTTGAAGGGCGACCTGGCCGCGCACCCGGCCACCAACACGACGTTCCTCGCGGTGGGGGCGGCGATCGCGAGTTTCGTCGGAACCACCGGGGCGAGCATGCTGTTGATTCGCCCACTGCTGCAGACGAATCAAGAGCGTAAGCACGTTACCCATACCGTCATCTTTTTTATCTTCCTGGTCAGCAACATCGGCGGATGCCTGCTGCCCATCGGCGATCCACCGCTGTTCTTGGGCTACCTGAAGGGTGTCCCGTTCCTGTGGACCATGGGGCTGTGGAAGGAATGGGCGATCACGTGCGCCATCTTGCTGGTCGTCTATTATTTCTGGGACATGCGTGAATACCGCAAGGAAACCCTCCGCGACATCATTATCGACGAAACGCACAAGGAGAAGCTCTCGCTGGACGGGCGGCTGAATCTGGTGTGGATCGCGGGCATCGTGCTCTGTGTGGCGCTCGTCAAACCCGGCGAAAAGCTGCCGCTGACCAACTTCACGGTGTTCCCGTTCATGCGCGAAATCCTCATGCTCCTGCTGACCTGGATGTCGCTCAAGTGCACCAGCAAGCGGATTCGAGAGGCAAACCAGTTCAACTACCACGCGATCCTCGAAGTGGCGGCGCTGTTCATCGGCATCTTCATTTGCATGCAGGCACCGATCGAGATCCTCCGCGCCAGCGGCGAACAGCTTCAACCGCTGCTCAGCTCGGCCACGCGGTTCTACTGGGCCACCGGCGCGCTTTCCAGCTTCCTCGACAACGCACCGACCTACGTTGTTTTCCTGGAAACGGCATCGTCCATGACGCCGGAAGGCGCGGCCGGCGCGGTGCCGCTGGTCGGCGGAGCCGCGATTGTGACCGAGTTGCTCGTCGCTATCTCGCTGGGGTCGGTGTTTATGGGAGCCATGACCTACATCGGCAACGGGCCGAACTTCATGGTTAAGAGCATCGCGGAGCAATCCGGCATCCGCATGCCGAGCTTCTTCGGCTACATGCTTTACAGTTGCGGTATCTTGATCCCGATCTTCCTCGTTGTAACGTGGATTTTCCTGTAGTCCGGCCGGCGCCGGCTGGGGGGACTGCCCGCATGCCGTCTGTTCAGGGCACCTGGCGCAAACCGCGTGACATCGTGCTCAGAACACCTGGCGCAAGCCTGGTGACCTCCCGCCGCGGGTGGTACTTGGATCGCCGATCCCCTCTGATCGGCATGGACGGTCTGGAGGAAGGACGTCCCCATAGGGCGATTGGCGGTCCTAAGGTCCGCAGGGCGGCGCCAGCGGCTCTGTATTGACGTACCTATTCCGCACTGATAACGTCCGGGCCTGATAGCCCGGTAGCCCGATTAGGACGTCTGATCATGCTAGTTCGTTTTGATTGCCCGGCGTGCGGACAGTCGCACTCCTTCGACATGCCCGAAACCACCATTCACATGACGTGCAGCCGCACGCACCAGGCCTTGGAGCTGTACCTGACCAAGGGCGGTGACGTCAAGAGTAAGATCGTCGACGAGGATCAGGCCGGTTCGTCCGAGCGGTAACCGACCGGCCCACGGGGTTTTGCCTATCTGCCGATAATCTCCCTATAGAACCGTGGCATTCGGGAGGAGGGTCGGCCTCGCGCGGGGGCGGCGGTCGGCGCAAGGCCGGAGTTCAATCCGCCATAGGGAATAATCGGCCCGGTCCGCGTGTTAGGCAGGTTGATATGCAGGAAAACACGCCCACGACCCAGGAACCGCACTACCTTCCGCCCCGGCGGGACTCCAAAGGGCGATTCGCGCTCTTCGCCTTGGTCCTTTTCTTGGCGGGCATGTTCTTCATGAAGTCGCGGCCCGCGCCGACGCCAGTGGGGTGGTCCGACGATTTCCCCACGGCCACGAAACGGGCCGCCTCGCTTGGTCAAGACCTGCTTGTGGCCTTCCATTCCAGCACCTGTCCGCCTTGCCGGGCGATGGATCGGGATGTGCTGTCCAACGCGAAGCTTCAATCGCGTCTCAAGAATGTCGTCGCCGTTCGGGTCGATGCCTTCGAGCAGGCTGATCTTGCCCGGGCGTTTGGCATCTACGCCACCCCGACCTATGCCGTGTTGGACTCGGCTGGGGGTGTTCTCGGGGTCACGGGCGGGTACCAGTCCGTCGAAGAATTCATTCGCTTTCTGGATCAGGCGCAAGGACGCAGCCGGCCGCTGCGTACCCAAGAGGCGGCCGACCCGACAACCGTTCCTTGAGGAATCGGCCGGTACGACTTTTCGGGCATTCGGCGACTTGCTCGGGCGTTCCCGCGATGACGACCTCACCGCCCGCGTCGCCGCCCTCCGGCCCCAGGTCGATGACCCAGTCCGCCACTTTGATGACCTCCAGATTGTGCTCGATGATCAGGACCGTGTGGCCTCGGCCCACCAGCCGGCTGAGCACGTCGATCAGGTTGCCCACGTCGGCGAAATGCAGGCCGGTGGTCGGCTCGTCAAGAACATAAAGCGTGTGCCCCTCGGTGGATTTCTGAAGTTCGGAGGCCAGCTTGATCCGCTGCGCCTCGCCGCCGGAAAGGGTGGCCGACGATTGCCCAAGCGTCATGTAGCCCAGCCCGACGTCTTTCAGCGTTTGCAATCGGTGCTGGATGGTGGCGATGTTTTCGAAAAACCATACCGCCTCGTCGATCGGCATGTCGAGTACATCGGCGATCGTCTTGCCGCGGTACCGCACCTCGAGGGTTTCACGATTGAAGCGTCTGCCCCGGCACCGATCGCATAGGACGAACATGTCGGGCAGGAAGTGCATGGAGACGCGGCGGACCCCCTGTCCCTCGCATTCCTCGCATCGTCCGCCTTTTACATTGAAACTGAATCGAGCCGGCGTGTAACCGCGAATCTTGGCCTCACGCGTTTGCGAAAAAAGTTTGCGCAGTAGATCAAGGATGCCGGTATAGGTGGCCGGGGTGCTTCGCGGTGATCG
>JBHHUB010000183.1:0-7899 GCA_046753625.1 Phycisphaerae bacterium | reverse complement strand
ACGCGCAGGCCTGGGTAGGGGGCCATGTCCGGTATCCGCTCGATTGCGATCGTGTCCAAAGCCCCATTGTACGCCGATTCGGGGCCGCGTGCAGCATGAAGGTTGGCGGAGTTGGCGGGGGCAGCGATCGGTTTTCGCTTGCAAGAGACAGGGTCAAACATGTAGAATCGGGAACACGGAGGTGTCTAATGGGGTATGTCGAACCGGCGCCGTCGGCGCTACCACGTTGCGCGAGCCACGCTGTTGCGGTTGGAATCTGCGTGCTGTCCGCAGCAAGCGCGGTGTCCGGAGGGCCTGCGATTGCGCCCTTCACGGAGGAAGCGGTAACGCGCGGCCTGGTCTATGTGATGCAAAGCTGGCCTCAAGCGTACGGTCATTTCGGTTTCGGTTGTGGGTTCGCCGACCTGGACGGCGACGGTGATCCGGACATCGTCGTGATCGGCGGGGAAGACGCTCGCGTTGGCGTTTTCGAGAATGACGGCGCGGGACACTTCACCGACCGCGCGCAGGACAACGGAATTCCATCTCTGCCACAGGGATCCGGATTCGCCGCCGGTGATGCGGACGGTGACGGGGATCTCGATCTGTATTTCACCCAGATCGGAATGCCCAACGTGTTGGTGCGCAACGATGGCGGGTTCCAGTTTACCGAGGTTACCGCCACATCCGGCGTTGGCGACGCGGCCGCGTCCGAGAGCGCGTTTTTTGGAGATTTCAACGGGGATGGGTGGTTGGATTTGTATGTGGTGAACTACCGCAACCTTACCGAGGACAGCCGGAACAGACTCTACCGCAACCTTGGTGATGGCACCTTCGAGGATGTCGCGCCGGTGCAGGGTGTGGATGACGCCGGGTACGGGTTTCAAGCCGTTTGGTTTGACTATGATCGCGATACCGACGTCGACCTCTACTTGTCCAACGACAAAGGGTTCAACGCGCCGTTCCTGGCCAATCAGTTGTGGCGCAACGACGGCGGTCAGTTGGTGAATGTATCCGAAGCGTCGGGTACGGATGTCGGGCTGTTTTCCATGGGTATGGCGTGCGGTGATTTCGACGGCAACGGATGGCCCGATCTCTATTGCTCCAATGGGCCGGGCGGCGGTGGGATGAACAACCCGCTGATGTTGAACCAGGGCGATGGGACGTTTGTGCGATCGGAGGCGGCGTGGGGTGTCGACAACCCGTTCCTTTCGTGGGGCGCGCTGTTCTTTGATTTTGATAACGACGGCCGACAGGACCTATACGTCAACAATGCGGCCGATCCCAACACGCTGTATCACCAGACCGGCACGTTGCCGGTCTCCGAGGTCGCAGCCGAGGCGATGGTGACCGGCAATACCGGCTTATCCTACAGCTCGGCATTCGCGGATGTGGACGGCGACGGCGATCTCGACCTGCTCGTCGCCAACCTCAACAACAATGTGCAGCTCTCTATCAACCACGAAGGCGAGCAACGCCATTGGATTCGCTGCCGCTTGGTGGGATCAGGCCACAACACGTTTGCCGTGGGGGCGGGTGTCAGCGTGCGGGTCGCCGATACCTGGCGGTTCCGCGAAGTCCTTGCCGGCGGCAACGGGTACAAGGGCCAAAACGAACTGACCGTCCACGTCGGCTTGGACAGCGCCACCATGGCGGATGAGGTCGTGGTCCAATGGCCCACTGGCACCACGACCGTCCTCCACAACGTCGCAGCCGACCAAACGCTAACGATATACGATCCTGGTTCCGCGGTTCCGGCCGCATCGGCGTGGGCTACGCTGATTCTGCTCTTGACGCTCTTGACGGCGGGGACCATGGTCTTCGCCTGTGCGGACAACCGCGGCCGGGTTGCCACAGGCCGACGCCGCGTGTCACGATCGGCGCACGCGACGTGCGTCAACGCCCGCCGAGCCGCGATGCGGGGCGGATGCTCTTCTCGTGCGTCGGCCGGACACCCCGCATGTAGAGCGCGATGTCGGCATCGTTGACGTAGCCGTCGCGGTTGAGATCCGCGATGGCGAGCTTGCCCAGGCCCATCGCCCGAAGCTGAGCCACCGAGACTTCGCGGACCCCGGCCGGTGTGGCTGATGCACCCGAGCCGGAACAGCAGGATTGCTTGTCCTCACTCAGGTAGTTGCCCTGCACGAACGAGAAGTCTAGTTGATCGACCACGCCATCGCCGTTGATGTCGGCATGGGGTCCCGGCGTGCCGCATGGCGTGTCCGGGTCGAGCTGTGCCAACTCCTGTTCCATGAATATGGCGACATCGAAGACATCGATGACGTGGCTGCCATCCAGATTTCCGCCGATCAGCCAGTTTCCGCCGAAGAAGGGATCGCCCTTGAACTGGGCCACGTAAATGTTGCCCTGTACATCGATTCCCGCAGTCGAACGAAGCGTGTGCAGCGGGTCTCGAGCGGTGATGCACTGATACTGTCCGGCCGGAATCTTGAACTGAATGTTCTTAACCCGTCCGGGCAGGTGGAACGGCAGCCCGAACTGCAAGGTGCGTTCGACGACCTGCGGCGCTTCCACGCAACTGGAGAACAATTCGAACTCGATACAGCGGTCCAACGGCCCGTCGACGATGGTCGGCGAGAGCTGCACGGCAACCTCGAGCGTGTTTTGCGTACTGACGTCGACGTACCAGTTGCACGAATACGTCTGGCCGCAGCTATCGCTCGCCGCACAGGCAAACTCGGCCCGGCCGGCCGGGAAGAGCCCGCCACTGTTGATCAGGTTGTCGATGTTGATTCCGAAGCTGTGCGTGGCCGTGCAATCCAGGGTCAATGCCCCGTCACATCCGTCCGAAACGACGATCGGATCCCACTCCACCAGGACGTTGAGTTGCCCCGGCGTGGGGTTGACGTCGACGCTGGCCGGGCAATTGATCGATGGCGGTCCGTCGTTGATCCGCACCATGCCCGTGCAACACGATTCATACGGTACGCGCGTTCCGGATTCATCGGTCAGAAGCGTGTTGAGCGGGTTGTTGCTCACGAAGCAGAGTTCAAAATCGCTGCACGCTGCGAGCGGAATGAAGGTCATCGTCGCCATGATCGCGGAGTTCTGTGTGCCCCGATCGCCGAGGGTAACCCCGACGGAATAGACGATCAGGCCCGCCTGTTCATCGATGTCGCGGAAGATTTCAAAGTTAAACGGCGATTGTGGATCAAACACATTGCCCGGCGCAATGTCCACGAAATCCAGCAAGGTCGGATCGTATGGGATGACGAACTGGCCACCGGTAACGATTTCCGGCCCGTCGCCGAGCCGCACGTTGATGGTGATCGGTTGACCGGCATCATGGCAATCCACATCGCCGATACCGTCGGGCACGGCGTCCAAACATAGATCTCGAGCACACAGGCAGAATCCAGCCGCCACATCGCAGGTGGATCCGAAGCAATCGGCATCGCTCACGCAAGGCAGCGTGTTGATGTCCGTCCCCACACAGACGCCCGTTCCGTCGCAGACGTCATCCGTCGTGCACGCCATGCCGTCGTCACAAGGTGTGCCCTGTGCTGCCGGGGGGTGGGACACGAGCCCGGTGGCCGGGTCACACAGGTCCAACGTACACGGGTCGCCGTCGTCCAGCGGCGTCAGGACGCCGGAGTCCGGATTGCAACAATACGTTTGCTCATTGAAGTTCGGCGTATGGGCGCAATCGTCGACTTGCCCATCACAGGAATCGTCCGTGCAGGCGTTGAGATCATCGCAGTCGGGTGGGTTGCCCGGGACGCAGTCGAGCAACAGATCGCAGCGCTCGGCGCCGTCGCAGAACAAGCCGTTGGCGCAGTTGGTGTCGTCCGGAACACTTATGCACTGATCCAGGTCTTCATCGCAAAGATCAAGGCTACAGGCGATGCCGTCCTCGCAATCCGGGTCCGGCCCGTCGATGCAGCCGAGCTGCGGATCGCACACTTCGTCACCATCGCAATAGAGCCCGTTGGCGCACAGTTGATCATCGGGGGTATGGCCGCAGACGTTGCCGATTTCGTCGCACGTGTCCGTCGTACATTCGATACCGTCGTTGCAATCCGGATCGGGCCCGTCGATGCAGCCCAGTTGCAGATCGCAGATTTCTTCGCCGTCGCAATAGAGCTCGTTGGAGCACATCGCGGGATTCGGCGTGTGCAAGCAGGTGTTGTTGGCTTCATCGCACGTGTCGACGGTGCAATCGATCGAATCGTCGCAATCGCGGGGCGGGCCCGCGACGCAACCGAGTTGCGGATCACAGACCTCCGTGCCGTCGCAGAAGATGTCGTTGCCACACAGCCCATCGACCGGCACGTGGGTGCACGCGCCGCCCGCCTCGTCACAGAAGTCGATCGTGCAGGCGATGCCGTCGTCGCAATCCGGATCGGGTCCATCGATGCAGCCGAGCTGCAGATCGCAGATTTCCTCGCCGTCACAGAAGAGCCCGTTGTCGCACGCCGCGGCGTCGGGCGTGTGGGTGCAGGTGTCGCCGATCTCATCGCACGCATCGACGGTGCACGCGACCGCATCGTTGCAGTCCGGGTCCGGCCCGTCCATGCAGCCGAGTTGCGGGTCGCAGGTTTCTTCGCCGTCGCAGAACAAGCCGTTGGCGCAAAGCGTCGCATCCGGCGCGTGGGTACAGGTGTCGCCGGCTTCGTCGCAGGCATCCACCGTGCAGTCAATCGTGTCGGTGCAGTCGGGCGGTGTACCGGCCTGACAACCAAGCAACGGATCGCAGACCTCATCCCCATCACAGTACAGCCCATTGCTGCAGGCCGTGTCGTCGGGGACGTTGACGCACGCGCCAGTCTGACCGTCGCACGAATCCACGGTGCAATCCACGCCGTCGTCGCAGGTCACCGTTTGCCCGATGCATTGTCCTTGTCCGTCGCAGACGTCGGAGGTCGTGCAGGGGTCGCCGTCATCGCAAGCCAAGCCGGGATCGCGCGGCGGATGGCCCACGGCGCCCGTCGCGGCGTTGCAGACGTCATTCGTGCAGGCGTTGTTATCATCGATCAGCACGGTGGCGCCGGTTTCCGGGTTGCAACACTCAACGCCTACCTCGAAGTTCTCGGTGAAGGTGCATTGTCCCGTCTGATCACTACACGAATCCGTGGTACAGGCGTTGTTGTCGTCGCATTGCTGACCCGGTCCGGGCAGGCACCCGGCCGTGGGATCACAAACCTCCGAACCATCGCAGAACAAGCCGTTGTCGCAAAAGCTGTCGTCCGGCGTGGACACACACGTGTCGTTTTGCTCATCGCAGACATCCACCGTGCATGCGACTTGATCGTCGCATTGCGGCGGCGTCCCCGCGACGCACCCGGTTTCGGCGTTGCAGGTTTCCACGCCGTCGCAGAACAAGCCGTTGTCGCACAGAGCGTCATCGGCTTGATTCGTGCACGCGTCCAGCGCCTCGTCGCACAGGTCGGTGGTGCAATCGATGGCGTCGTTGCAGTCGGGCGGTGTGCCCGCCCGGCAGCCGAGCAGAACGTCGCACGTTTCCAACCCGTCGCAGAAGAGCCCGTTGTCGCACAGGTCGTCGACGGGCGTATGCTCACAGGTGCCGTCGAGGCAGACGTCTTCGGTGCAGGCGACTCCGTCGTCGCAATCGATGGGGGCCGCCATGCAATGGCCCTGACCATCGCACGCGCCGACTTGGGTACAGGGGTCGCCGTCGTTGCAGGCGATGCCCGCGTCGGCGGGCGGGTGTGTCACGTTTCCGCTTGAGGCCACGCACACGTCGTTCGTGCAGTCGTCGCCGTCGTCGATAACCTGAAAATCGCCGGTTTGCGGGTCGCAGCAATCGACCGCGGCGTCGAAAACGGGATCGTTTACGCATCGTCCCAATGCGCTGCAGGAATCCGCCGTGCAGGCGTTGTGATCGTCACAGGGCGTGCCCTGATCGCACGCGGCGAGCAGAAGGTCGTTGAGATTCTGCGGTATGTCCGGCGCCGCGTCGGTAGTGGTAAACAGGGACCCGCCGGTCCCGGTGGCCAGATCCCCGGCCAGCGTAAGCACGCAGGGCGAGGCGCCCGTCCCCGCAATCGGAGAGACGGTCACGCCATTGGCATTGGCCACCTCGAGTGCGTTGGTCAGGGCGTCGCGATCGTCACCGGGGTCGTTGCACCCTTCGGGCACGCTTCCGTTGCAAGGCCCTTCCTCGCTGACGGGTACGATGACGCGTTTGCTGCCCGGTGTCCACGCAAAGTTCTGCGCCACAATCGCCACGGCCGGTCCCCACGATTCGTTGGGAGCCGTCCCATTGGGGAACGGGCAGGTCGGGTTGACGCCCGGAACTACATCGCCCAGCAGATTGACGACCGTATCGGTCAGGCAGTCGAATCCGACCGGGGGAATCTCCGTAATGCCGAGGATGTGCGGCGTTACCGCAACGCCGAGCGTCTGCAGATCCGAGACGATACCACCAATGCTGGCGCAGAGCGCGATGGCCTCATCCATCATCGATCCGGAGGTGTCGAGCACAAAGACCACTTCAAGCGGGGAACAAATCAGACCCGGTGTGCAGGCCGTGCAGTCGGGAATGGTCGTGTTGACGCAATCGCCGTTGCTGCACAGATCGTCGGTGCACCCATTGCCGTCATCGCAATCGGCGTCCGATTGGCAGGGCGGCACGCATCCTTCAATGGGCGTGTGTTGGCAAAGCCGCTCCACGCAGTTATCGGTCGTGCAGACATCACCGTCATCGCAGTCCACGTCAACGTCGCACTCCGGAACGCATCCGGGGACGGGCTTGTTGAAGCAAATGGAGTCGAAGCAAATGTCGGTCGTGCAGGCGTCGTTGTCATTGCAATCCTCAGGCGTTACACAGAACCCGGTGGTGTCACGCGAACCGCCGCGGAACTTGGGCGTTCGGTCGATCGCCGAGTCGCGAAGCGTCCGAGGCGTGGCCTCGGCCACCCCGGCCACCCCGAGGAATAAAGCGCCCATCAGGCCCAGTGCCACCGCCGATTTTATCGTTTGTATTGTGGTTCTCATATCCATCAACTCGTGCTCAACAGGGACCGGGTGCTCCCAACAGTGGCGCATTCGCATGATTCCCTCTTTGAGCGGGCGAGATTTGGGCTCGCAACGCCCCTCCTTACGAAGATAAACGCACCGGACCGCATCCACAGGTCACGCAAACGTGCGGTGTGGGTCTCGGTTTCTCCAAGAGATTCTTTCCCATCGAATCCGCCTCGCCGCGGCCCGGCCGGTGGGTTGTCTTGATGCTCTTCTTGGAAATCGCACCAACCCGTAGTGCTGCGGCTGGCACACGTGGCTAACCTCCTCCAAAAGCGAGGGTAAACCACGCCAGATAGTCATCGAGGTCCACATCGGTGTCCCCGTCGAAGTCGAAAAAGCGGCGGCATGCGGCGCTGGGCAGGACGAAACCCGGTGCAGCAAAGGGCCCACTGAAGCACTGCTGAACTCCCCCGGCATCACCGAAGTCCACCGCAGCGTCTTCATTCCAATCGCCCACGAGACATCCATCACGACACAACTCGGACGGAAAGCAATCCGGCGTTCCACCCGAATCCAAGCATTGCTGGGGTGTGAACCCGTGGAAGCAGTTATCGGGGAAAATAGGAAAGAAACAACAGGTATCCGGCCCGCAGACGCACGCGCCCGGCGGGCTGGTCAACCGGCACGCATCCAGACAATCCGGAATGCCGTCCTGGTCCGTGTCGGGATCACCTTCACAATCATCGGGTACGCCGTTGATGTTGCAATCCGGGTCGCAGGCGTCGGGGATGCCGTTGGCGTTGCAATCGGCGAACGCTTCGCAATCGTCCGGAATCCCGTTGGCATCGCAGTCGATGTCGCACTCGTCGGGAATGGCATTGGTGTTGCAGTCGGAACTGGTGCCGTCGGCCAGATCACACGTATCCGCGATCCCGTTCGCGTTGCAGTCCGCCTGGCACTCATCCGGGACCGAAT
>JBHHUB010000182.1:0-7931 GCA_046753625.1 Phycisphaerae bacterium | reverse complement strand
CCCGCCGCCCGTCCCCGCTGCGACGATCTTACCCTTGATCCTGCCGCTGTTGCTGGTGGGCACTCAATACAAGCATTACCTCAATCAACCGCCCTATGGCATCACCGCGCCGCGGTACAACTCGCGAGATTTCTGGGCCCGCGGGCAGGGCGAACGCGTCAAGAGCGTCACCCGCCCCACGGATACCGTCTTTGTCTTCGGCCACGACACGGGCATCTATTACTACGCCAACCGCAAATGCGCCTCGCGCTATACGATGATTACGGGCCTTCAATCCGGCTATTCGGGCGTGCAAGCGCGCCGCGAAACGCTCTTGAAGGAGTTGCAAGAGCGGCTGCCACGCGTGATTCTCGTTCTGTTTGACGAGCCGCCCTTTGCCGGCTGGACCGAATTCCTCAATCGCCGTTACGGTCCGGCCGTCGGCGTGGACTACCACGACAAGACCGGCAAGCCCATCATGGCGGTCTTCGCGCTGGCCGGCGACCCCATCAAGTCGATCGATTGGGACTGGGATCGAAAAGAGGTCCGCGGCTGGTAGTGACGATCGGTAACGCCGCAGGCGAGTGTCGTGATTGAGAATTGGGGAGGCCTATCCTGATCCGAACTGCGCCCGTCAGGAAGCGGCTTACCGATGCAACCACCGCCACTCCCTTACGGTCGCGGTTCGGATAAGAAGCCGTCTGCTTGAATCACTGCAGTCGGGGACTGTTCGGAAGGCGTCCGGACCCCATCGGGCAGCCGCGCCAACCGTCACGGACCCCTGAGCGATGATCCAAGCGGATTGCTCTTGTTTAGCGCCCTGGCGGTGTGCTACCCTGCGTCGCGATGCCAAGCGGTGTAATTGACATTCAACGACTGCGGGCCACGCTTGAGCCGAATCGGGCTTGCCGATCGATCAAGTCGCGAGGTGGCCAATCGATCAAGTGGCGGGTTGGCCGCGCGATCGAGTGGACGGCCGAGACCGACAGCACCAACGACTGGGCCTGGGAATTCATCGACGTAGAGGCCGCGGACGGATTGGTCGTTGTAACGGAATATCAGCGCCTCGGCCGGGGTCGGCTGGGGCGGAGCTGGATTTCGCCGCGCGGCGCCAGTTTGCTGTTTAGTGTCCTGTTGATCGACGAGGCCGGGGCGCTCAACGGAGGCGAAATCGGGCTGCTTGCGGCCGTGGCGTGCGCCGGCGCCGTCAGCAAAACGACCCAGCTCATCTGCTCGATCAAGTGGCCCAACGATTTATTGGTATCCGGGAAGAAGGTCGGCGGCATACTCGTCGAATCCCGAAAGCGCGGCGACGGCACGCTTTGCTACGCGCTGGGCATCGGCATCAACTGTCTGCAGCAAGCGGGCCACCTCCCACCGGCGCTGGCCGGCAGCGCCACGTCGCTGGAAATCGAATGCGCTGCGGCGATCGACCGGACGGCATTACTTACGAATATCCTCAAGGAACTGGACGGCTGGCTCGCGGATCCGGGGCGATGGGGTTACGAAGATCTGCACGCTCAATGGCTCGCTCGCTGTGAATTCGTGGGCCGCCGCGTCGAACTGCAACATGCCAATCGAATGTTTGTGGGAACGATGCTCGACATCGACCCGGCCGCCGCCCTGCTGGTGCGACTTGACGAAGGGGGGATTCGGCGGTTCGATGCATCGGACACAACCGTGCTTTCGACACAGAATCCGTGACCGCCGCGGCCGCTCGCGGTGGCTTGCGAACCGGATCGCACCCGGGCAGGAGGCCCAAAACGTGGCTAGTCGTCATGCGCGACGCCGTGTACGGCGGGGCGCCAGGAAAACACGTCGATCGGTTCGACCGGCGCTTCCCGTCACGCCCCACGCCGCCACACATTGGCACCGGGCCAATCTGTCGGATAAGGCCGGCGATCGCACGGCACCGCCGATTTCGCTCGCATCGAACGCAACGACCGATACCACCCCGCGCCTCGGAGCGCTGATGGCCTTGTTGCTTGGCGTCTCGGCGGGCATGCTCATGCTCGGGTTTCGCGACTATTTTCTATCCGCGCGTGGCGCACCGCCCTTGGAAAGAACCACGGTTGTGGGGATCATGCTGCTCGCAACCGCCATCGGCGTCCGCGTTCCACAACACCTGGCAACGTGGATCGGCATCGCGGCCTGGCGCCGCATGTTCGGCCGGAACATCAACGCCGACAACGCCGCGCCGGTTCTCGTGTTCAACGCGATCGACCCGACCTTGCATTGGACGGTGCTCGCGGTGATCGCCCTTTCCTGCGGGCTGGCTAGCGCCGCCAGTCCCCTGATGATCGACTTGACCCTGAACGCCTGGACTTGGACCGCCGCGCATTTCATTTGGTCGGATATGCCGCGAGTCGCGGCCGAAGCCCTCGTGACCGGATTCTGCGCCCTGGTGCCCCTGAGCCTGCTGGGCCTGGCGTGCACCTGCACGTATCGGCTGCTTTGCCGCCATGGCCAGTGGGAAACACGGGCGGGCTCGTATCACTTACTCGGTGCGGCCATGGGGCTGAGTGTCGCAATCCTGCTCGGCCGGTTACCCATTCAACGATCGATTCTCCTGGTGGCCTCAGCGGTCCCTGCGCTCTGTGTCGCCGCGATCTCGGCCGGTGTCCTGGCTTCCGTGGGCGCGAGCAACCTCCGCGATCGGGGTACCGACGCCTCGTGCGGCCCGACCCGCGGGGATCGTTGGCCCATGCTGCTTCGCGCCAGTGTCGTGGTTATGGCCATGGCCGCTTCGACCTGGGTTTACCTCGCGGTATACGGCGCGACCGACGACGGTCCGAGCCGGCTTCATCGCGGTGCCCTTTACGTCGGGTGCCTCGGCCTGGGGGCGTGGCTGGCCACACTCAGCCGACGATCCGACGCCGATTCGATCGGAGGATTCGGAGCCGCCAGCGCCATGGCCGGAGGCATCACCGCGCTGATCGCCATCAGCCTGACCAACCACCAACTCGCGCAGCCGATCCTCGTGCAGGCGGCGTGCGTTTTAGGCACTGCGGCCACTGGATACGCCGTGGCCGCGGGAACGCGATCCCTGTTGACTCAAGTCGGCAGCCGCACGACCGTTGGCACCACGACGTTGGCCAGAATGCTGATCGCCGGAGGCCTGTCCGTGGCGATCATCGCACCCATAAGCCTGCACAAGCTCGGATTCCCCGCGGCGCTGGCGGCGGTTGGGCTGGGGCTTTTGGCGCTGGGCGGCACGCTGGTGATTCACGAACCCCGCTACTCCCCGGCCACACGAAGAATCCGCCTGGCGGCGATCTTCGGTGCGATTGGCTTGATGATCACGATATCGTTGTATCAGCCCTGATACGCGCATTGTGTGGCATTGGGAGATGGTGTCCACGCGCTCACCCGCGATCAGGTCGACTCGCGTGCGGGCTCGAGGGGTTGGGTTCTTCATGTAACGGATTGTGGGGCAAACGCCGGACGACCGCGCGGGCTAAAGCCCGCGGCTCAGGGTACAGCCCGCGGCTCACGTTAAAGCCCCTGGCTCGGTTGGTCGTATCTATGGAGGCAACCCGGTACTCATACATTGGAGGTCCAGATGAAACCGAATTCCCAACCCCGTTACGGCGGAATCTTCAACCGCATCGTGCTCGCCTTCATTTTGGTGACGTGTTTTCGCGTCTGGATAGGGCCGATGGCTTTCGAGCAAACCGCCGACGCACGCATTCCTGACAGCGGACTTCAGCGCAGTCAGATCCTCGATGAAGCCCGGCGCACCAACGAACTCCTTGTGCAGATCAAGCAAGTGCTCCAAATCGGCACGCTTAATGTGCGTCTACAAGGTGCCGATAACCAAGCGGGGAAACCCGCGCGGAAGCGAGGCGGCGGATAGAGCGGTTCCATCATTCGTCTAGCGGCTGTCTGGCGACACGCGCGAAGCTGTGCGGACTTCAGGCCCACGGCTCAGGGTAATCGCTGGATCGAGGGGCGTTCAGGGTCGGATGCCCCGGCCTCGAGTGAATGGAATCTCTTTGTCGAGCCACCCAATGGTGCACGATGCAGCCGGCAACCCAACCAGAGCCTTGCGGGCCGGCACACACCGCCCCGATGCGCCGACCGACCACCCGCGCCGAGCCGCAGTGATCCGGACCGCCTGTCTGACGTTGCTTCCGATCGCGCTGGCCGCGAGTCCGGTGCTCGGGCAACCAACCTCAACGCAGCCCGATGCAGATCAACCCCGATCCGAAAACGCCGCCCCCGACCTCCCACCCGCTAAGGCATCCGGCGTGGCGCTCGACGGCAACGGTGGCGTTGAGCTACACGTGGCCGACATGCCGATATCGGAGGCGCTGCAGCTGCTCTCGCTTGAAGGCAAGCGTAACATCATCGCCTCACCGGACGTCTCAGGCACCGTAACGGCCAATCTCTACGGGGTCACGTTCGAACAAGCGCTCGAGGCGATTCTCACGCCGAACGGTGCCGGCTTTCGAAAGATCGGGCCGTTTGTTTACGTTTACACGATCGATGAATTGGAGGCGATGGACGCGCCGCCCGACGATGAGCGGGTTACGCGCGTTTTTCGACTCAGCTACATCAATGCGGCCGATGCCCATACCTACGTGACGCCCATGCTCGGTGAGGGTGAATCGGCAACCGCCTCGCCGGAACCATCGGTGAGTTTGGCCAATACACCGGCCGACGGAGGCGGCAGCGGCAACGCTGCGCAGGATTTCCTGATCGTCACGGCCTCGGCCCAAAAGTTGGAGCGAATCGAACACGTCCTCAGCCAACTTGACGTGCGCCCCAAGCAGGTGCTCATCGAAGCAACCATTCTCCGCGCCCAACTCAACGATGCCAACGGTTTGGGCATCGACTTCTCCATCGTCGGCGGCGTGGACTTGGAGCAGTTGGGCGCCACCTCCAACGCCATTCAGGATTTGACGCTGGGCCAGCTTCCCAAGGAACGACTCGAACTGTTTAACGCCATCGGCACGACCGACTTCGCCGACCAGGTGCCCTCCGGCGGTTTCACCCTGGGCATCATCAAGGACAAGGTGGCCGTCTTTCTGCGCGCATTGGAACAGGTCACCGACACGACCGTTCTGGCGAATCCGAAAATCCTGGCGCTGAACAAACAAAAAGGGCAGGTCATCGTCGGTCGGCGCGACGGCTACCTAACGACCACGGTTACGGAAACGCAAACCATCCAATCGGTCGAGTTTCTCGTCACCGGAACCCAATTGATCTTTCGCCCCTTTATCGGCGACGACGGTTGGGTTCGGATGGAACTGCACCCGGAGGACAGCGTAGGCTTCGTCAGCGCCCAAGGACTGCCCTCCGAACAAACCACCGAGGTAACCACCAACGTTCTCGTCAAGGATGGGCAAACGATTCTGATCGGCGGGCTTTTTCGTGAGGTAACCACGGCCACCAATCAGCAGATTCCCGGGTTGGGCAACCTCCCGTTCCTCGGCTCGCTCGTCCGTTCGCAGAATGATTCGTCCGATCGAGAGGAGGTCGTGATCTTGCTGACCGTCAAGATCGTCAAGGATCAAGATGAGTACGCCGACGCCTCGAATGCCGTCCTGGAGGATATGGAACGGATTCGTGTCGGCTCGCGCCGGAGGTTGCTGTGGCACGGCCGGGAGCGCATCGCGCAAACCCAATACCGCAAAGCGCTTGAGAAGCTCAAAGTTGGCGACACCAGGAAGGCACTTTGGCACGCGGAGCTGGCGCTCGACTATCGGCCGCGCCTCCTGAGCGCCATTCGACTTAAAGAACGTCTATCCGCACACCGGGATTGGGACCTCGAGGGAACCGCCACAAGAAACTTTCTCTATCGTCTAATCGCGAAAGATCGCCACTATGTCATCCCGCCGTACGGTCGACCCGATCTTGATCGCATCCACCACGCCGACGACGCGAACCCACAACGCGACGCGCCGAGCAAAG
Source organism: Phycisphaerae bacterium (assembly GCA_046753625.1). Lineage (GTDB taxonomy): Bacteria > Planctomycetota > Phycisphaerae > UBA1845 > UBA1845 > JADFOB01. The sequence goes on along the minus strand of JBHHUB010000182.1, from coordinate 2,036 downwards.
CCATGGAGTAGGATTTGATGATGGGCAAACGTATCCCCGGTACGGCACATTGCGGGATCGCGCTGATCTCCCTGGCCTCGACCATGGGTTGCCACACGACCCAGCACGCGACCGCCAAACTTCAGGCCCAGCAGCGATGGGGCACCGTTCGGGCTGAAATAAAGCTGCAACTGGCGCAACAGGCGTTCGACCATTTTCGCTTCGCGGAGGCGGCGGAGGCGGCTTCCGAGGCGATTGCGCTCGACGCCACCCTGCTCGATGGCCATGTCCTGCTGGCCCAATCCAGAATCGCCGAGTCCAAAACTTCGGAAGCGCGCCGGATCATCGCAACCGCCCGCCGCGCGGGACTGGCCGGTCCGGAGCTGGACTACACCGAGGGCATGCTGCTGGAATGGCAGGGCCGCCCCGAGGAAGCCTTGGCCCTGTATGCGCGCGCCCGCAGCCAGCATGCCACGCGAGCCGATTACCTGATCGCTCAGGTGGAATGCCTGGTGGCGTTGGATCGTGCCGAAGTGGCCATGCGCCTGCTCAATGAGACACGGCGCGCCTTCGACGACAACCCCGAGGTCATGCTGTTGGCGGGGCGGACGGCCGAGTTTCTCAATCAGCCTCGACAGGCTGTCCGATGGCTCCAAGACGCGTACGCGCGGGGCGCCGGATCATTCGACATAGCTCTGGCATTCGGACGGGCACTGGCAACGACGGGAAGATTCCTGGAAGCCGTATCCGTACTCGACCCGCTCCTTGGCAGCAATCTTTCCGAATCCGACGAGAGTGAAGTGCGCCGCACGTTGGCCATCGCCCACCTGGCCCATGGACAGGCGGAGTCTGCTCTGCGCGTGATTACACCCCAAGCCCAACGCCACGAAGATGACACTTTAGCACAGGTGCTGCAGGCTCGAGCCGCGCTGGCGCTCGGCGACACAAGCACGGCGAGCCGGGCGATTGATCGCGCCCTGCGCGGCACATCGAAATCCACGCAGCCGCGCATCCTTCAGGCTCTCTTGCAAAAACAATCCGGTGCGACGGGGGATGCGGCCGCAACCCTGTTCGATGTGCTCGCGGACCACCCGGCCGACGTTGAGGCCCATTGCCTCTTGGCGGAGGTGATGATCGTATCCAAACGCTTCGACGCCGCCCGCGTCCACTTCCGCAAGGCAATCCAATTGCAGCCCGGTTGCCTTTGGGCGATTCAAGGCCTGCAACGATTGCCCCAGCCGGCGCCGGAGAATGAAAAGCCGCCCGTCAAACTGACCGCGGCCCAGTAGACCCCGATCGAAGCTCCATTTGATGCGCGGGCATCCCGCAATCGACCGCTGTCGGCGGACAGTCGTCACCTTCGACCTTCGACTTTCCATCTTCGACTTTCCATCTTTCGCCGCACGGCTACAGCCCGTACACGTCCGAGACTTTCCCCGTGATGTAGTCCATGAAGGGTTTGATAGACAGAGGTCGGCCCGTAACGCGCTCTACCAGTTCACCGGCGCCGTAGCGGCGACCGTGCATGTGGATGTTCTCGCGCAACCAGGTGCGCAGTGGCTGATGGCGGCCGTTGCGAATGTGGTCCTCCAGATCCGGAATATCCTTCCGAGCTTGCTCGAAAAACTGAGCGGCGTAGAGATTGCCCAGCGCGTATGTGGGAAAATAGCCCAGCGCCCCCATCGACCAGTGGATATCCTGCAGGCAACCCTCCGCGTCATGGGCCGGCGTGACCCCCAACAGAGCCGACATCGTGTCATTCCAAACCGCGGGAATATCGTTGACGCCGATCTTTCCCGCCAGCAAGTCACGCTCAATACGAAACCGCACGACAATGTGCAGGTTGTAGGTGACCTCGTCGGCCTCGACGCGGATGAGCGAGGGCTGCACGCGATTGATGGCGCAGTAGAAATCGTCGGCGTTGGCGGTTGCGAGCGCGTCCGGGAAGGCCTTCTGCGCCGCCGGGAAATAGTGCGACCAGAACTCGCGGCTTCGCCCGACAAGGTTTTCCCACAGGCGCGACTGCGACTCGTGCATGCCTAGCGACGTGCCGTCGG
>JBHHUB010000181.1:0-7946 GCA_046753625.1 Phycisphaerae bacterium | reverse complement strand
ACGACGGCAACGTCTGTACGGACGATTCTTGCGACCCGGCGGTCGGCTGCGTCAATACGAACAACACGGCCACCTGCGACGACGGCAGCGCGTGTACCACCAACGACACTTGCTCGGCGGGTGTTTGTGTCGGGGGTGCGCCGCCGAACTGCGACGACGGCAACGTCTGCACCGACGATACGTGCGACCCGGCGGTCGGCTGCGTCAACACGAACAACGTGGCCGCCTGCGACGACGGCAGTGCGTGCACGACGAATGACACCTGCTCGGCGGGCGTCTGCGTGGGCGGAGCGCCGCCCAACTGCGACGACGGCAACGTGTGCACCGACGATACGTGCGACCCGGCCGTCGGCTGCGTGAATGCGAACAACACCGCACCGTGTGATGACGGTCAGTTCTGTACGGCCGTGGATACGTGCTCGGGCGGAGTGTGCGTGGGGAGCGGGTCGGCTTGTCCGGGACAACTCTGTGATGAGACGGCCAATGTCTGTGTGGACTGCTTTGTCGACCTCGATTGCGACGACGGCGTCGGCTGCACGGATGACACGTGCGTGGGCGGGGTTTGTGTTTTGACGCCCAACAATGCTCTGTGTCCGGATGATGGTCTGTTCTGCAACGGGACCGAAAGCTGCGATCCGGTCTTGGACTGTGTTTCGAGTGGCGACCCCTGTCTGCCCGGTGAATTCTGCAACGATGCCGTGGACCTCTGCTTGGAATGCGTGATTTCTGCGAACTGCGATGACGGCGTGGCATGTACGGACGACAGTTGTGTGAACGGCACCTGCGTCAACACGGCCAACAATGCGAATTGCCCCGACGATGGACTGTTCTGCAACGGTCCTGAAGTGTGCGACGTTCTCTTGGATTGCGTCTCCGCCGGCGATCCCTGTCTGCCCGGCGAGCTTTGTGATGAAGTCAACAATTCGTGCGGGCAGTGTTTGGTGGATCTGGATTGCGACGACGGCGTGGCCTGTACCGACGACACGTGCGTGGGCGGCGCATGCGTCAATACGCCGAACAACGTGCACTGTCCCGACGACGGTCTGTTCTGCAACGGAACCGAGAGCTGTGACGTGCTGCTCGACTGCGTTTCCAGCGGCTCGCCTTGTTTGCCGACCGAAATCTGCAACGAGGTTCAAGACGTATGCTTGCAGTGTGAGGTTTCCGCCGATTGTAATGACTCGGTGCCGTGTACCGACGATACCTGCGTCAACGGCACATGCGTCTTTACGGCCAACAATGCCAATTGCGCCGACGATGGATTGTTCTGCAACGGCCCTGAAGTATGCGACCCGGTGTTGGATTGCGTTTCGGCCGGGGACCCCTGCCTGCCCGGACAGCTCTGCAACGAGACGACGAACACATGCGGCGAGTGCCTCGTGGATCTGGATTGCAACGACGGCGTCGCCTGCACCGACGACACGTGTGTCGGTGGAGCCTGTGTCTTTACGCCCAACAACGTCAATTGCGCGGACGATGGACTCTTCTGCAACGGTTTGGAGGTTTGCGACGCGGTGCTGGATTGCGTTTCGACCGGTGATCCCTGCCTGCCCGGACAGCTCTGCGACGAGACGACCGACACGTGCGGCGAATGCCTCGTCGATCTCGATTGCGACGATGCCGTCGCCTGCACGGTGGATACGTGTGTGGCCGGCGCTTGCGTGTTTACGCCGACCGATGCCAATTGCACGGATGACGGCGTCTTCTGCAATGGAACGGAAGTATGCGATTCGGTTTTGGGATGCGTTTCGACCGGCAACCCCTGCCAGGCGGGTCAGCTCTGCAATGAAGTAACCGATAACTGTGGCGAATGCCTGGTTGATCTTGATTGCGATGACGGGATCGGCTGCACGGATGATGCCTGCGTTGTAGGTGTGTGCGTCAACGTCGCCAACGATGTCAACTGCCCGGACGACGGCCTGTTCTGCAACGGCGTCGAAAGCTGTGATGCGGTGCTCGATTGCGTTTCGTCCGGCGACCCCTGTATGCCGGGGCAACTCTGCGACGAGACGACCGACACATGCGGCGAATGTCTAGTGGCCGGCGATTGCAATGACGGCGTGCAGTGCACTGACGATACATGTGTCGCGGGCGCGTGCGTCTTCACGCCGAACAATGTCAATTGTCCCGACGACGGCCAATTCTGCAACGGCGGCGAAAGCTGCGATGCGGTTTTGGGCTGTGTGTCCAGCGGAGACCCTTGCCCGGCCGGCTTGCTTTGCAACGAGGTGACCAATACCTGCGGCGAGTGCTTGACCGGCGCCGACTGTGACGACGGCATCGCCTGCACCGACAACCTGTGCGTTGCGGGGGGCTGCATATTTGCGCCGAACAACATCAATTGCACCGATGACGGCTTGTTCTGCAACGGGCCGGAGGTTTGCGATGTGGCTTTGGGATGTGTGTCTGCGGGCGATCCATGTTCGGCCGGCCAGCTTTGCAATGAGGTGACCAACACCTGCGGTGAATGTCTGGTGGACACCGACTGCGACAACGGTCTGTTCTGCGACGGCACGGAGACCTGCCTAGGCGGCGCCTGTCAGCCCGGGACCGACCCATGCGTGGGCCAGCTTTGCGACGAGGTCATCAATACCTGCGTCGAGTGCCTCGCTGATGCCGACTGCAACGACGGCAACGACTGCACTCAAAACCTCTGCAACGCCGGGGTGTGCACCTTCCCGAATGTTACGGACGGGTCGGTATGCGGGACGGCGCCGGCCGGCGACTGCGACCTTCAGGATACCTGCCTGGCCGGTGCGTGCGTGGATAACGTTCGTGCGGTGGGCACGGAGTGTCGGGCGGGGGCCGGCGAGTGTGATGTCGCAGAGGTGTGCGACGGAATCACACACGATTGCCCGCTGGACGGATTCGTGGTCGATGGCACCGCGTGCACGGATGAAGGAAACGAGTGCACCGATGACGTCTGCGCGGCCGGGGTGTGTGCACACCCGCCGCGAATCGACGGTATTGTTTGCGGTGGCGCGCCGGTGGGTGCCTGTGACCTGCAGGACTTGTGCGTCGCCGGTTCGTGTGTTGACAACGTGCGTTCCGCCGGGACGATCTGCCGGTCCGCGGCTTCCGAGTGTGACGTGGCCGAGGTTTGCGATGGCCTAGTGGGCAATTGCCCACTCGACGACTTCCAATCGGCCGGCGTGTCGTGCACCGATGATCTTGTTGAATGCACCAATGATTTTTGTGATGGATTGGGAGCCTGTGCGCACCCGCCGGTGACGGATGGCACGCTTTGTGGTGCGCCGCCCGTCGGTGTTTGCGACGCCGCGGATACGTGCATCGCCGGGGTTTGTACGGATCAAGTGCAGCCGGTCAGCACCGTGTGCCGAACGGCCCAGGGTGAATGCGACGTCGACGATTCGTGCGATGGCGTAAACAAGGATTGTCCGCCCGATCAATTCCAACCGCCCGGCGTCGCGTGCGCCGATGAGGGCAACGAATGTACTTCCGATGCCTGCGACGGAAACGGGGCGTGCGCCCACACGCCCTTGGTGGACGGCACGCCTTGCCTGGACGAAGGCAATGAGTGTACGGACGACGTGTGCGCCGCAGGAGCATGCGCCCACCCGGCGCGCTCGGCGGGGACCCCTTGTGGCAACCCGGCCGATACCGAGTGTGACAATCCGGATACGTGCGACGGCGGAGGCACTTGCCTGAGCAACGCCGAGCCCGTTGGGTTCGTGTGCGGAGATCCGACCGATACCGAATGTGAGAATCCGGATACGTGCAACGGGAGCGGCGCGTGCCTTTCCAATGCCGAGCCCTTCGGGACACCCTGCGGCAATCCCGCGAACAGCCAATGCGATCAGGCCGATACCTGCGATGGCAACGGAACCTGTCAAGACAATATCCTGCCTGCCGGCGCCGCTTGCGGTGATCCGACCGATACATTCTGTGACGATCCGGATACGTGCGACGGCGCGGGAACCTGTCAAGCGAATCTGTTCCCCTGTCCGCCCGGTTTGGTTTGCTTCAATTCGCAAAACGGGGCCGCCTGTGTCGAATGTACTCAGGATTCCGATTGCGACGACGGCGTGTTCTGCAACGGGGCGGAGGTGTGCATCGCGCTGTCCTGCGGGCTGGCCGTCGACCCGTGCGATGACGGCAACGTGTGCACGGCCGATACCTGCATCGAATCGATTCAGGCCTGCACGCATGTGCCCGACGACACGATCGACCCGGACGACGGCATCTTCTGCAACGGAGTCGATACGTGCGTCAACGGCGTGTTGGTCATCGCGCCGCCCGAGGACTGCAACGACAACAGCGTCTGTACGACCGAGTTCTGTGATCCCGTGTTGGATGCGTGCGTCTTTACCAACGTCGGCGGCAATTGTGACGACAACGAGCCGTGCACCGAAAACGACGTGTGTGTGGCCGGTGTTTGTGTGGGAGAAACCGTAGGCGGTAACGGCAGCGGCGAGGTTGATCTGGGTTGGGCGCCGACGGCACCGTCGGTACCCAATGGAGACGTGCTGCAGATCGGGCTGATCATTTCATCGGCGGACCAGACCCCGGCGACCGCCTCGATGATTGACGTCATCATGCAGTGGGATCCGACAAAACTCCGCCTGCTCGGCAAGGTCGACAATGGACCCTACACGTGGCAGCTCTCGACCTTCCCGAATGATTCCGGCCAGGACGGCTTGAACAACTCGTTCGACGACGGCAACGCCCTTTATCGTGCGTGGTCGCTGCCGACCAATCCGGTGACCATTCCGATGAGCGGCCTCTTGATGACGACGATGGAGTTCCAAACGCTCGAGCCGGTGCCGAGTACCGTCCTCGAGATTCCACTTTGCCTGGGGGCGACGCCGACGGTAACGGTTATCGACGGTGGCGTACTGGGCATCCTCACAGGCATACTCGGATCGGCCACGATTCAGATTGCCGACTGCGGCACGTCCGCCGACTGTGATGACGGTCTGTTCTGCAATGGCGTGGAGTTGTGCGATCTCGGTGTTTGCGTACCGGGCAGCGACCCGTGCGATGACGGCAACCTCTGTACCGACGATACCTGCAACGAGGCCGCCGATGTATGCATCAATACGGCGCTTACCGGCGATTTCGATCAGGACGGCCTCTTCTGCAACGGAACCGATCGTTGCGAGAACGGTGTGTTTGTGCCTGGCACGCCGCCGATTTGCAACGACGGCAATCTCTGCACCGACGATTCCTGCGACGAAAGCGTCAACGGATGCGTTTCCGTCCCCAACACGGTTCCGTGCGACGATGGGAATGTGTGCACGATCAACGATGCGTGTGCCGGCGGAGCCTGCACGGGCGATGTGAATCCGGACTGCACCGCGTGCAATTTCGACATCGATTGCGACGACGGCATCCAGTGCACGGACGATACCTGCCACCCGGCCGGTTTCTGCGAAAACATCCCCAACAATGAGAACTGCACCGATGACGGGCTCTTTTGCAACGGGCAGGAAGTCTGCAATCCGCCGATTGGCGATCCCATCACGGGCTGCACGAGCACCGGGCCACCGTGCCCCAATTGTGACGAGGTGAACGGATGTCCCTGCGACACGCCGTTGGTAGAGGTGATGGGCAACCGGTATCTTCGCCTCACGCCGCAACCGGCCGACTCAAACGTCGTTACGGCGCTCGTGGTGACCTCGTGTGCCGGGGCGAATCCGCAATACGTTGGACCGTTGCCCGGCGAAACGGGCCTGATCGGCTTCGACCAGGATGGCGACGGTATACCTGAAAGCACGGTTGGCGCGCTTGTTGCGGCCCCGGCCAACGCGTTGTGGTTGACGCCCGCTCAGTGGGGAGGGTCCGTATTCGTAACCGGGTTGTTCATCACGCCCGATACGTTGCTCGACGTGCAGGCCGATTGCGGCGATCCGCTCAATCCCAATCTTACGGCGCCGGTGAGCGTCATGACCTCCGTCTATGGAGACGTTGACGGCGACGGATCCGCCAGTCTTGGCGATGCGCTGCTGATCGTGCTGGGCTTCCAAAACGTGTTTACCGATAGTACGCGGGCTCTAACCGACCTTGCACCGTGTTTGCCGAACCAGTCGATCAACATCGGTGACGTGTTCTTCGCCGTGTTGGCGTTCCAGGGGGATCCGCCATTCCTGTTCACGTGCGAGGAAAGTGTCTGCGTACCGTAGTAGTCTGGCGTTGTCACCAGCCGGCAGCGGTGCCAAGCAGCCCCGGGCCGACACGCCGCCATTCATTCGCGGCGAACGGTGGGGCCCCGGTGGGGCCGTGGAGCCCGAATGAGGCTTGACGTCGCCGACGGCGGTCATTACAAGGGTCGTCCACGGGGCGTGGCGCAGTCCGGTTAGCGCGCTTGACTGGGGGTCAAGAAGTCGGAGGTTCGAATCCTCTCGCCCCGAATAGGTAACTTGCCATAAACAAAGGACTTACGTCAGGAATTGGCGTGAGTCCTTGTTTCGTGTATACTCCTCGCGCCACTACTTGGCCACCACTTGGCCACCACCCAGCTGGTAGAGCGATGGCGGTTTTTGGCGTCAGGAGACGGGTAGCGATGGGCTACGTCAGGACACGAACCAACGGACAGCTTGCTTTTGTCTTCTCGTGGAAGGGAAAAAAACACACCAAAGGACTGGGTACTACCGACGAAAAGGTAGCTGAGCAGATTCGACAGGACGCAAACGCGCAACTCGACCGAATCCGCAAAGGCGAAAGTGCTCTGGCATCCAAACTCCTTGCTGATGGTCACTCCATCGTTGACGTGCTTTTTGGCTCCGAGGAAATCGGGCACCTGATCGCATCACCCGCCGACGATAATCCTTTGACCGTTTCGCAACTCAAAGAAGCCTTTATCGACAACCTGCAAGCGACAAGTCGGACGCCCGGTCACGTCGAGGGGACGCGAGTTCACCTGGACCATTTCATCCGAGTGCTTGGCGACGTGCGAGTCATGAGCTTGACCGACGCCGACATGACCGCGTTTCAAAATAAGCGCGGGAAGGAGACGACCGCGAGGGAGAAAACGGGCAAGAAGAAGGTCGCCAAGAAGAAGAGACGGAAGAATGAACAACCAGTGAGCAAGAGGCTCATTAGCCAAGGGACCATCCGATCTGATTTCAAGTCGCTCAGATCCGCCGTCAACTGGGCGATGAGCCGTAAGCCACCGTTGCTCGCTGAATGTCCGTTCACGATCCCCAAAATAACTGAAACCACGGTCAAACCCTTCCTGCCGACCGAAGAGATCCAACGTCTCCTGGGATCCGCAGGCGAGGAGGAACAGAATCAACTGCTCGCCCGATGGTTGTTGGACCTGAAAGAGATCAACAGTTTGATCGAGATGACGGCCACGGAGATACCGGAAATGCTGCTTCCCATGCAGTTGGTCTGCTCCACGGGCATGCGGCGTGTGCAGCTTGTACGGTTGAGGCCAAGCGATTACGTGAAGGGGCGGCTGACGATTAGGAGCAAGAAAGGGGCGAGGCAGAAAGGGTTGTCGGAGATCAGCCTGACCATTGAGCTGAGGGACTCGGTAGCGAAGGCGGTGAGGGAGCATGTCGAAGGTTTGCCGAAGCGCAGCAAGATCATGTTCCCCATCTTCGAAGCATTCGATTATTCCGGAAGCAACAAACGGTGGAAGGGCAAGAGCAAACGGTCGGGAGAGCAACGGCGATGCGACAAGGCGGATCGCCTGTTTGAGAAGCTGGTCAAGGGAACAGATTTTGAACGCTTGGACGGGTACCATGCGCTACGTCATTCGTTCATTTCGATCCTCGTCGCCCAGGGAAAAACGTGGGACCAGATTGCGGCGTTTGTCGGGCATCTGGATCAGCGGACCACTCAGCGGTACATTCACTTTATGCCGAAGGACAAGCGGGAGACAGCGAATTCCATCCCGTTTGAGTTCTGATCCTCGGCGGCAATTGAGGAGACTGTCCCATCCATAGTTGAAGGTTGCAAAAAAGCATGGCGGCTCGATC
>JBHHUB010000180.1:0-7978 GCA_046753625.1 Phycisphaerae bacterium | reverse complement strand
ATCATGCCAGATCGAGGAAGATGATTACAAGATGCATTTCACCGAGCGCTTACCGATAAGCCGCCCGTCGTGCCGTGTGGCCCCCTCGCGGCCTCTCGCGCCACCAAGTTCGCGCACGCCGGAAGAAATGGTACGCTATGGTATTGGATCCGTGCCGCAACGATCGACACCAATGCCGGCAACCAGCCTGAACGGTAGTCGGCCCCTGCGCGGGCCCGGCCGGATTAGCCAAGTGGCGGCAGGAGCGACCCCAAGGAATTGACCGCGATTTCAAGTCAAAACGCAATGGCCCACCCCAGTTGCATACCGCGCTCGCACAGGCCCGCGCCAGAACGGCCCCGTCGCGCGGCGCCGCGTCAGGTTTTTCCGCGCGCGGCCCTGGTCGCCACGGTGGCTTGGATCGTCCTGATCGGATCGGCCCACGGTCGGCCACCTCGCCCGAAGTCCAAGTTCTTCAATTGGCCGCCCATCTGTGAGTTTCGGTCTCGAACGCTCTTGGAATCGTCGGGTATTACCAAGAGCGATCGGCTGCATGGCATCTACTGGACCCACAACGACTCCGGAAACCCAGCCCATCTGTTCGCCATCAACCTCCAGGGGGATATCGTCGCCGAGATTCCGATTCCCGGGGCTCTAAACATAGATTTCGAGGACATAGCGCTGGCCGACGGCCTGCTTTACATCGGGGACATCGGGGACAACCTGGCCATCAGGAAACGGCTCGACATCTACGTCGTTAAGGAACCGGACCCGGCCCTTCGGCCGCCGCAACCCGCTGAGATCGTGAAAACCCTGCACTTTTCGTTCCCCGACGGCCCCGCAGATTGCGAAGCACTGTTCCTCTACGAAGGACGTATCCACGTCATCACGAAGGAGGCTCGGAAGCGACCCACGCTCTACCGACTCGACGCGGAGCGCCATGATCGGCTGACGCCGGTGCCCTTGTGTACGGTTCCGATCGCACCGGTCACCGGAGCCGACGTTTCCCGCGACGGCACGATGCTCGCCGTGATCAGCTACGGGCAGCTCGCCGTGTTCGATTTGTCCCAAGGCATCCGAAGCATCCAAACGCAGGAGCCCCAACGCGTTTCCTATCCGATCTCCATTCAGACGGAAGGCTGTGCGTTTGACGGCGGCGATGTCATCATTTCCTCGGAATCGGGCTATCTCTGGCGCATCACGGCCGCGGAGATCAGCAAGCAGTTACGCAACCTGCCTTGATCCCGCGCGACCGTGTGCACCACGCAAGCTCGACTTCCGTACGACCGTCAGCCAGCTACGGGCACGCCAACGTACATGCGGACTGCGAGTAAGGAGTACCCTGGAACGCGATCACGGCACGGAGGACGTCGGCGATGTTGATCACCTGCTCCGGTTCGCAAGGATCTCCGTCCCCGGTACCCCAGAGGTCAACCTGGGCTCTGTTGCCCTGACTGAAGTTGCCCTGGAATCCCAGGACGATGTTCAAGACGTCCGCCACGTTGGTCACGAGGTCATTGTTCACATCGGCCCACAACCAGGTGCTGGCCTGCGCCGGATCCGAAAGGCCCGGGTTGCCCGGGGAACCGCAATCCCCGTTAATGAGGTACGTCGTCTCGGGGGAAAGATCCGCCCCAACCACGTACACGGTTCCGCCCCACTCCGCGGGCGTCAGGAAGACGGGCACATCCGTTAGCCGACCTACCATGGCTTGTGTCTGTCCGTCGAGCATGAACGGCTCGGGCGCGGAAACGAACATCGGAGCGCTACCGGGACAAAGGGGCGTGATCAGAATCGCCTGCGGCCCCGACTCGGGCGGCTGCGGGCTGACCGTGATATAGCGCGGCCCCGCCCCCATAGCCAGCGGCGCATCACAGAGGCACAGATCCTGATCCTCGTCGCACGGCCCGCCACAAGGCGACCCACTGCTATCGCAACCCACCGCGACATTGCAAAACTCCGTGCCATTGCAGAAGAGGCCGTCATCGGGGCACAAAGCATCCACCGGAGCATGCGCGCAGTTGTTGTTGGCTTCGTCGCAGGAATCCGTGGTGCAATCGATCAGATCATCGCAGTCGGGAGGCACGCCCGGCATGCAATCCATGACACTATCGCAGGTTTCCGCCCCGTCACAGAACAGACCGTCATCGCAGTTCTGATTGTTGGCCTGGTTGATGCACTGGTCGATCGCCTCGTTACAAAAGTCGTCGGTACATCCGACGCCATCGTTGCAGTCCGGGACCGAACCGGGGAGGATCACGCAATCCAAAACGGCATCGCAAATCTCCACGCCGTCACAGAATTGTCCATTGTCGCAGTTTTGATCGTTGATGTCGTTGAAGCACTGATCAAGCATCTCATCGCATGAGTCATCCGTGCAGCCGACGCCGTCGTTGCACGCAAACACCCCGCCGGCACACGCGCCCGCCGAGCACGCTTCGCTGATGGTGCAGAACAATCCGTCATCGCAGGGCGTGCCGTTTTGTACATGGTTCGCAGCGCACGAGCCCGAACCGGTGCATGTATCCGGGTTGGTGCAATCCGTGTTGGCGGGGTTGCCGCAGGCGGTTCCCGCCGGTTCGTGGTTCGGCAGGCACGTGCCGGAACCGTTGCACGTATCGGGATTGGTGCACTCCGTATTGGCGGGGCTGCCACAGGCGGTTCCCGGCGGCTGGAAATTGGCAACACAGAGACCGGCCCCGTCGCAGGTGTCCTGCGCATCGCAAGCGCCCGCCGGCGGCCCACCGCAAGCGCTATCTACCGGCGTCGGCGGATGGTCTACCGTGCCGTCCGGCTGACACAGGTTGTCCGTGCAGTCGTTGCCGTCATCCAGTGGAGTCAACGCCCCACCCACCGGATTGCAGCAGAACGTCTGCGGGTCGAAATTGGGCGTGTGCGAACACGTCTGGTTTGGATTACAGATGTCGTCAGTGCAATCATTCCCGTCGTCGCAATCCGCCGGCCCCTGGCACAGCACCGTAACGATGGCCGGCGTCGTAATCATCGGAACGATGGATACGGCATTGGGATCGTTCACAAAAGTATCGAGCGGACTATCGACGAAGTCGATCGTATACTGCCCCGCGGCCCCCAAGGGGACGTCGACATCGAGCGTTCCGCAATACTTGTCCACACCACCGTAGGGTACGGCCTGAGCCGGATTCAACACCAACCCCCCGTATGCCCAGCTATCGCTGCTGCTGTCGATCGCTATGAGAATCCCACCAATACCCGAAAAGATGAAATCAGGGTGGGTTGTATCGATGATGGGCGGTGGAACCGGTGACAGAATCCCGGCATAACCGGCCGCGTCGATTCTCGCTTGATACGCGGCCAACAGGCCGTTGGATCCAACGCATGATCCAAACGGACAATCTTGAAGGCTGATGGTGCATACGGATCCGTCCGGGCAAACGCCGACATCGGGAACCGGATCCCACATGTCCACGCGTATCTCAAACGTAACGATTTGTCCGGGATGGTCCAGAATGATCTCATTGCCGACAATCGTGTGCGGACCGTCGGCCCCCACGGGCAAAAGGAAAAACTCACTCGCGCTCGCGACGGTACCGAAGTACAGGCAGCAGCCCAATCCTACTCGAAGTAATGCTCTGGACGTGATCATTCTCAAAACCTCCCTATAGGTAAATGAACCGTGTGAAATGGTGCATACTCCACCATCGACAAGACGCACGACGCCACGACACCCGACCGGCGCCGGGCTCCGATGAAGCGCAGCGCCCAATCGATCCCAACGCCCCGTATCCGGCGAGCCATGGCCGGGCACGCGACCAGGTTCGGGTTCGACACGCTGGTTGGTGAACTCTTGAAATGAGGTAACCGTTCACAGGGTGGAATCGGCTTTAGCGCTCCCCAAACGGCATTGTGAGGGGCACGTCGTCCCCGTTTCGACCGCCTTTCTGTACCGACCATCACGAAAACCACTTATTCTATAGGGTCTTGACCCCGTGAACGGTTACGAAATGAGGATGACCCGACGCTGCGACCGCGGCACATCGCGCATCGGGATTCAGCGGCATAGTCTTGAGGCGCGTCTTCGGCATAGCTCCTCCGCCGACCGGCGTTTAATGAATCAACGGGGAGCACGCACTCGGCATGAAACACAAAACTTGGCGTGCATCACGCGCGATCCTCCCCGCCCTGCAAACGTAGCGGCGCCGCCCATGGCGAAAGCCCACGCCCCGGAGGCACCGACTACCCAAAACCAAGCCCCACCACCATGCAGCATAGCGATTCGAACCGTCAGATACAAGGAAAAACTCTTTGCTGACGGCTTTTCCTGATCTTGAGTGGCTCTTTGGGCGTGGCCTTAGGCAAAATCTAGCGGTTTTGCCGCGTGCCCAAGGGCACGGCGCGCGCCACGTCCGCCTGGCTACGCCGTTTTTGACCGGCGATTGTTTCCGCGGCGTCAATGTCCGGCCGGAATCGACATCAGTCGAATTGAGGCTCAAGCCCAAGGGCTTCGGTCATAACGTGAAAGATCACGTTTTGCTCCATGACGCCATGAAACAGGTAAGCATGGGGGCCGCGGGCGTACAGCGGGACATCCTCGCCGCCGTGCGTATCGTAAAGAAGCGGAACCGCGGCGGTTTGCACGTAGTCCGGGTCTTCGGTGTCCACCTCCGTTAGGTTCCGGGCTTGGGGGTTCTTCGGAAAGCCCGGCCCGTCGCCGTAGGAAAGGGTCGTATAGGGGTACCCGGTCAGGTCCAGAGCGGGCGTCGGCCGCGGCGCACCGCTTGGATCATTCAAGACCACCTTGCCGAGAATGGGATTGCCCCGTGTCGTATCGCCGCCTATCGTAAAAACGTGGCTGTGATCGGCAGTCACAATGATCAGCGTTTCGAGGGGATCCGTTTTTTCGACGGCCGCCGCTACGGCATCCGAAAACGCAATCGTATCGGTCAGCGCCCGGAAGGCGTTGTTCTCGTGGTGGGCGTGATCGATCCGTGCCCCTTCCACCATGAGGAAATAGCCTCTGTCGCGGGACGCCAGGATGTCGATGGCTTTGGCGGTCATCTCGGCTAGAGTCGGCTCACCGGCGACATCGCTCGGGCGATCGTGCGCGTAATGCATGCTCTTGTACTCAAACAAGCCCAGCAGCCGTCGCGTGCGGCTGGCGTCGATCCGGTCGAACTGCGTCTGATTCCAAACGTAGCGGGCGCCGGGTTGGGCTTCCCATTCCTTGATCAAGTCTCGCCCATCGTCGCGAGCGCCCAAGAGCGTCGGATCCTCAACGTCCGCCTGCTCCGTCGTCATGAAATGGCGACGCCCTCCACCCAGCACGACCTCGAGCCCGTCGCCGTCGCTGAATTCAATCAGTTGGCGCGCAATGTCGGCTACGCCGTCGCGCCGAGCACTCAGGGGCAACGCAGACACGCTCTCCCAATAGCGATCGGCGCAATGAGCGTAGCAGGCGGCGGGCGTGGCATGTGTGACCGTGGTGGTCGTGACGATTCCCGTCGCAAGCCCCGCACGCTCGGCCAGCTCGATCAGCGTGGTCGATTCGTTGCCGCGGGCTGAGCGATGGTCGCCGCGGATGGTGTTTTGATTGACGGAAATCACGCCGGCGTTGGTCTTGATCCCCGTCATAATGGCGCTCATGGTGCCTGCGGAATCCGGCACCTGCTGATTGGTGTTGTAGGTCTTGATCAGCGCGGTGTTGGGAAACTGTTCGAAGCTGAGATACCCTTCTTCGCCGGATCGCCCGTGCTGCTGGCCGTCGAGAATCCGCGCGGCCGTAACCGTCGACATTCCCATGCCGTCGCCGATGAAGAGGATGACGTTCCTCGCCCGATCGGTGAGGGGTCGGTAGGCCTTGGCGCGTTGAACTGCCTCACGCCCGTCGCGATACCATTGACGGGGGCTTTCCGCCCGGCAGGAGGAGGCCACGAGCAGGATCAGGATGGGCAAAAATCGATACTGGGTCATACTTGGTCTTAGCTCCTCGGTCGAAACGATACCGCAGCCTCAATCGCAAACCTGCGGGCCCACGAGGCCGAACGGGCACAAGGCCGCGGCTCGCCCTAAAGTAACCGAACCGGCCGGCAACAAGGCACCGTCTAGCCCCGGCGCAGCGCTTGAATCTCAGCGACGGCCATGGCATCGCATTCCTCATTTTCCGGGTGGCCTGAGTGCCCGCGTACGTACTCATAAGCCATGTCGTGCTTCCGTGTAAGCGTCAGCAACGTCTGCCAGAGATCCGCATTCTTGACCGGCGGGGCGTTGGCTTTGCTTCCCCGTCGCCAGTTGTTCCGCACCCAACCGCTGATCCACTCGGTCAGCCCCTTAAGCACGTACTCGCTGTCGCTGACCAGGCGCACCCTCAGTCGGCGGGAGTCATCCAGCGCTTTGAGCGCTTCGATCGGCGCGGTCAGCTCCATGCGATTGTTGGTTGTATCCCATTCGGCCCCAGCGAGCTTTTTGACTTTGCCTGATGCGGGATGCTTCAAGATCGCCGCCCAACCGCCCGGTCCGGGGTTGCCGCTGCACGCGCCGTCGGTGTAGATTATCACGTCTATGGGCTCATCCATTGAAGGATTCTCCGATTTCCTGCGTGCGCTTACCGTTTGCGCACCGGGCGAATCGGATAGTATAGTTGCCAAGACCAACAAGGCCACTCGCAAGGAGCGACGCCAGACGCATGGATTATTTTCGATATGTTGACGGGGCGCTGCGATGCGAATCCATCGGACTGCAAACGCTGGCTCGGGATTTCGGCACGCCGCTTTATGTCTATTCCAAGGCGACGTTGCTTGATCATTACGCACGGTTGGCTGCGGCCTTTGCCCCGCTGCATCCGATGGTTTGCTATTCCATCAAGAGTTGCCACAACCTCACGATTCTCCGGCTGCTTCAAGAAGCCGGTTCCGCATTTGACATTGTCAGCGGTGGTGAACTCTCCCGGGCGAGGGAGGCCGGCGTCGATGCCTCGCGGGCGGTGTTCGCCGGCGTCGGCAAAACGGATGGGGAGCTGCGCGGCGCCATCGAGGCCGGTATCGCGTGGTTCAACGTCGAATCGGAGCAGGAATTGGACAACCTGGCCACCATCGCAGCGTCGATGGGCCACGTCGCGTCGGCCGCACTGCGCGTCAATCCCGACGTCGACCCCCAAACACACGTCTACACGACAACCGGGAAACGCGAGACGAAGTTCGGCGTCGACCTGGAACGAGCCCGCGCCGTCTTTGGCGCATTTCGCGGGCGGAGTGGGCTCGACCTCGCGGCCATCCACGTCCATCTCGGATCGCCGGTCAACACGATCGAACCCTACGTGGAGTCGATTCAAAAAACGCTGGCCCTGATCGATCAACTCCGCGCGGACGGGCATACCATCCGAGCCCTGAACATCGGCGGTGGTTTCGGCGCCCACTACGAAGGCTCGGAGGCTCCGGCTGCGACGGAGTATGCACGTGCGATCGTGCCATTGCTGGCCGAGCGCGGGCTCGAGGTGCTTATGGAACCGGGGCGCAGCATTGCGGCCAATGCGGGCATCCTGCTGACGCAGGTGCTGTACACCAAGGCATCGGGCGACCGCGAATTTGTCATCGTGGATGCCGCCATGACCGAGCTGCTGCGGCCCGCGCTGTACGGCGCGTTTCATTTCGCCTGGCCGGTCGCCCCGGCGTTCGGGCAGATTCCCGGATCGCGCAGCATTGACGAGAAACCCGAACGATCTCAATTGGTGGACATCGTCGGACCGGTTTGCGAAAGTGGGGATTTCCTAGCCAAGGATCGGTTCTTACCGCCCGTATCGCGCGGGGATCTAATCTGCATTTTTTCGGCCGGCGCGTACGGCTCGGTGATGGGGAGTCAGTACAACTCAAGGTGCCGCCCAGCGGAAGTGTTGGTCGACGGCGCGGCATGCCGCCTCATCCGACGCCGCGAGACCTACGACGACCTAGTTGCCACGGAACGGGTTGGGCAGGGTCCATGACAATCCCGGCGGGTGCGTCGTGGGTCATACCGTGCAGCGTGGTGG
>JBHHUB010000179.1:0-8137 GCA_046753625.1 Phycisphaerae bacterium | reverse complement strand
CGTGAACTTGGCCAGGGCCCTCTCAGGTCCACGGGCCTATCCCCCAAAATGGCAGCGGCGGCCAGGGATCAAGCCATCAAGGAGCGCAACGCCGCGCTCTGGCAGATTGCGTTTGTCAAGTACCGGATGCATCTGCTCGGTTTCTTAATCGCCATAATTCTCGTATACTTCACAGGCGTCTTCCTAGCCAGCTTCCTGGGACGACGGATTTGGCGGGCCGGAGAGCATATACTAGACCGAATCCCGTTGATCCGGGGGATTTACCCCCACGTCAAGCAGGTGACCGACTTCCTGCTGTCGGAGCGGAAGAGCATCGTGGCCTCTGGCGTTGTGGCGGTGGAGTACCCGAGACGAGGCACGTGGTCGCTTGGCCTGAGTACGGGCGCGGCGCTGACGGCGGTGATTGGAAGCTCCGGCGAGGACTTGATTACGGTATTTGTTCCAAGCTCGCCGACGCCAATTACGGGATACGTCATTCAAGTACCCCGCAAGGACGTTATCGAGTTGGATCTGACCATCGATGAGGCCTTGCGGTTTACCGTCAGTGGCGGTGTCATCAAGCCGGGTACAGCGTGGCCGGCGAAGCTGAGCGACGACGATCCGGTGGACGAGCAAGGATAGCCCAGGTGATCGGCGAACGGTGGGGCCAAGAAAACAGGATAGACGGTCCAGGGAGGTTTTCAGTGCGGATTAGCGTTTCCGGGCGGCGTGTCGAGATGACCGAGGACATTCGAGCCTATACCGAGGAGAAGGTTGCGAAACTGCACCGCTATTACGACCGTATCCAGGAAGTCCAAGTGGTTTTCGGGCACGAGTCGGAGCAATTTACGGCCGAGATCATCGTGCGTGCGGAACGAAAGCACACGTTTGTCGCCAGCGAGTCGGGTCCGGACACGTTCGGATTGGTCGACGTGATCGTCGAAAAACTCGAGCGGCAACTCAAGCGACACAAAGAGATGATCCGTGACCACAAGCACGACGGGAAACCGGAAATGCGACCGGAACCGGAGTAGGCTTTCGCCCGCCGTGGTGCGACCCGGTGCGGAACGAAACGAGAATCCAGATGAGCACAACGAGGACTGAAATGAAACTTGCCGACTTGATGCACGCTAAATCCGTGGTTCCGGAATTGCAATCCACCGACCGAAATGGGGTGATCCGCGAGCTTGTGCAAGCCCTGGTAGACCAAGGAGCTCTTGAGGCAGAGCACATGGAAACGGTCGCCAAGTCCGCCATCGCCCGCGAGAACCAGGGGAGTACGGGGTTTGGCAAGGGTGTGGCCGTCCCGCATGTCAAACACGAATGCATCAAGAAAATCACAGCGACGGTCGGCCGGTCGAGCCAGGGCGTTGACTTCGCATCACTTGATCGGGCTCCGGTCTACACGGTATTCTTGCTGCTGAGTCCTGCCGACAAGCCTGAGGATCACCTCGCGGCCATGGAAAAGGTGTTCCGCTACCTGCAACGAGAAAGCTTCCGGAGATTCCTCCGGCAAGCGGACACCCAAGAAAGCATCATGGACCTAATTCGAGAGGCGGACGAGTTGCAGGATGAGTAGGTGCCGGAGGGTGCCCGCGATGGTGTGCAGCCCGACCTGTAGGGTTGCTCCGGTCACACGGCTTTTTCGGGTCGACAGGCGGTTTTTGTGTGTCGCTGGATGATCAAAAGGCCCTGGTCAAGATCACGATCCCCAATGCGGAAGGGCTCCATAGCCGTCCTGTGATGGCGTTTGTCGACTTGGCGTCCAAGTTCTCCTCGACCATCATCGTGCAGAACCTTACCCGTCAGGGCGAACGCGTCGACGGCAAAAGTGCCATGCAGATGATGCTACTGGAAGGAACGCAAGGATGCGTCCTGGGAATAGAGGCCGTGGGGGGCGATGCCCTGGAAGCCGCGGACGCCCTGGCCCGACTGGTGGAAGCCGGCTTCAAGGTTGATTGATTTTTGGTACAAGGCGGGTGGGACGTGACATCGGGCATCGATAAGCCGATCGCGTTGCCGTTGGCACGGCTTGGACAGTCGGCCCCCTTCGCGTCGGCATGGACGCAGGCGAACGGGGGCGACGGCTTGCGGCGGATGCAGGCACTGCCCAGGAAACCATGCCGGTCTCGTGGTTTCGTCGAGCTGATCTAGCGGGATTGTGCCGTATGGAGATTCTTCGGGGGATTTCAGTTGCGCCGGGCGTCGTCATCGGCCCGGCCGTGGTGCTGGAGGCCGAAGATTTCCGCATTCCGTACCGCTCGGTGGCACCGGAAGCGGTCGGCGACGAGCTCGCGCGCCTCGATCAGGCGTTTGCGGATGCGACTGGAGAGCTTCAGGAGCAAACCGACGTACTCAAAGAGGGGTTGGGGGCGGATGCCGCCAACGTCTTCAATTGGCACATGGGTGTCCTGGGTGACAGGGCTCTCCGGGGAAGCATCGAGACGCTGATCCGGGACCGGTGCGCGGCGGCCGCGTACGCCACAAGCACCGTCATGCGCAACTACCAGCGGCGGTTCATGCAAATGACCGACCCGCTGCTCGTGGAGCGAATCCGTGATGTACAGGATATCGAACGCCGCCTGATCCACCACATTCTGGGAGAATCCCGGGAAACCATCACCCATCTCACTGAGCCGGTGATCCTCATCGCCCACGATCTCGTGCCGACCCAAACGGCCCAGCTCGCGCAAACCAAGGTGATCGGCGTAGCGTTGGATGCGGGGGCCGGTACATCGCACACGGCGATTCTCCTGAGATCCTGGGGGCGCCCGGGGGTTATCGGACTAGGCGACGTGTCCACCCGAATCAGTGGGGGCGATCTGATGATCGTCGATGGTTCGAATCAGCTCGTCATCAGCAATCCCGACGAGGCAACCCTGGCCGAGTACCGTTCGCGCGAGGCGGCCTACAGCCGACTGTCCACCGAGCTCGACGAGCTGCGCACCTTGCCGGCCGTCACGCGAGATGACACGCGGGTCTACCTGATGAGCAATATCGAGTTTCCGCATGAATCCTCGGTCGCTCAGCGAAAAGGGGCCGAGGGGGTCGGACTCTACCGAACCGAGTTCTTGTACCTCCGCCCGGAGGGAGCACCGAGCGAAGAGGAGCAGTTTAAGGCCTATTGTGAGGTGATTGAGGCCGCGGGAGGCGATCCGGTCACCATCCGCACCTTCGACCTGGGTGCCGACAAGTACACACAGCAACGTCAATACGAGCAGGAACGGAACCCGATGCTGGGTCTGCGGTCCATACGGTACAGCTTGCAGAATCTTGACATGTTCAAGGTACAGCTTCGCGCGATCTTGCGGGCATCGGTCTTCGGACCTGTGCGGATGATGTTTCCGCTGATCTGCAGTTTGATGGAATTCCGCCAGGCCAAGATGACCGTTTACGACGCGATGGAGGATCTGGAGGAGTCCGGGGCGGCCTTCGCGCGCAACCTACCCGTCGGCATGATGCTGGAAACGCCGGCAGCGGCGTTGCAGGTCAAGGAATTCTGCCGCGAGGTTGATTTCATCAGCATCGGGACCAACGACCTGATTCAGTACCTGTTGGCGGTGGATCGGGGCAATGAGCGGGTATCTCCGAGCTTCAGCGGATCCCACCCGGCCGTTTTGCGGGCCTTACGGGATGTGGTTCGGGCCTGTACACAGGAGCACGTTGAGTGTAGCATATGCGGTGAAATGGCGGGGCAGCCGCTCTACACGCTGTTTCTCCTGGGAATTGGATTGCGGCGTCTGTCGATGGCGCCGGCCAACATCCCCGAGGTTAAGAAGTTGATTCGCCTGTCGAAGATGTCGCACGCCCAGCGCATCTCCAGGCGCGCATTAAGTTTTGATACGGAAAGGCAGGTAACGAATTACCTGCGTGACGAAACAAGAAAGGTTTTGCCGGAGGACCCGATTTAGACGAGCGACTCGCGCTCGAAGGGACTGCGGGTAAGTACCTAGCAACCGACCACCCGGTGGTGGTCGGCCAGAATGATTCATGGGGAACAATCGGGATTCCTGGACAGACGGAAGACGGCTTGGGACATCGCTGCGCGTTTGGATTTTCCATCGACGGCGATCTTCGGTTTATTTCGCATCACGATACGCTGCGTCTGTTTCGGCGCGCGTTGACGCGGGCTCGTCTTCCGGTTCGGTTTTCGCAGGGGTTTAACCCCCAACCGCGGATTATGATCCCGCTACCCCGTCCGGTAGGCATTGCGTCCGACGACGAAACCGTCGTGGTTGCGTTCGATCGGCCGGTCGACCCGGCCGTAGCATGCCACGACCTTGGCATCGAGATGCCCTCAAGCATCTCCATCAAGATCGCCCGGATGCTGGCGCCTCATGAAAAGCTGGTCCCCGCTGAGGTACACTACCGACTGGATGGGACGCAACTGGACTCGGGCGATGTGCCCGCCAAGAGCTTGCCCGATACCATCCAATCCCTGCTCGACGCCGAGTCGCTGCCGCTAACGCGCACTTCACCGAAGTGGAATGCGCCGCGCACGGTGGATGTCAGACCGTTTATCGCAGCCTTGTCCATGAGCGGGCGGACCGTCAAGTTCGTCTTACGCATCACCGGGCAAGGCTCCGCCAAGCCCGCTGAGATTGCGAGTTTGCTGGGATACGACGCGAAGTCCATCAACCATTGCATCCGTCGCTTGTCGGTCCGATGGCAATAAGGCAAGAACATGACTGAAGAAATGCAGCTTGAGGCAACCCCCCCGCCGAAGAAGAAGAGAGCCAAGAAAGTACGCCGGAAAAAAAGGAAAACCGCTGCCCCCACCGTAACGGGCGCGTCATCGACCGGAGCGGAATCGACCTCTCCAGCACAGGCCGTGGCCGAGGCCACCCAAATCGACGTTGGGCAAGTCACCGCAACTCTGGATGACGCGCCGAAATCCGCGGACACCAAGACCAAGACAACCCGATCCACGCGGAAACGGACCACGAAGGCCAAACGACGCCCGGCCAGGAAAACGGCCGGGCGCAGGTCCACCAAGAGCGATTCATCGGACGCGTTGGCGGATGTCCCCGATGCGACGGGCGGCGAGCTCGGCGCAAGCCCACCAGCATCTAAAGAAGGGCCCCAGCCCACCGAGCCCGAGGCTTTGACTTCGGCACCGGAATCGGCTGCGCGCCAAGCCGCCGAAGCAACAACCGCAGAAGCGACTGATGCCGAGCCGCGGCCCCAATCGGCTCGACCGGCCAGGAAACGAGGCGGCGGCGCTCGGCGGCGAAAGGCCAAGGAGGCGCCTAAGGCCGCGCAAGCAGAACCGCAGGCCGATCAACCGGCCGTGGGCTCCGAGCCCGGCAAGACCCGGGGGCGGAAACACCCGGAACGTACCACCGACAAAGATCTGGAATCGCCCCCCACACAAGCCATTGCGGGCGACGCGGCGGATCGCCCGGCACGTCGCAGCAACCGAAAACCGGACGCGGACACCGCCCCTGAAGAAACGTCAACCAAGCCGAGCGAAAGCAAAGCGCGACGGGGTCGCGGCGCACGATCCACGCGCCGCACGGGCGGGCGATCCGCTCGAAATAAAGACGCTGAGGCGGGGTCCACTGAAATCGTCGTCAGCGACAGGGAGCCTTCGGCCGCGTCGGCCGGCCAGAGCACAATGTTGATCAATGTCTCGGCCGGCGATGAATGTCGCATTGCGATTGTGAAACAGGGTCGGCTGGAGGAGCTCTTCATCGAGCGGGCGGCCTCACAATCCCGCGTCGGAAACATCTACAAGGGCACCGTGATGAATGTTGAGCCAAGCATTCAGGCGGCGTTCATAGATTTTGGCATCATGAAGAACGGGTTCCTTCATATCTCCGACGTACAACCGCAATACTTCCCCTCGTACAACGGGGAGCCGGAGGATGTGGGGCGCAAGATACCCCGGCGAAACCGCCCCCCGATTCAGGAATGCTTCCAGCGGGGCCAGGAAGTCATCGTCCAGGTCATCAAGGAGGGGGTGGGGACGAAGGGGCCGACGCTGACGACCTACTTGTCCGTACCGGGGCGGTTCCTGGTGATGATGCCGGGGATGAGCCGCCACGGCGTGTCGCGCAAAATCGAGGACGAAGATTCGCGCCGCGCGATGCGCGACATGCTCAGCGATATGGAACTGCCGCAAGGCATTGGGTTCATACTCCGCACTGCGGGGCTGGGGCAATCGAAACGAGAGCTGCAACGAGACTTGAAGTACCTGCTGCGCCTTTGGAAGCAAGTCGTGGAGCGCGTCAAGCGGCTTGATGCCCCGGCGGAACTCTACCAGGAGTCGGACCTGGTAACGCGCACGCTCCGCGATGTCTACTCGCCGGACTTCTGCCGCATCATTGTCGATGACGTGGACGCGACACAGCGAGCCCGCGAGTTCTTGAAGATCGCCATGCCCCGCTCAAAAGTCGAGTTGGAGCATTACGCCGAACGCGAGCCGTTGTTCCATCGTTTTGGCATCGAAGAACAGCTCGAGGACATGAACAAACGCACCGTCCCGCTGAAGTCGGGCGGCTCCCTCGTGATCGACACGACCGAAGCGCTGGTCGCGATCGATGTGAACAGCGGCAAGTGCCGCGCCCCCGCGGATGCCGAGGAGCTGGCCTTCCAGGTCGACATGGAGGCGGCGGAGGAAATCGCCCGACAGCTTCGCCTGCGCGATCTGGGTGGGTTGATCGTTTGCGACTTTATCGACATGCGTTTGGATCGACACAAGCGTGCGGTCGAGCGAGCGCTGCGTGACGCCCTCAAGAGCCACAAGGAACGGGCGCGCATCCTGCGCATGAGCGCGTTCGGGCTGATCGAAATGACGCGGCAACGCCGCGGCCCCTCGATGAAACGCAATACTTTTTTCGAGTGTAGTCAGTGCCAGGGCACGGGGTTGGTCAAGATGCCCGAGTCCGTCGTGCTGGACGTTATGCGGGTTATTCAACTGGCTGCGAACAAGGAGCGGGCTCAACGAATCACGGTCAACGTTTCCTCCGCCGTGGCGTTTGAGATTCTCAATCGAAAGCGGGCCGTGATTCACTCGATCGAATCGGAAACCGGCAAAGAAGTCACCGTGCTCGGGAACCCCGGTTTCACGAGCGATCAGGTCGAATACACCTGTGAAGACGCCCGTGGAAACGTGATCCCTCTAACGCGGACGGCGATGCCGGACCGGCGTCATCGGCGGCGTCCGAGGTAGTTCGGGCGTCGGACGTTTACGGCGACGGCGCTTCTCTTACGCCGGATGCGACGATCTTGCCGGCGTTCGCTTGCCGGCTCGGGCAACTGGAGAGATCGACCAGAAATCGGTGTTCGCGTCGAAGCTCCGGCATGGTCAAACCGTCGAGCATGAGTTCGACGTAGATGGATCGGCCCGTGTTGGAATACTCGGAACGGGCGACATGGCCGAAGCCGAGCGTGTGACCGATTTCGTGGGCGCAGATGTTGGCAAACATGTTGACCCATTCGTCGTAGGGGTAGGCGTCGCTCAGCGAAAGCAACCGATCCCCATAGAGAATCGCCGCGTTGTCCGTCTGCAAGTTGCAGGGGTCGTACTCGCCCTCCCCGACATCCGTGCCTCTGTTGGGCGGGCGTTCCTGCGTGATGTGAACGATGGTCACGCCGGGGTTGCCGTCGGAATCTTCTCCGTTGATCACGCGGAGCGAAACCTCGGGCTTGGCACAATAGATACGAGAGATCGCGTCGAGCACGTCTTTTTTGAACTGATCTTCATGATCCCCGAGAGAGCTGCCATCAGCCGTGGGAAAGCGGGCCAGATCCACGCCGGCAAGCTCGCGACCGGGGTAGATCTGATTCACGCCGCCTGTCCAGTCCAGAATGACCAGATCGGCCGCGTTGATTTCCTTAGCGGACGCACCATCGCAGCCCGTGCCGGCAAACGCCAGTAGACCGGACGTGGGATTGCCCGTGATGCCGCAACCCGGAACCCAGGCCGCGGCCAACAGCCCGACCGACATCGTGATCCTTGAGATTCTTGTGTACCGCAATTTCAATGCTTCCCCCCCTGTGGCACGGTCTTGAGCAAGTGATCCTGCTCGGCGATTCGCCGCAAACCGGCTTGGTACTGATCTTTTGGTGGGGCATCGGGTCAAGTCAAGACGGCGGTAGGAGGTGTGCAACAGATTGTGCCTGGAGGCAAAGCGCGGCCTGTTTTATCGCCCGG
>JBHHUB010000178.1:0-8194 GCA_046753625.1 Phycisphaerae bacterium | reverse complement strand
CAACGTCTTCATCACACACTCCACGATTCCGGCGATCGGCTCGTGGAGCGCCTCACTGATTTCCCGGCTGGTGACCAGGCATTTCCTGGGAAGACCGCCAACAACGTCCCGCCCGCGGACCTCCTTAACCAACTCCTCGTCCGAATCCGAAATCGTGCCGATTTCGATTTTGACTTCTTCAGCGGTCTGCAGACCGATCATCAGGTCGTACTTGCGCCGCATGAAGGCGATGATGGCCGTGTCCATCTCATCGCCCGCCACGCGCAGGCTGTTGCATGCGGCGATGTCCGCCAGCGACATGATCGCCACCTCGGTGGTCCCGCCGCCAATGTCCACGATCATCGAAGCGGTCGGCTCGGCGATCGGCAAGCCCGCACCGATGCCGG
Source organism: Phycisphaerae bacterium (assembly GCA_046753625.1). Lineage (GTDB taxonomy): Bacteria > Planctomycetota > Phycisphaerae > UBA1845 > UBA1845 > JADFOB01. The sequence goes on along the minus strand of JBHHUB010000178.1, from coordinate 7,808 downwards.
CGGCCATCGGCTCTTCCACCAGGTATACCCGGCGGGCGCCGGCGCGCTCTGCTGAATTGTACACGGCCCGTTTTTCCACCGCGGTGATGCCCGAGGGGACGGCGATGACCACGCGCGGCCGGGCCAGGCGGCTGCGACCGTGCACCTTGTGGATAAAGTAACCGAGCATGGCTTCGGTGATGTCGAAATCCGCGATAACGCCGTCTTTTAGGGGTCGGATGGCGCTGATCGAGCCCGGCGTCTTCCCGAGCATTTCCTTGGCGACCAACCCGACGGCATTCCCGTTGCGCAGCACCTGATTGGTACCGCGGCGGACGGCGACCACCGAGGGCTCGTTGAGGACGACTCCCTCGCCTTTGACGCACACCAGTGTGTTGCAGGTGCCCAGGTCGATGCCCATGTCGACGCTGAACATACCTAGAAGTGAATCAAAGATCACGGCGGCGTCCTTTCTGCACCCGGGTCCATTTCGGGCGGAACAATGAGTCGGCGCACCTGACGCCGGCTGGCCGCAAGACCAAGTCGGCTCGACGAAGATCCGTACCGCGCCGGCTCCTTGGGCAAGACAACACCGGCGCCATCCCGACCTCAAGCCGAGCCCGCCTCAGCGGGCCGATTCGCTGGGCCGCCAGGGACCACCATGTCACGCTCCGCTGAACGGATTGAACGACCCGAACAATTGATTGCTGCGCATCGCGAGGAAAATGGTCGATCCGGCAAGCAGGATCGTCGAGAGCATCAAGAGAATCGTGTAGACATCGCTCGGCGGACGATCCGCATCCGGTCTGTCGCTCATGGCATTGTTCCCTGTCGCAAGTTCAAGAGGCGTTGCGTGTCGGCCCGCACGGTCGAAGTCCAGCTATCCGTTTGCCCCGGAGTCCTTGACCGCATCGCCGGGCACGGGCAAGAGCCGCGAGCCGGTGATGCGGCCGGCGGAACGATCGGAATCCACCAGGTTCACCTTCATATCCCCGATATATTCATCTCCGCGGTAGATCACGAACACCATTTCTTTTTCCACACCGTCGGATTTGCCGACATTGATCGTAACGATGTCGCCGGAAACCTCGACGATTTTGCCCCGAATCGCTGAGACCGCTACCGGCGTTCTGGCCGTCACGTTGGTCATCGCAGCCCCGGACGCCTCCTCCATCGCCAGCCCCCGCGCGGGCCGTTGCGCCGCTCGCGAAAGGCGTTTGTTCTCGGTGCGCAGGATGTTGATTTGCTGTTCGAACTGGCGCTTTTGCTCGATCAAGACGGTGAGGTTGGCCGTCAACTCGTTAACGCGGTCGTTCAAGTCGATATTTCGCGTTTGAAGATCAATGCTTTTCTTTTCCAGCTCGTTGCGCTGCTTGAGGTAGGCGTCTCGCTCGGACTCGGAACTCTGTAGCAATGCCAGCGAACTGCGCTGGATCGCCTCGGCGCTGCTCTTCTCGGCCGCGCTGCGCCGCAGCTCGGATCGCAATTGCTCCGTTTCGGCACGGGCGGCTTCGAGCTCGGCTTCGATCTCCGCGATCCGATCAAGCCGATCGCGCGCCGTGTCAGCAGCCGACGCCAACTCCGCAGCGTTGGCGGCAATGAGATTTCGGAGATTCGTGTCCGCAATGCGAGCATGCTGTTCGTACTGCTCGGCCACCTCCTTCCAATTGGCGGTTTGCGTTGCGATCGAAATCGTCATGGTTGTGAACGCGATGCTGAAGATCACCAGCAAAACGATGAAGACTTTGGTCAAGGAACTCAAAACGACTCTCCCTAAATGCCATCATGCCGCGGCCACAAATGCCGCTAACACGCCTGAATCCGCAAGCTATGCCAACACACCCACGCCGACCGCGTGAGCAGCCCTGGCTCATGCAGCGCCGGGCCGGTGCCTACGCCGCGCGCCGGAATCTGTCATCCGACGCCGATATAGCCCAACGCAGGCCCGTCTTGCCAGCATCGCGGCACCGAAACGGTCGGTCCGCACGCCAAGCCGGAACCAGAACAGGTGATACCGCAGATAAGCCCGGTTTTCAACCCCGTTTTGCCTGCCCCGAGCCCTTATTCCACCGATTCCAGATCAACCAAGCCTCGCCGGAGGCAAACTTAGCAGCGATCCGATCGCCATGCAAGGTGCGCCCAGCGGACTGAAATCTGTGAGTTTCTTGGTCGCGATGCGCGAACGAACCAGAGGCCGAAGCGCATGCGGCCACGCCAAGTTGCGCACGCCCCCCTAACCGGATGCTATTGACCGCTCGGCGAAGCCTTGGATCGCGGGGTTGGGTCAATCGTGACCGGCTCGGGCTTGGCCGGCGACGGTCCGTAGACCTGCTCGAACACGCTTGCCGCCCGGTCCACGCCTTCGCGTAGGGCGCCGTCGGGCGGCCCCAGGGCGGGCGGCGGGGTGCCGCCTTGGCCAGGGCGAACCCGCTCCAGCCGGAGTGTCTGCGTGGGATAGGCGAATTCCACGCCGATCTTGCTTGCGAGATTGAGGATATCGATGAAGAAGCGATGCCGCTCACGGAGTTCCGTGCTCCAGTCGGGCGTCTCGAAGAACATGTACAGCAGCACATCCAACGACGACGGGGCGAACTGGTTGAGGTAGACGTGGTAGTAGTCTTTTCGCGTGTAGTGGTGCAGGCGGATCAGCTCGCGAACCCCTTCACAGAACGCGTCGATCTTCTCCGGGGGCGTGTCGTAGGTCAGTGACAGCATCGTCTTGACCCGGCGAAACCTTCGCTCGCCATAATTGTCGACGCCCGACGTGGCCATGACGGAGTTCGGAATGGTCACCCGAGAATTGTAGAACGTCCGAATACGGGTTGAGCGAAAACCGACATGTTCCACCGTGCCTTCAACACTTCCTATAACAACCCAATCTCCGATGCCGAAGGGGCGATCGAACAGCACCGTGATCGAGCCGAAAAAGTTGCCCAGTGTGTCCTTTGCGGCAAACGCGATGGCGACACCGCCTATGCCCAGAGCGCCAAGAACCGATCGCGGGGTATAGCCGATCCATTCCATCACAAAAAGGATCACCACAACCGCAACCAGCGTTCGAAGCACGGTTCTGAGCAGCGGCAGCAATAAATCGTCAAACTGGGTGAGTTGGACGTCCTTGCTCTTGACCACATAGCCGGCGACCACGTCCACGAGTCGGTAGCCGAACCATGCGAGCGACACGGCCACAAGGAGCTTGAGCCCCGGCAAAAGCACCGCCAAGAGGCCCTCGGGAAGGCGAAGTTGCTCAACGGCGAGCAGCCAGATCAGCACGCAAGCGACCGTACCGGCCCATCGCAGCACGCGTCGCCGGCCGTTCTTGTCGATCTTGATGCCCTTGTACGCGAGGTACCGTTGGAGCAGCACGCCGACGAGTCCGCTAACGGCAACGCGAATCGGCCAACCGAGCACCAGCAGCGCTCCCAGCGCGGCCCACTGCCATCCCGCTAGATGGAAGTACGTCTCACGCAGTTCAGGCGGCATCCATCGTTCGATCTGCAACGCCAGGGTAAGCTGCTCGGTGACGCCGGCATCCTTTAGTTCCCGGATGATTTCCCGGTCTTGCAGAGATTGGTAGAGGGCTTCCAGCGTGTCGATCGTCGAGGGCGTAAAACGCCACTCACCGGCGAAGTCTCCCTCGGTGATGCGACCGATTTCGATATTGCCCAGTTCGCTGGAATGCCAGACATAGGGCTCACCACCGGGAGTCGTGGTGGGAATCTCGGTGACGACGATCAGCTTGGTCTTGTCCATGACGCTCTTGAGTTGGGCGGCGTATTCCTTGCTCTTAGTCCCCCAGGCTTGCTTCGGACGCTCGCCGCGATCCAGGCAAGCGGCCGCGGCGGCCAGGTCGGGCGCGTCGGGGCTCATGGCATCCAGAAAGGTCTTCATGGTCGCGCGCGGGTCGCGCCTTGCCGCGGGAATTTTGGACTCAACGTCGCCTGTTTCCGCGGGGGCCGCCTGCAATTGGGCTTCCAAGGCCACAATGGAATCCAGCGTTCGGGGCGTGAACAACCAGACGCCGGCGTCAAAATCCAGTCGGAAGCTGATTTGGGCCGCCGACGCGGTCGCACCGACATCGCCCGCGGCCGGTTGCTCGTGGCCGTTTTGGGCCTTGGCGGGGTAGAAGACGTATTCGGCCTCGTCGTAAGACTCAGGAAGATCGTCGAGGATAACCCCTTTTTTATCGATGATCGTAAAGAGCCGGCGCGCCAGCGTTTGGGCCCGCTGCTCCCGATCCTCCTTCGGGAGTTCGGACACATCGAGGCAGCGAACGGCGTCCGCGATTCGCGTGGGCTTGTCGCCCATCGCATCCTCGACCGCGCGCAGGAAGGTCTGCATGGTCGCGCGCGGGCTGCTCAGATCAATCGGGGGCGGTGCCGCGGGCGCTTTCTGATCCGAATCGGGCTGATTCGGCAGGCCGCCGGGATTTGCCGGGTCCCCGGTTTCGTTGGCCGTCGGGGACGCTCGATCCGGTAATTGTTCGGATTGTGCGGCAACTGGTGCGCCCGCCAAGAACAGGCCAAGCCCCCACGCGGTTGCTACGATCACCTGGAGCACAGCCCCTCCGCAACGGGCCGTGAGTTCGGGTTCGCGCAATGGGGCCGACATCCTGCCGGTGGACGCACGTTGCAAGCGCGGTGTCATGCTGTTGTTCCTTGGCATGACGCGGATGATACCCGAAGCGTCAAGGCCTATCCACGCCCCAAGTCGCGCCGCCGCAAGAAGCGGCGACCATCCCCACCCACGCCCGAACCGCTCTTTACCTTCGACTTTCGACCTTTGACCATTGACCTTCGACTATCCACCTACTCGTAGCGCAGCGCCCGGACCGGATCCAGCCTTGCCGCCCGGATGGCCGGGTAAATCCCGCTGACGATGCCGACCACGAACGCCATCGACAGCGCCGCGGGCACGATCACAGGTGGCGTGTAACTGTTAAAGATGTTGTTGGTGAAATCGGAGAGGAAGGTCGCCATCCCCCAGCCGCACACGACGCCGAGTCCGCCGCCGATGATGCTGATCGTACTGGCTTCGGTCAGGAATTGCTTGAGGATATCCAGCCGCCGGGCGCCGACCGCGATGCGCACGCCGATCTCGCGCGTCCGCTCGGTCACGGAAACGAGCATGATGTTCATGATCCCGATGCCGCCGACGATGATGGAAATCCCCGCGATGCTGTTGAGCACGACCGCGAAGATCTTGGTCACTTGCAGCACCTGCTGCTTGATCTGCTCCTGCGTGAAGACGGTAAAGTCGTCCGTCGCGCCGGGTTTGATCCGGTGCGCCCCGCGCAGCGTCGTCTTGACCCGTTGAATGCAGGCGGCGAGTTTCCTGGGGTCTTTGGCCTGAACAACCAGCATGTTGAGGTATTTGGCGCCGAACAATCTTCCCATGGCCGTGCTCAGCGGGACGATGACCTGGTTGTCGACTTCGACGAAGCCCAACGAGCCCTTCTCTTCCATGACGCCGACGACGATAAACGTCTTCCCGTTGATCTTCACCCGCTCGTCGACCGGATTAAGGTAGGTGAACAAATCCCTGGCGATCTTGTAGCCGAGCACGCACACCTTGGCGTTGCCGCGCACATCTTCCCGCGTCACGAACCGGCCCGATTCCACCTCGTAGGAGTTGATCTTGCTATAGGTTTCGATCGCGCCGAGTATGGTGCCCACGGCGTTGTTCTGAAGATACTTGATCTGGCCCGCGCTCTGATACTGTGGCGAAACGGCCTTCACGATGTCCGGGTTTTCACTCAGGATCAAGTCCGCGTCCTCCGGTTTCAGCGAGATGACATTGACCCGGCGCCCGTGGCGTTGCCCGCTGCCATTGACGATGATCACCTGATCGGCGCCTAGGGTCTGGAATTTCCCCATGATGTCCCGTTTAGCGCCTTCCAGGATGGAGACGGCCGAGACGACGGCGCCGACTCCGATAATAACGCCGAGGGTCGCCAGCAGCGAGCGCAGCAGGTTTTGTTGCAGCCCGCGAAAAGCCATGCGAACGATTTGCACATGAAACATGATGCGTCCCGCTCCTTCGTGCTCTACGTGGTTAAACGCTTCGCGCCCCCGGCCGCCGCAGGCTTGGCGGCAGGGGGCGGCTTGGATTCGGCGGTCGCAGGCAGCCGGGCGTCAGGCACCGATCGCAGCACTTGCGCCCGAAAGGCGTCGTCAACGGGCTTGTCTTCCACGATGCACCCGTCGTGCATGCGAATCGTCCGGTCGGCCTGGACCGCCACGTCCATTTCGTGCGTGACCAAGACGATGGTGATTCCGGCATCGTGCAACTCATGGAAGATGCCCATGATTTGGGCGCCGGTCTTGGAATCGAGGTTGCCCGTCGGCTCGTCGGCCAGAATCAACTGCGGCTTGTTGACGATGGCCCGCGCGATGGCAACCCGCTGGCATTCTCCGCCGGACATTTCGGCCGGCGTGTGCTTCCAGCGTTGCCCCAAGCCAACTCGCTCCAGCGCCTCGATCGCCGTCTTCTTGCGGTACGATTGGCGGGTGTAGACCATGGGCACAAGAACATTCTCGAGGGCGCTGGTCCGGTTGATCAGATTGAACGTCTGAAACACGAATCCGACTTCCTGGTTGCGCACTCGGGCGAGTTGTTTTTCATTCATGCTCGCCACCGTTCGGTCTTGGAAGGAGAGCGTGCCCGAGGTTGGGCGGTCGAGCAGGCCGAGTATGTGCATCAGCGTGCTTTTGCCGCTGCCCGAGGCTCCGGTGATGCTGATGAACTCGCCGGCTGCGATGGTCAGGTCGACGCCGTCGAGCGCGTGGACGACCGCCGTGCCCATGATGTATTCCTTACGAAGTTGTTCGGCGTGAATCATGAGCGCTGTGCACGGTAGCAGCCCTCCGGCTCGCCGATCGACGGCCGCCGGCGCCTGCCCCTCCTACTTCTTGTTCTTCTTCGCCGGCAGCTTCGTATAAACGACGTCCCGTTCCTTCAAGTCTTCGCAGAGCACTTGGGAATAGCGTCCGTTGCTGATCCCGAAGGTGCACGCCACGAACTGAGGTTCGGCCGCCGCATCCCCGGCGGGCTGAACGTAGACCCCCAATTCATTGTTGCGGCCCTCTCGGATGCCTTCATTGGGGCAGAGGAGTACGTCTTCCACGTGCTCCGAAGTAAAGCGAATGTCTGCACGCATCCCCGGCAGCAGTAGGTTCTTGTTGGCGCTGGTGATGACCACATCCACCATATAGGTCACCACGTTGCTCAGTTGCCGCGGCTCCGGGTTGATCAGTTCGATCACGCCGGTAAACGTCTCGTCTCGAAAGGATTCCACGGTGATCACCGGAAGATGTTCGAACATGGCCGCGGCGGTGTGGATATCGTCGGGCATCGTCTCCGATTCCGAGCGCCCGGGAATAGCCCATGGCGGTGCGATCGTGCGGACTGCTTGGATGTCAGACTCGTCCACTTCGGCGCCGACCGTCAGCCGGTCCATGTCCAGCACCGTGGCGAGTACCGTCCCGCCGCCGAAATTGGACATCCCGCCTTGGATTACGTCGCCGATTTCCACCTTGATGTCCCCGACGATACCATCGATCGGTGAGAGGACATCCGTCTCCGTGACGCGTTCCTCGGCATCTTTCAGAATCGTCTGGGCCCGTTCGAGATTGGTCTCCGCCTGGACCAGCGCCGCCTTCGCCAATGGAATGGCCAGCTTTGCCTTCGCCAGCGCGGCCCTGCGCTGATTCAAGGCGGAGCGGTCCCGTTGGTAACTCACTTTCCGCGCCAGCAGTTCATCCTCGTTGGTCTGGACCGGATCGAGGGCTTCGATTTTTTGCTTGCGGAATTCGGAGAGGCGAAGCGCA
>JBHHUB010000177.1:0-8239 GCA_046753625.1 Phycisphaerae bacterium | reverse complement strand
TCAACAATCAACCGATCCCGTCGCTGTTACCCGCAGGGCCGTGAACGGTTACACCATTGCCACTTGAAAGATTGTCCACGTGTAGACGACCGAGCGCTTACGACAAGCGATCGTCTCGATCAACCGCCTCACGGACGATTTCAGCCAGCGAAGTCTTGCCTTGTCTCCTCTGCAGACGCTCCAATTCGGCGACCCGGTCTTCCGGTAGGTTCAACGTGAACCGAACCAAATCGCCGCCAGATTTTCGTGGGCTCATACGTTGTGTTCGCGTCGCCAGTGACCTGCCCTACCGGCTGGACAGTAGCCGGTATCAACCTACCCGGTGACACATAGCGTCAGGTCCGCGAGCGAAGGTAAGTGTGAATTTGCGTTATTGGCTAGCTTCTCTGGGTCGTTAGATGCATCCGCTCGGATTGCCACGGATACGAGCGAACTCGGGCAGCGGGTTGCCCTCGGTCTGTCGGATGGTGGAACCGCTCAGCAGCCTGATGCCACAAATGATGGCCACACCCCTCAGCCCTTCGCGCGATAACGCCCGCTTCATGGGCCACTCATGGAGCCGTACTCTTCAGGATAGACCGCCAATTCATGCAGAATAGGCGAGCGCCGTTGCCGCGTCCATGAGCAACATCCGTCCCAGTCGTTCGCTGCGGCGAACCTTACGCCCCGTGTCATCTTTCGGGGCTGGGCGGCGCAAGTTCCAATGATCGCCACGACACCATCTCGATCACTGATTCCGTCCTCGGGCCGACTGACCCCCGAGGCGGATCGCGCGCCAGATACACCAGCCATCGCGGCATGCAGGCGATCACGCGAGTTCCATCAAGCGGATCGTCTGCTAACATCACGCCATTTTCCTGAACCAGCGGCCGTGCGCTGCTCGAATTCTGTCTGACAGGGGACGCATCGAGTGGCTTCCGGCTTAACCCGAAGGCGCGCTGCCGGAATCTTCTTGCAGCAGTCGGTGCAGACTCCGTAGGTGCCGTCGTGAATCCGCCGCAACGCGTCGACGGCTTCCGCCGCTCGCGAAGATTCCGGCCCAACTGTGACACAGACGGCCTCATCGGCAGCCAACTCCCGCAGCATCTCTTGTCGCTGCTTTGCCCGTGATGTGCTCTTGCGCAATCGCATGATTGATAATCTCCTTAGGGAAAGTTCTGGCTGGTCGCTCTGAACGTGCGACGAGCGATTTCTTTGTGCCTCCGTCGCGAGCCTCGTGCCAATAGAATCCGACCAACCTGGGCGACAGGCCGCTCGTCCAGGCCGGACGAATCCGTGCAGCGCTCCCGCGATCAGCTTTCCACATCGCACGATGCGTGCCAATCAAGGACTGCTCTCGATTTGGTCGTAAACGTCTTTCACATAGTCAGTTAGGGTTCAGAGTCGAGCATGCCTGACTTGCCGTCCCTGGCCAGTGGATGACCGTAGTGGATACATATTGACCAGTATGGCTACACAGAAATCGGCCGTCGGGTCACTCACCTAGCTCAAAGGACGTGATCCTCCGAATGCTGTGCAGAGCTATTTTCTTGCGGAGCGTGGTGCGGCTAATGCCGAGCATCTTGGCTGCCGGAGCGAGTTGGCCGTTGGTACGCTCAAGGCAAACGCGGATGATTTCGCGCTCGATCATGGCCGTCGCGGTTTCGTGCAAATGGCCAGCCAAGGCCGGCTGGGAAACGAGCTTCTCCGCCACCAACTGAGCTTCATTAGTTGGTGAGCCGGCCGCTGAATCCTTTGCCCCAGGGATGTCGACGTGACCAGCGTCGGCGCCCTCTCGAATATGCCCAGGAAGGAACTCCAGTCGAAAAACGGAGCCGCGCGCTACGACGAGCGCCGCTTTGATTGCGTTCTCCAGCTCGCGCACGTTCCCCGGCCAAGAATACTTGAGTAGCACGGGAAGTACGTCCGGCGAGAACGAGCAGATGTCTGCACCGAGACTCCGATTATAACGCCGGACGAATTGGTGTGCGAGCAGCACAACATCGACCTCGCGCTCCCGAAGCGGTGGCACGTCGACGCTGGCCACCTTTAACCTGAAGTAAAGATCCTGCCGAAACCGCTTCTCATCGATGAGCGCTTCGAGGGGCTGATGGGTGGCGCCGATGATTCGCACATTGCTCGTTATCATCTCGGTTCCACCGAGGCGTTGGAACGTGTTGTCCTGTAGTACGCGTAGCAGCTTGGCTTGTGTCGCGAGAGGTATGTCCCCAATCTCATCCAGGAAGAGCGTGCCGCCGTCGCACTGCTCAAACTTGCCGATCCGCCGAAGTGATGCTCCCGTAAACGCTCCCTCTTCGTGGCCGAATAGTTCGCTCTCAATCAACGTTTCCGGAATGGCCGCACAGTTGAGGGCCTGGAATGGTTGATCCTTGCGCTCGCTGTGGTGCAAAATGGCCCGGGCAATCAATTCCTTGCCGGTACCGCTCTCGCCGGTGATGAGTACGTTGACGTCGCGCGGGGCGATTCGCCCGATCAACTTGTACACCTCTCTCATCGCGGGCGACTGCCCGATGATTCGCTCGACAGCAACGTCATCGTTTGGCTCTTCATACACCGCTGGCACGAGGATATCGCGACTGATGCGAAGCGCCTTTCGAATGTGCTGTGCCAGCATCTTCGTCTCGATCGGCGTCACCAGATAGTCAAGAGCGCCCCGCTTGATGGCCTCAATCGCCTGCTCACTGTCTGCGGGCTCGGTATAGAGCAGTACGCAGGCGCGCGGAAGCTGTTCACGCACGATCTGAAATGTGGCGTAGTCGCACAGAATCAGATCGGGTGGCGCGGCAGCGCGTTCCTCGGCGGCGTCTTTCAACGATTCTCGATGCATCAAACTCGCCTCAACTTCCCGGCAAGCATCACGCACCTTCAACGCGATGCCTTTATCTTCTGTAATCAGCAAGACGCTGTCGGGCATTAGATGGAATCCTCTTTGTTCCTTGTTGCGGTGCCGGATTCACCCGCACGACACTCGCCGGATCGCACTTCCAGGGCGGCCTCGTCAGGACGATTTTGATTGCTCGGTCCTTCGTGCATCACGGTTACATCAAGGCGATCCATGACCGCGCGGAGCATCTCGGCCGCCGCGGTGGTTTCGTCCACCGTAACCGAATCGGCACCGACTTCCATGAGGCCTGCCCGCTTGCTGACGACTCTGGTTCTGGCTGCGATGAAAACATCCGGTGCTCGCCGCCGTGCCACGGCGCAGGTACGCAGAACGGCCTCTTCGTCCGGAATGGTCAAGACAAGTGCATAAGCGCTTCTGATTCCTGCTGACTCCAGTACCTCAAGGTTACCGACGTCGCCGAAGACAACGCGCCTGCCCCGACGAGATTGCTCTTGGACGGTGGCCGGGTTGAGTTCGACTACCGTGTAGTTGAAGCCTCGTCGCTCGAGTTCCTCGGCAATGAGACGCCCGATGGGACCGTATCCGGCAATGATGACGTGCTTTGCTTGGCTCTTGGGGCGTGGTTGAGCGTGACTTGGGTCGCAAAGGGGCGATGACTTGATCCACGGGGCAATCCCGATATTGGATGTCACCGCAGCGAGTCGGCCGCCAAGCTCGACCAATGCAGGCGTCAAAACTAACGAGATGACGACGATTGCGATCGCGGTCGCCATTGTGGCGTCGTCGATGATTCCGTTGTCGTGCGTGGCACCGAGGACAATCAGGCTGAACTCCCCGGCCTGCGCAAGCGACAATCCAACCGCAATGGCGATGCCGGCGGTGGTGCCGAGCGCCCAACAGACGCTGGAGATCAGAACGGTCTTGAGGACCATCATCACGCCCCCCCCCGCCAGAATAACCCACCACCACTCGGCAAGGATGCTCGGGTCGAGCTTCATGCCAAGCGTGGTAAAGAAGACGGCGATGAAGATGTCCCGCAGTGGTCCTATTTGCCCGCTGAGTTGATGACGGAATGGAGTGCCGGCGAGCATGAAACCGGCCAGAAACGCTCCCATCTCCAGGCTGAACCCTATGCCTTGCGCCACAACGGCGGCCAGAAGCGCTGCCGCCACGCCGGACAGAGTCATGACTTCCAGCGATCGTCCCTTGAATGACTGGCGAAGAAGTCGCGGGAGTATCACCCGACCAAGGATGATGAGAATGGCTACGCCACCGACACGCAGTATGGCTTCGACCAAGAATGGCAACGTGCGGCCGTCACTGGCCAACCGACTGTCCGTGTCCGCTGCCAGCGTGGCGCCGGAGCCCGCCCACGCGGCCAGTGCCGGAATCGCTGCCAGCATTCCCAAGACGATCATGTCTTGAATCACCAGGATCGAAAGCGCCAACCGCCCGCGCATTTGGCGAAGCTCGCGACGCTCGGCGATGATCCGCAACACCAGCGCCGTCGAGGAAAGTGCCAGCGCCATGGAAACCGCAAGCGCTGCCGGTGGCGCCAACCCGAACCAGATCGTGATGGGCCACCCAACGGCAATGGAGAGCAGGCATGATCCGAAGCCCGCCACAATCATGCGCGCCATTCGGTGTTTGAGGACGGTGAGGTGAAGCTCAAGCCCGATCCCAAACAACAGAAGGATGATCGCCAGATGCGAGATGGCGCCGAGCCCTTCAGGTGAAGGAACCAATCCGAGGGCGCGTGGGCCGATGATGGCTCCGGCGATCAGGTAGGCGGGAATCGCGGCCAAACGCATTGGCTGCATGGCCACGGCAACGACGGCCGCACTCACCAGAATTACGACAAGATCTGTGATGATGGCCCAGTCGGTAGTTGAGGCGGCGGCCAGAACGCTGGGAATCATGAGCTGAATCATCCTCCAATTAACCAAACAGCTTCTGGCGAGCCTCGTCCGCGATGGCGAGGACCGCAGGATGCTTGACCCTTTTTTCGACCGAAATCGCGTAGAACCGCTCCCGAACGGACTCCAGCCGACCGACCACGCCAACGCTGTATTGACGTCGCACTTCCTTCTCAATCACTGTCGGCGCTGCAAACAACCCGACTCCCGCCTGACCGAACACTTTGAGAAGGGCGCTATCCTCGAACTCGCCACACACCGAGGGGCGGATATTTTCGGCGTCGAACCAGTGGCCCATTGCGCGCCGTAGCGCAGTGTTGGCCGTGGGGACGATGAACGGTGCACCGTTGAGCGACTTGGGAAACCGGCGTCGATACTTGGCTGCGAGATTCTTCGTGCCGAAGATCGACACGCCACACTCCCCGAGCAGATGATTGAATGCGCGCACTTTGACGTCGGGACCGATCGGGCTGTCGGACAACACCATATCTAATTCGTAAACCGCCAACCTCGCCAGCAACTCCGGCGGGCTGCCCTCATGGCACACGAGCTGAACCTGTTCGGGCAGATGCAGTGCGGGTTCAAGAAGCCGGTAGGCGACCAGCTTGGGCAGTACGTCGGCCACGCCGACGTTAAACCGCAGGGGTCTGCCGGTTGGCCGACCCTGGACGGTGTCCAGCAGATCGCGCCCGAGCGAGAATATCTCGTCGGCGTAGCGATACACGACGCGGCCTGTGTCGGTGAGCGCCAGGTTGCGTCCCACGCGGGTGAAGAGCTTCTCCCCGAGCGAGCGCTCCAGCGATCGAAGCTGTGCTGAGATCGTTGGCTGTGCCAGGTTTAGCTCCTTGCATGCCGCGGCGATCGTACCCTCCTTGGCCACGACCCAGAAGTACAACAGGTGGTGGTAGTTAAGCCATTGCATGCCGCCAGGATACATCGTTCTCGCCTATGTTTCAATACGACATTTTCTATATATCTATCGTTCCAATTGCGTCGTATATATACATGTGTGGTGGTAGGTCAAGCCGCAACGTGGGAGAGGGATCGCGATGCTTGTAGAGATTTGTTCGAGGCACGGCCCGTTGAATCCCGCCCTTGAAGATCAACTGGTACGACGCCTTCGTTTTGCGCTCGCCCGGTTCGGTGGCCGAATCCGCCTCATCCGCGCGACGCTGGAAGACCTCAACGGCCCGCGTGGAGGCGAGGACCAGCATTGCAGGATCGAGGTCAGCCTGGTTCCATCATGCACGATCATGGCCGAGGCGACCGACGCCGAAGTCGCGTCGGCGGTCGGCCGTGCGGCGGAGCGAGCCGCGCGTCGGGTAAGGGATGCGCTCGACCGAACACGCACCATGCGGACGCGGCCCCATGTGAAGCCCCATGAAGAGGATACTCCGGATGAAGGCGGCAGTCTTTAGTACGAAGTGGTTCGATCGAGCGCTAAGGCATTCCGCACGCGTGAAGTGCTGTTCGACATCGCCGACACTAACGACGCAAAATATAGCGGCTCTCCAGAAAGGCGACGCATCCAGTCAGAACCGCGGTGGAAGCGACTTCATACAATCGTCTGCGCCCGTCGATTTGCCTTGGAGGACCAAGAGTTGAACCTCAGCAGTGTTTCTGTTTGTAACGAGCGTGACATTCTTCCCGAATATCGCGAAACGGCGGTCGGCGATCTCCTTGCCTACCACAATCTTGGCGCGCCGCATCGCCACCACACAGACGCCGCCCTGCTAATCGGGATGTGTATGGATCATCGGTTGCAGTTGGAAATCCCCCCCAACTTTGCGTTTGTTCTTCGGTGCGCCGGTGCGAATTTGGGCATGCTGGAATTCGATGTGTCCTTTGCCATAGCAGTCGGCGGTATACGCGCCGTCTGTCTGATCGGACATGACGGATGCCGCATGGTCGATGTAGCGTCGAAGCGGAAAGCGTTTGTCCGCGGGCTGATCGACAGCGCGGGCTGGGATCGAGCGAAAGCGGAGGAGCAATTCGATACGAATTCGGCGCGTTGTGGATTCGTTGATGTCTCGGACTCTGTCTGGCTGGAGGCACAGCGGCTGCGAGAGACGTACGCAGGAATTACCGTGGCGCCGCTGGTCTATTCGCTGGGCGATGGGAGCGTGCGCCAAATTGTGGAGGCAGGCCAAACAACCGTCACCGCTCGTCGGGAAGCTGATGAAAAACACGGTGAAGGCCCGCCATGAACCCGATCTGGCTCAGCGCTCTCATGGGCACAGTGCTAGGGCGTCAACAGCATGGCGTCCGGGCTGGCTCAAAGCTTGATGTGAACGGCGGTTGAAAACCGTAGCGCTTTGGCGGTACCGATGGTCGGTTGAAAACCGTAGCGCCCCTGGTCGCCCTGGCTGGGAATTTGGCACAATTGAATCCTGTGAGGTTTCGATTGAGCACAGAGTCAGCGAGGGCCAGATGGGTGTATACGGATATGAACCAATGGACAGAGATTCGGCGGGCCGTGCTCGTCGAAGGAGTGACTAGGCGCAGCGGAATCTGGAGGCCATCAGGGAAGCTCGCATCAGGCGCGGGCGAGGTCGTCGTTGCCGAACCCCAAACCAATGCCGAGCCAAATCCACAATCGCTCGCGTTCGCGCGCCGCTTTGAGAATAGTCTGAATCATCTTGACTGTAGGGATTCTTCGCGTGCGGTTATTCTCGACACCACCGAACTGTTGAACATCATTCGGCCCGAACGACAATCGCACCTGAAACGGGCGGCGTTTGGCAAAGTCGGCCATCTTCCAAAACCGCTGCCGCTGCTTGTTCACCTGCGACGCGCTGAGACGGTTGGCGAAGCTCATCATCATGGCCTCGTACTCGGTCTCGGTGAACAGGTCGGAGAAGGACTTCGACTTTAGGCGGTCGCCAAAACGCTTCTCTGCCCAATCGAGGATGCTGACGACTTGGCGGCGGTTGTCGTCGAAGACGCGCAGGGAGACGGTTCCCTTCTTCCGAGCTGAGCCGTCGGGTCGTACCCTACCCTCGTCGTGCTTGATGAAGGCGTTGGCGATGTGGAGCAGCGTTTGCACCTGATCGCCCTTGAAGCCCGACCCGTCTCGGATTACGATGTCGGCAGCGTCATCGTAGTTTTCGATGACCCAGCGGCGGTACTCCTGCTCGGATTCATTGCGATCCCGGCTGAACCGTCGCCGTTGACATTTGCCGTCGGCATCGCGGTAGGAAGCGTAGTACCTACCCTTTGGCCCCTCGGTATTCTCGGAGAGCTTTGCTATGCGTCGCCCTTTTGCCAAACGCCTGTTTGTTGCCATGAACAGACGGTATCGGATGCTTGGGTGCGACGCATCAGGTACTTGGCAACTTAACCGTGAAAATGGGCGGTTTGAGGCCCATATTTGGCAACTTAGCGGTTGCGGCAAGAACACATAAATGATTTATTTGCAGCACTTTGCGGGCGTAATTCAGTGGTAGAATGCCAGCTTCCCAAGCTGGACGTCGGCGGT
>JBHHUB010000176.1:0-8280 GCA_046753625.1 Phycisphaerae bacterium | reverse complement strand
GAGGATAGCCTTTTCCAAAGCGGTGACCTGGACATGAATGTACATCATCCAACATCCATCCTTCGCAGTCGGGCCGGTTCTCGGAAGATGTCGCGCGTGGTCGCCTCGGTTTGCGCGGCGCTGCTGTTCCTTTCGGCCGGATGCCGGACCGTGAAAACGATCCGGGCCAAGCACCATATCAATGTTGGGGACCGCCTTTTGCGCGAGCATGATCTCCAGGCGGCGTTGGAACGGTTCCAAGCCGCCGCCGAATTGGCCCCGCAGATGGCCGTCGCCCATTCGAAGCTCGGTGGGGTTTACCGCGAAATGGGATCGTATGAACGGGCGATCGACGCCTTCGTCGACGCGCTTCAACAGAACCCCTTCTCCTTCGCAGACACGATCAACCTGGCGCAACTGTACTACTTCACGAGCCGAATCACCGAGGCCATCGGAGCGTACCTCCACGCCATCGACCTGGAGCCGGAGAATTTCGACGCCCACATGAACCTCGGCGTCTGCTATGAGCAAACCGGCGAATTGTATCAGGCCGTCGGACAGTTCCGCCGAGCCATCGAAATCGACCCCACGCAACCCAACTCGTTCGTCAACCTCGGGGTCGTCTTGGATCGGCAGAAGAAGTACTACGAAGCCATACGGGCCTACAAGGACGCGCTGGAACGGGATAGCCATCAGCCACTCGTTTTGGTGAACCTGGCGCGAACCTATATGAATCAGGACCGGATACGCATGGCCAAGGCGGCTTTGGAGCAAGCCATCGCCATGGATCCGAATCTGGCCGTGGCCCACGAGGCCTTGGGGTATACCCTCTTCCGCGGCCGTGATTTCGTGGCAGCGCGGAAGGCCTATTCACTCGCCCTCGCCTGCGACCCCAATCTGCCGAAATCGCACTCCGGCTTGGGCTCGATCCAAATGCTGCGTTTTCTTGAAGAGCCATCCAGGACCGACCTGCGCAGCGCGGCCCTGGAACACTGGCATCGATCGCTCGAGTTGAATCCCGACCAGCCGCGGATCCGCAAGCTCATCGCCCGGTATCGCCCGGGTCGCGGCGACCCCAGCAACCTCCTCTTCCAAGCGTCCGAGCGCGTGTCCTCCGCCCATTGATTCCCGATCGCTGAAGGCAAGCCACGCGCGCTGTGCTCTGCGACGGAGGATGCGCATGCCAGACCCTGGCAGCCGCCTGGCTTCAAACCGCGGTCGTTTGCTCCGGGTGCGCCCGCTTGGGTTTGAAGATTCGCCTGGGAGGATCCACCGAGCTCGAACACTCAACCAACGCCCCGTGCTTGTACACCCGCGTGATCACAACCCGACATCCGCACGGAGCACCGAGTGAGATCGGACAAGCCTGATCCACAGATACATCCGGCACGGCCGAAGCACCGGTCCGACCCGCGGCTCGAACAATAACGGCATCGAAACGCTGGCGTGAGCGAATCACATCCCGAATGCTGACCCAATCGTCGCCGAGTCGGATTTCCCGCCAATAGCGATCCGGAGAAAGTCGGCGCCGCAACCGCATCATGACCTCAGACCCGAAAACAACACGGCCCAGCGCCGCCGCCCCCAGCTTCCGGAGCATTCTCTGGCCGCCGATCAGCAACGCGCGATACCGCCTCCCATGATGCGTCGACCGACGCAAGGTGCCGAAAACGTCCACCGTCGCCGACGCCACCGAACATCGCGTCCGACCACCACACCCGACCGGTGCGCGTACCTTACTCCCATGGACCAACAACAAGCCCTTGTCGGTCAATGCCGCCCTGCTGTCCCTCCAGGTGACGTGCAATGTGCCGCCGCAACGGATGTGGATTTCCGCATGGAACGATTCGTTACCGAACGTGACCACGCCCGCCTCCTCGATCGTGCCGCAGCCTTGCGAATCGGCCGGCAGCGGCCGCCTCCGCGGTTGGTCTACCGGCGCGTGCAGCGCCGCCAACGCCAGCGTGGGCGCCCACTTGGCTGACTGCCGATCGCTCCAGCGTGCCACGCCCCCGGCAAGCAGTTCGCGGCAATGCTCGCGGCAAAGTCGGGCGAGTGCAGCGGCAGCGGGAAAGCGTTCGGCAAGGAGCTCCGGACCCCACGGGCTACAGCAAAGGCCGGCTGGGAACCGAGTTGCGTGGGGAATCCGCCCATCCGGATGGACGAGTCGTCCGAGTACACCCAACGCCAGCTCAAGCGGGCGATGCAACTCCGGCCAACCATGCACGCGGTACAATGGGGCGATGGCGTCAACGATATGGCATAGTTCTCCAACGTCGGGATCGCGCCCATCCCCCATTCCCGGCAACCGATTCATATCCTCCAGAGATCGAACGAGGCGCGTTCGGCCGGTGTCCAGCATGGCACGATCCCGAAACAGCAGCGCGCCGTGGACCAGAATCGCCGCGCACTGAATCTCGTGCCGGGCATTCACAAAACGTCTCGTCGCAAGCCAGGAAAGATGCGCCCTGAGATCACCGAGCAAGGACGCGTTCTGATACCGAGACGCCTCGGTCAGGATGGTTACGACCAGGTGGGCGCCGAAAAGCAACGAGGGATCATAAAGAAGACGGCTCGAACGTGGCCTGCCGTCGACGCGCAGCCGCAACTGCCACGTCGTCAACGCTGCGTGAACCCGCACCGGGACAAACGCGGAGTCGCTTCGGCTCCTGGGCGCGTCCGTGCAGATCATCGCCAGGGCGGCGGACAGCGCCGCGTTCGGCCCATCCAGATCGGTGGCCGCGCCGATCCAATGCTCCAGATCGCCCCCCAAGCAGGGCATCGACTCAAACCGCGGTAGCAATCGGGGAAGAATCCGCCGAACCAGCGCTTCGTAGGCGCTCGGCTCAGGGTGTGCGCCATCCGCCAGTCCATCGGCCATGGTGAGATCGGAAGCCATCGCCCCGGTACGAGACGGCGAGCCCCCGGAACCATCGGGGCACCGATGCTCCTGAGAGCGGCAATGGATTCCAGGCTGCGTTGGCATGGTCGGCTTGTCGGTCCCGGTGCGCGTAGGTCAGCGGATCCAACCTGGCGAGGTGTCGTCGATCCGCGCGTTGTTCATCAGGATTATCGAGCCGGCAAGCGGAAAACTGCGACTATTTCTCGGGCGGGGCGTCGGGCGGAACCGGATCCAATCCGCCCGGTCCAAAAGGATGGCAACGCAGAATACGCCCCATCGCCAGGCGAAGCCCGCGCGCGACCCCATGCGCGTGGACCGCCTCGACGGCGTACTCGCTGCATGTGGGATGGAACTTGCACATGCCGATCAGCAGCGGCCGCATGCAACACTGATAACCGCGTATCAGCGCGATGATCGCCGCACGAAGCGGACGGCAAGTGCGCTTGCACACTGGATTAGTGCTTTCGTCGGACAACTCATCGACTCCAACCGGACCATGGGCCAACTCCCCGGGCAGCCCGTCCGTCCCCAGATTATAGGAAGGAAACGACGAATACAATGATCGCCGTGGCTGTAGTCGCGATTGCCGACAAGCCAAGAATGGAGCGGATACCGTTGCCGATCCGGCCGAGCGGCCGGTCGAGCATCTCCAGAACGAAGGCACACAAGGTCGCAACGCGCAGGGCCAGCGGCTCAACCTTTTTCAAAACGCCGAACAGCGGCGCCAGCCGCCCCCCAGAACGTCCATCGGATGCTTCTGGAGCCGTCCCGTCCTCCCTCGTGGATTCAGGAGGAGTGCCCGACGCGAGCTCCTCGGCGGAAAGCTCGGCCGGTGGGGCAGATGCGGCAGCCGGCTCCCCCCCGCCATCGGTGTCCAGCCCCAAATCGCTCGCCACGGCCGCCAGATCCAACTCGGATGGGCCCAAGTCGGTGGATTCCTCGTCACCGGCAGACGTGTCACCATCACCGACAGGCGTGTCGTCGGATTCACCGGCGGCATCACTTGGCGCAGCGCCTTCGTCATCCGGAGCGGCAAGGTCATCCGTGGCGTCCTCAGCCGCATCCGACACCGCCACATCCAACGCATCTACGGCGCATTGCAGGCTGTCCAGCTTGGCCTCGACCTGATCCGTGTCCGTTGGAACGTCATCGGCATCGACTTCGGCCTGCTCATGGGAACCCACGTCCCCCTCAGCCGGCTCCGCCTCGGGGGTTGCCGCGGTATCCACCGCGGTCTCGACGGACGCGTTATCAGGTTGATCCGCCGATTCGCCCACCTCGCTGCTGATTTCCTCCGCCAACGACGACGCCTGATCGAGCAGCGCATCGACGTCAAGCTCAGCCAACTCGTCGGAGCCCGCCTCGCCGTCGTTCTTGGGCAAATCCGGTTGATCTTGGCTGGTCATGGTGCTCAACTTCCGGTGCTGCCTGCGCGCCCCAAATGGCCCGCGCGATCGGCCGGCGCAGGGCGATTCCATCGTCACTCGGGTTATCGGTCGAAGATCGGGCCGACGTGAGGTTGCCCCAGCGAGTAGCCCGCTGATAATCCAGAGCCATGCGAACCTGCAGGCTCTATTGTCCCGATTTGCAGTTGGGCGAAGTAGTCCTTCCAGCCGTAGAGGCGCACCACGCCACCACAGCCCTTCGCCTCGGCGTCGGGGATGCCGTCCATCTTTTCGATGGCAAGGGCCGCCACGCCGCCGGGGTAGTTGCCCATGCCAAACGGGATACGCTTCGGGCAAGCGTGGCCAAGATTCACGAAGCATCGGGCTACGATGTCCCCTGGCGATTGATGCTGGCGGTTGCGTTTCCCAAGGCGCACCGGCAAGGTTACCTGGTCGAAAAATGCACGGAGTTGGGCGTTGCGGCCATCTGGCCACTCATTTCAGAACGTACGGTGGCCAAGCCGGGCCCCAGAACCCTCGACCGCTGGCGGCGCCGGGCGGTCGAGGCGGCGAAGCAATCCCAAAGATACTGGATTCCGGCAATCGAGCCCCCCGCGACCGTGCAACAAGCGATTCAGCGCGGGCAAACCAACGCGCGCAGAGCGTTTGCCGATACCGGCGCCGGGGGCGCAACATTCTCGGAGTTCCTATCCAACGATGCCAATCGGCCCGACATCCTGGTGCTGATCGGCCCGGAGGGCGGCTGGACGGACCTGGAGAAGGAAGAACTTCGGCGAGGGGGGTATGGCAGCGTCACGTTGGGGCCTACGATCTTACGGACGGAAACGGCCGCCGTCGCGGTGTGCGCCGCCATGGGTGCGTTGGCGAAAACCGAATGGGATGGGAGATGAGATGCTCTGGAGCAGCCTTTACTTGATGGCATCGTTGCCGGCGGCGCCGGCGGTCTCGCAGGCGGACATCGACGCGAGGTTTGAAGAATCCGCCCGCGGAGCACGAATCCGCGCTTATGTCGAAGCGCAGCAGAAAGAACAGGCCATCCCCGGGCTCTCCCTAGCCATCGCCATCGACCATTCGGTAGTCTGGTCCCGCGCGTTCGGCCTGTCAGACCTGGAAAATGCCGTTCCCGCGACCCCCCAAACCGTCTACCGGATCGCCTCGATTTCGCGCCTGGTTACCGCCATCTGTGTGATGCAACTTGTACAACAAGGCAAGATCGCTCTGAACACCTCGGTGCGCGATTTCGTACCCGAGCTTCCGAACAAGGGGCATCGCATAACCGTAGAGCACATCCTCGCGCACCTTTCGGGCATCCGGCCGATCAAAAGCAGCGAGGAACTGTTCAACTCGAAACGCTACGCCCGGCTTGTCGATGCCCTCGATCCGTTCAAGGACGATCCCCTCATCGCTCCGCCGGGACAACGATTCCTGTATACGCCGCTGGCGTACACGTTGCTCGGACTGATCGTCGAGCGCGTCAGCGGGCTAGGTTTTCGTGACTACCTCAAGCAGCACGTCTTCGGCCCCGCCTCGATGGACGCCGCAGACGTCGACGATCCAACCAGAATCATACCCCGACGCGCCCGCGGGTATGTACGCCGGAAGGATGGCTCTGTAAGCAATGCACGCTTCGTAGATTCGAGCCTCCTCCTACCCGCCGAAGGAATCGTCGCCACAGCGGAGGATCTGGCCAAGCTGGCGATCGCCTGGCAATCGGGCCGGCTCGTAGATGCCCCGCTGCGCGACCTGATGATGACCGAATACAAGACGGCCGGCGGCTATGGCACACACTACGGTCTTGGTTGCTTTGTGCGTACGTGGGCAGGCAGAAAAATCGTCGGGCACGGCGGCTGGCAGCCGCAGGTAAGCTCCTTCCTCCTCATCCTCCCCGAGGATCGAATCGCTGTCGCCATACTCGCAAACCTGGAACAAGCCGACGTAAAAACCATGTCGCTGCACATCGCCAAAATCCTGTTGGGCATCGACGACCCGAGCCTCAAGCGAGCTCGCGAGGTTTCCCATGAGGATTGACCCCGCGCCCGCCGCCTGAGGTGTGACCCGATCGGCGCCTGTGGTCTGTGACGGTGGCAGGTCCGCGGGCTGGCGCCCGCGGCTCTGATTCGGCGTACGCATGGTGCCGAAAATGTCACGGAACACCCATCGTCCGCGCTGGGGTCTTGGATTATGAATTCGCACACGACTGGCTACAATGACGCCATGAGGCTTTCGCGAGAAGTACGGTTCTTTGCAGGCAACAACGATGACGGCGCCGCCGTATCCAATACGTGGTCCGGCACGGCGGTCGGCGGCTGTGCCGGTCCGTTTCGGCGCATGGTTGTGGAGGTGGAAGGTACCATCGATCCCCAAACCGGATTCCTCTGCAACATCGCCGAGCTCGACACGCTGCTCCTGAAACGGGTGATCCCCCACTGCACGCAGGACGAACTGCGCGGCTCCGCGACGGTAGCGTGCATCGGTTCCGCACTGATCGGCTCCTTCCAAGCGGCCCAAACCTTCATCCCTGAGGGCGTTCGACTGGCGAAGCTGCGCTTGTTCCTTTCACCCTTCCTCCAGATACATGTTCTCGAAGGAGAGACAGCCGTGATTCACCTCACCCAGTCGTTCGAGTTCTCTGCCGCGCACCGCTTGTATTGCGCATCTCTAACGGAGGCCGAAAACCGCCGTGTCTTCGGAAAGTGCGCCCATCCCAACGGCCACGGCCACAACTACGTGCTCGATGTGACCATCGCCGGCACGCCGGACACCGCCACCGGCACCTTGATCGAGCTGCCTGGCTTCGACAAGATCGTTCGCGCGTCGGTAGTGGATTACTTCGATCACAAGCACCTCAATCTCGATTGCGAGGAATTCCACGATCTGAACCCAAGCGTCGAAAACATCGCGCGAGTCATCTGGAATCGGCTGGTGGACCCACTCCACCCGGCCACCCTAGAGACCGTGCGCGTTTGGGAAACACCCAAAACCTGTGCCGTATACCAGGGCCGCTAGGCCGGCCAACATGTCCGATCACGCCCTGGACCATGCGTCCGAAATGAAATGAGCGCAACGGGGTTCTTCCGTTCGAACATGCGCCACCATCGAACGTGCCGTTCTTACCGGAACCCCTCCCACTCCAAGTTGCGCACCGCCCAGGCGTGCGAGGCTGAATCGTACCTTTGGGGAAAGTACATCGGTCGCCACCACCGAGTCCGTAAGCGGATGCGCCCCTTCACCGAGCCGCGGGCATCGGCCGCGCAGGCGCTCGCGACGAACGTCGGCGCGCGGGCGGCATGGACGTGCTGCGGGGCTGTCCACCCCCCACACTTGGAGGTCGTCGCCAACCATTCAGCGAAACAAGAAAGAAGTTATCGCAACCGTGTCCAACCCGAACCAAGTACGCATCGAACAGGCCTTTCTCCGCGCCACCACGCTATGTCTGGGCCTCGTGGCGCTGGTGGCCACACTGACGACGTGGGCCACATGCTACAGCGCGCTGCATCGCCAGATGGGACGTTTGATCGAAGAGAAAGCCCGACTGGTCACGGCCGCGCTCAAACCGGACGGCGAGCACAATCTAACCCCTGCGATCTCGCGACTCTTGAGAGACTTTCCCGAAGTACGGGCGGTGGGCAAGCTTGGTCCACGGTTCAAAGGGCAAGTCCCCTACCTGGAAGCGCTCTACCCCAACACCAGCGAGAACGACCGGGCCGCCCGTCGGATCCTGCGGGAAGACGCACCCGTCACCTCAACGAACACGCGCGTCGCCAACGGCTCCGGGTACCTATGGGGCGCCATCACGTCCTTGCCGCCCGCGTCCTCGAACGATACCCGAGAGGTCATCATTTTATTCGCCGTCGAGTCGATCTTTGTCGCCGCCTTGGGCCAGTCGGTCTTTTCGGGCGTCGTGATGCTGGTGATGGTCTTGCTGGCGTCGAAGGGATTGGCGCGTTGGTTTCATCGGGAGGTCGGCCGCCCCCTACAAACCCTCGCACCGCG